>WRJN01000010.1 GCA_009778605.1 Oscillospiraceae bacterium
CGGGAACGGAAACGCTGTAAACTCTTGTAAACCTTACCTGCAACCCCTCACGCTTCAACGCCGCCTCAATTTCTTCTTTAGTATGCGGTCGATTGGTAAAATCGGGCATAAAAACAAGTTTGCGCCCACTACTTACCACGACTTTGACCTTCTGTTGATTGGGGTTGATTTTCGTCCCCTCTTTAATATCCTGCGAGATAATGTGGTCACGCGGAACAGTGGGGTGAGACTCAATAGACGGTTCAAGCTGCAACCATTCATACTCTTCGTCTACTTCCGCCATGGACTTACCCACGATGTAGGGCATTTCCTGTGTTGTGCCGGGTCCGGTAGCGAGTTGCGTCACGGCGTAGGTAATCAAAACCCCTGCGAAAATGACAAACACAGACGCGACAGCGAACAGAATCGGGAGCATAGGCGAACGGCGTTCACCGATTTCGTCCTCGTCATACTCTTCTTCATCATTATCTAAGTTACCGCCCTTCGCCCCATCGAATTCGGGTTCGATAATAGGCGCGGCAATCGCCTTAGACAGCGCGTTCACGGCGGGTTTACCCGCCTTATCAACGTGCTTGACGTCCCCATCGGGCGACGCATACTTATACTCGAAAATAATGCTGGGGTTCTTCTCGAACTCGTTCAAATCGCCTAACATTTCCCCTGCCGTCTGATACCGCTGAACGGCGTCTTTTTGCATAGCGCGCAGTATAATCTCCTCTAACCCCTCAGGGATTGACGAGTTGATTTCACGCGGAGGTTTGGGGGTTTTATTGGTGTGCATAAGCGCGATTGCCAACGCGTCATCACCGTCGAAAGGCTTAGTCCCCGACAGCATCTCATACATCATAATACCCACTGAATACAAGTCGGACTTCTCGTCGGTATTCTCGCCGCGCGCCTGTTCAGGGCTGATATAATGCACCGAGCCGATAGCCTTCTCGCTCATGGTCTTGCCTATTTCGCGATTGAACCGCGCAATCCCGAAATCCATTACCTTGATACTGCCGTCCCGCAATAACATGACGTTTTGAGACTTTACGTCGCGATGAACAATCCCGCGGTCATGCGCGTGCTGTAACGCTTTGAGAATCTGCCCGATATACCCGTGTGCCTCTTTCCACTTTAACACGCCCTGACGCTCGATATACTCGGTTAGCGTGATTCCGTCAACGTATTCCATGACGATGAACTGCACAGAATCGGTGAACCCCACGTCAAAAATCTTGACGATGTTCTCATGCGAAAGCAGAGCAATGGCTTTGCTCTCATTACGGAACCGCCGCAGAAAGTCATCACTCCCCGCGAATTCGTTCTTGAGGATTTTCACCGCGACTGTCTTGTCCTCCACCGTGTCGGTGGCTTTATAAATCTCTGCCATGCCCCCCGAGCCGATTAGCTCAAGCAACTCATACCGCCCGTCCAACTTAATCCCGATGTAATTGTTCATTTCAATCCATACCTTTCTGCCAACAACGTGACATGAAAATATTCCCCTCAGTTAGCGAGGATTTAATTTCAACCTTTTTAATCCTCCATGAAAAATATATTATATCTACTAATTGACAATCAGCCCGACCGTGATATTATCCGTACCGCCCTTTTTAAGTGCATAGTCTACAAGCAAATCGCAAGCCTTGTTGCGCGGATTATTGACGATGATTTCCGCAATTGCCGTATCGTCGCCGTAGGAATGCAGACCGTCCGAACACAACAAGAGTATACTGTCCTTATGCAAATCAATCTCGAAATAATCGGGGACAATCCCCGCCTCCGCCCCGATTGCCCGCGTAATGGCGTTGCGATTGGGGTGAACACGCGCTTCCTCGGGCGTTATTTCCCCCTCGTCCAACAGTGCGCGTATATAAGTGTGGTCTTTGGTAATCTGCTGGCAATTATCGCCGAATATGTGATAGGCGCGGCTGTCACCTACATTGATAATATATGCCCTCTCGTTATGTACGATTACTGCGACACAAGTCGTACCCATGCCGTGTTTATTAACGTCGCTGAACGCCTCATCAAATACCAACGCGTTGGCGGCGACGATTGACGTAACCATCAAGTTGCGAATGGTGTTGCGATTAACGTCGGCGCGAAAGCCCTCGCTAATGCGTTCCGACACAAAATCGACGGTCATCTGGCTGGCGCGGCTGCCTGCGTTCTCGCCGCCCATACCGTCACACAGTACAATAGCGACTGCCTCACCCGACAACTGCCCCGCCCACACGCGGTCTTGATTTTCCGTTCGCTTTTTCCCGATATCCGTTTTTGAAAAAAATCTCATACTTCTTTAAATACTCCTTGTCGCAACTGCCCGCAAGCCGCGTCAATATCCGCGCCCATCGTCCGGCGAACCGTGGTATTCACGCGCAACTTTTCCAAAACCGCCGCAAATACCGCCGCATTATCACTGCGCGTAAAACGCGCCCCAATCGCGTTGACAGGAATTAAGTTGACGTGAAAAGCGTGAGCGGGCATTCTCGCCGACAACAACTCCGCTAACTGCCGCGCGTGGCTCTCGCTGTCGTTTACTCCATCAATCAGCGCGTACTCGAAACTAATCCGCCGCCCTGTCGCGCTAAAATAATTCTTACACGTTTCGAGCAACTCATCAATGCCGTACTTGCGGTTAATGGGCATAATCGCCGAACGCTCCGAGTCGGTGATTGCGTGTAGCGACACCGAAAGTGTCAACCCCAACTTCAACTCTGCCAACCGCACAATCTGCGGAACCAAACCGCACGTAGACAGCGAAACGTGCCGCAAACTCATGCCCTGCCCCGACTGCAACAACTCCAAAAAAGCCATTACGTTGTCAAAGTTATCCAACGGTTCGCCAATCCCCATGATGACTATGCTGTCAACTTTTCGACCGTCTCGCTGCGTCTCATACAACTGCAGTAACATCTCCGACGGCGTAAGATTCCGCACAAAACCGTCCGCGCCGCTCGCGCAAAAAGCGCACCCCATTTTACACCCGACTTGGCTGGATATACAAAGACTGCCTCCGTGCTTATGCGTCATGTGAACGCTCTCCACCGACTCGCCGTCACACAACCCATACAAGTATTTTACCGTGTCTTGCCGTTTTGATACCTGCCGCTTGACACAAGTCAGCGATTTTATTGTGTACTCCTCTTGCAACGTCTTTCGCATTGCCGCAGGAATGTTGCTCATCTCCGCAAACGTCCGCACTTGCTTGACGTGTAGCCACTCAAACACCTGCTTCGCGCGGAATTTCGGAAAATCGGGAGTGAATCTTTGCTCTAATTCGCTCAATGTCAATGATACTAAGTCAGTCATGCTTTCCTCATAATCGCGGCGAAAAATCCGTCGCCTCCGTCCTCGCTCGGAATCGTTGTGCGTTTCTCCATAAGATTGAAGTCTTTTCTTTCGGCGATAAATGCGTCCACAACACCGTCATTCTCAGCTCGGCTGAGCGTACAGGTGGAGTACATTAACACCCCTCCGCTCTTGACGTACACCGCCGACGTATTCAATATTGCCGACTGAATCTGCGGCAGTCCGTCGAACTCCGTCGCGGGCTTATACTTAATCTCGGGCTTACGGCGAATCACGCCCAACCCCGAACAGGGAACATCACACACTACCTTATCCGCCATGGGCAACTCATCGTTGAAAACTTTGGCATCGTTCATACGTGTCGAAATAATGAACAACCCCAACCGCTCCGCCCCTTTGCCGACTAACGCCAACTTGCGCTCATTTATATCACAGGCAATAACCTTCCCTTGATTGTTCATCATTTTCGCAATCGTGAACGATTTGCCGCCCGGCGCACTGCACAAGTCCAAAACCGTGTCGCCCGCCTGCGGATTCAACAGCACACAAGCCTCATAGCTTGACTTGTCCTGAACGTATCCGTCTCTGTCGTATTGTGGCGGTTTGCCCAAACTTGTCCGCAGAATCTGCAACGTGTCCTCCTCACCGTATTCGCTCTGCCACTTACGCACAAGCCACTCGGGGCAGGAGTATTCCACCGACAAGCCGCATTCGGCTAACACGCTATCACGGTCGGCGCGTAAAAAACTCCGCAAAACTGCATTAACGTAGCCGCGTGCGCGCTTAGGCGCAAGCTCCACCGCCTCATTAACCGCCGCATGATTGCCCGACTCCATGTATAGTAACTCATACAACGCCATACGCAGAATCGCCCGAATCAGCGCGTCAGGCTTGGCTTTGGCGAACTTGCTCATCACATAATCCAACGTGAGCCGCCGCTCCAATACGCCGTAAAAACAAGCGGTAACAAAACCTTTATCGCTGTCCGAAAATCCGCTTTTCTTAAAAGCGTTATCCAACACAAGCGGAGAATATCCGCCTTTGTCCATTTTAAGCAATAAGTCCAAGACTGCTTTGCGCGCGTTCATTTCAGACCTCGCAAAAAGTCCGACGCGTTCATGCGCTTACCGCCCTCTGGCTGAACCTCGGTGAGCGTCACGGCTTCACCATGGCTGTGGTGCATGACCACACCTGCCGACTCGTCCGCGCCCGCAATCGCTTTATACACCTTGATTCTGACCCCTTCATAATGCGTCCATGCACAAGGATAGTCTGCCAATCCGCGAATAAAGTCGCATATTCCTCTCGCAGACCGAGCAAAGTCAATCTCACATTCCGATTTGGTAATCTTATCGGCATAAGTCGCGAGTGAATCGTCTTGTTTAACAGGTACAAGGCTGTCAATTCGCCCCAACGCGCCGACTAACAGCCGCCCGCCCACATCTGCCAACACGTCATGCAGTTGCGACGCTGTCATGTCCCGGGGAATGTCCACACTTTCGCTTGCGAGCATATCACCCGTATCCAACCCCTCATTCATCTGCATAATCGTCACGCCCGATTGTGCCTGACCCTCCATGATACAGCGGTTAATAGGCGCGGCTCCACGATATTGAGGGAGTAACGATGCGTGGACGTTGATACAGCCGTATCGCGGAATGTTCAGCACACTCACAGGCAGAATCATGCCGTATGCGGCGACTATAATACAATCGGGGTTATACCCATGCAGTTTCGCGACTTCGGCTTCGCCGTCGTCGCCTCGAAACGTCAGCGGTTGTTCCACGGGAATATCGTGCTTTAAGGCAAGCTCTTTCATGGGCGAAAAGGTGACTTTTTTGCCGCGACCGCGCGCCTTATCCGTACGAGTGTATACGGCGGCGATTTCGTGTCCCGCGCCCAACAGCGCGTTAAGCGATTGTACTGCAAAATCGGGCGTTCCCATAAATACGATTTTCATAACCCCCCAACCTCCTTGCAATACTTATACCTTGCGTTTCTTTTTGCGCCGACGGTTACGGGCGCGTTTCGCTTTTTCGAGTTCTTCTTCGTCGTCTACCATTTCGTCGGCAATATCGGTGAAAATAATCCCGTTCAGGTGGTCAACTTCGTGACAAATTGCGATGGCGAATACACCGTCCGCCTCTGTTTCAAATTCTTTTCCATAGCGATTATGTGCTTTTATCTTGATTTTCGCAGGGCGATTGACATACCCCCACTCACCGGGCGATGATAAACAACCTTCGATTTCGCGTTGCTTGCCTTTCATGAATGTAATGACAGGGTTGACAAACTCATGCAGTAAATCATCATCTTCAATGACGATTACACGCCGCAAAATCCCGAGTTGAGGAGCCGCTAACCCCACGCCCCCGAACCTGTCCATGGTTTCGCGCATATCGTCAATCAAGACCCACAGTTTATCGTCAAACACTTCCACGTCTCGGCATTTTTTACGTAGACCCGCCTCCCCGAACATCACCACTCGCCTAGTCGCCATAATCCTATAGAACCCATACCTTTCACTAATTCAAGTCAATCACATTACAGTATAGCATATATTTACGCGAATTGCAATAGGTTATCGCTAAAAAATCCTGTTTGACTTATTCGACAATATATGCTATACTTCTGTGTGAGTGTGAAAACATTCGGGGGCAGCCAATACGGTGGCGGTCGTTCCCCCTCCCTATCCTATCAAGATGAGGAGGTGATGCGAATTGAGTATAGTCGGTTAAATTCAAAATGGGCTTGTTTTTGCGAGAATATTTTTTGTCAGACAAGGCGAAAAATTCGCGAATAACCGCCGTTATTTAAGAATTTTTCAACGCAGTATAGCGAAAAATATATCGCAAAGGCGAGACTATTTTGGAGTTAATCGACTATATATCGGAACTTGTTCTGATAACTCTGCTGGTCGTGGGTGAAAACTTGTGGTCAGTCGTGGGCTTAATTGTCCACATTACGCGTGTAAATAAAAGGAAATAGCCGCCCTCTTGTCCAAAAGTCGGCGGCTATTCATTTAGTCTGAAACTGGAGGGCGACCGTCACTTGGTCTGCCTCTACATATTATTATACCACAACATTTCGCGCAAGTCAATACCTGCCCGCAAAAAAATCCTACCGATTTTCGGTAGGATTTTTTACGTATAACAAATCAGTCATGCAACCCGAAACTCACTGACAGCGCGTTGTCCACTCTGCCCATGGAGCTGTTATCCAACTCGCCCATGCGCTCTTTGAGCCGCTTCTTGTCCAACGTACGAACCTGCTCAAGCAACACCACCGAGTCTTTCGCCAAGCCACAATCGCGCGCGTTGAGGGAGATGTGCGTCGGCAAGCGAGACTTTTCTTTCTGGCTCGTAATCGCCGCAGCAATGACCGTGGGGCTGTGTTTGTTGCCTATATCGTTCTGCACGATTAACACAGGGCGCATTCCCCCCTGTTCCGACCCGATTACAGGGCTCAAATCCGCATAATAGATTTCACCTCGTTTAATGTACATATTTATACCATACCTTTCCGTCACTCGTGTGACATGAAACAATTTTTCTTCAAAAGCGAAGATTTTGTTTCATTATTTGACCTCGTTTCAAATAAGATTAGATGTAGCAGTGTTTCTGCTGTAAATATTCTGAACTAAAACATGAAAAATATACAAGTCTTGTCCAAATTTTTGGTTGACTTATTACTACATATTATTATTTTTCTTGACAAATGTGACAGTTTCGTGGTATGATATGATAAGGAGTAAAGAAACCGTGGAAATTCAATCAAGAAAGTCTGATAGCGAAAACATGAGAAGAAAAAAGAATCGTATCCCGAATGAAGTCATCAACGCGCGCAAGCTCGCACGTAAAACAGCGCGGAAAGCAGGCAGGCAGGCATACAACATCGCGGGGGAGTTCAAGGAGTTCATCTCACGCGGTAATGTCACCGCTATGGCAATCGGGGTTGTTGTAGGTACATCGTTCACGGCAATCGCCAACTCGTTAGCCAACAACGTCATCACGCCGTTAATAGGCGTACTGATGGGCGGGATTGACGTGTCCGCAAAGTCGTTCACCGTACACAGCCCTTTTTTCGAGGACTACAGCGTTACCATCAACTATGGGCATTTCTTTCAGTCAGTCATCAACTTCTTTATCATAGCCGTGAGCGTGTTTTTCATGGTGAAACTCCTCAACACAGTCAGCCGAAACAATAAACAAGAAGAAGAATCGCAGGACGATATTCAAATAGCTTTGTTGACCGAAATCCGCGACGCACTCTGCCAAAACAATCCCGACACACCCGACTACAAACAACTCACTTTGAACGATACCGACTCGGACGAAAACGATAATAAATTCGCCGACGGAGGAGGGCTTTAGCGAGTCAAGGCGGGTTTCCCGCCGCAGACGAGGGGGTTTGGGGCGTCAGCCCCATTTGAAAGCGCGGAGTAGGGTTGTAACACGACTCACTCCACACTGCGCCCTGTCAAAAACTCGATACTGCGGTTGACCGACGTGCGGACGTGCTGCATTTCAGGCGTGTGGAGCTTCCCGGCGTTGCGATAGTCAAAACTGTTGCAGAACCCGCCAACGTCTTGGTTGAGCGAGGCGGCATAGTTGCCCACCACCGTGTCCAGTGCGGTTAAGAACGCCGTCAACTCGCCTTTGCTGAGCGCGGCAGGGGCTTTCTCGCGAATCCACGCATAGTGCGGCATACAAATGAATTCCTGCTCGGCGAACAATGGGCGAAACACAGGCGCGGTCTTGGAATCGTCACGAAACATGACGAAAAACGTCTTGACCATATGCGTCATGCCCCAGTCAACCTTAGTGCAGACAAAACAGCTCTCGTCAACCTTGGACGCTTTTTGTGTACGCTTGTCCGGTTTGATTGCGGAAAGTATGCCTTTTTTGGCGAACAAATCGGCATTTAAGTCGCTTAAGTAAGTGTTTAACATCAGCCCGAGAGAAAGCCGGTTGCTTTGCTTGAGCAAGTCCAAAAAATGCCGATGACAAAACCCTAACTTGTTGGTCTCCATGCGAACGTCAGGCTCCATCATTGCCGCCCCCATTATGTACTCGCATATGTGCGCCTCGACTGTGTTACGCATTCGACAAAACGGGCACCCTTCCCGCGGCTCGAACACCTCATTGACGGGGATTGTAAGTAAACTCTCGCGCATTTTTCAATCCATACCTTTCTACTTTTGATGCGACATAAAGATTTAGTTTTGACCTTATATACCCTCCTATCAATCATTATAATACCAATTGCAAAAATTTTCAATAGGAAAATGAAAAAATTATGGAATACTTCTTAAAGTCACCGGGGATTGACCTTGATTCGACATTTAATTGTGGGCAGTGTTTCCGTTGGAAAAAAGCGCAAGACGGTTCATACAGCGGATTTGCGGGGGCTCACCGTGCAACAGTGCGTCAAGTAGACGGCGGGCTTATGTTGTCGGAGATTCACGAAAGCGACAAGGCATACTGGGGACACTACTTCGACACGCAAACCAACTATGCGGCACTGATTCGCCAATTCGCCCACGACCCGACACTGCGCGCGGCAACCGCCTACGCGCCCGGCATACGCGTTCTGCGGCAGGAGCCGTTCGAGACTCTCATCAGCTTTATCATCTCGCAAAACAACAATATCGGGAGAATATCGGGTATCATCGAAACGCTTTGCGAACTGTTCGGAAGTGATGGTGCGTTTCCGACTGCCGGCGCGTTCGGCGCGCTCACTGAAGCTGATTTGTCGCCTTTGCGGGCGGGGTACAGAACGAGATACATACTCGACGCGGCAAAAAAAGTGAATGATGGCGAAATAAGGCTTGACAACGTAGCAAAAATGCAGTATAATATAGCTAAAGCCGAGTTATTGAAGATTGTCGGCGTGGGTGATAAGGTTGCCGATTGTGTGTTACTGTTCGGATTCGGCAAGATGCAAGCGTTCCCCAAAGATGTCTGGGTTAAACGTGTGATGAGCCGATATTACCCCGACGGCTTACCGGATTGTACACGCGGCGTCGAGGGAATCGCACAGCAATTTCTGTTTCACTATATCAGAATGATTAAATGACTTCTAACTATATAAATCAGAACAGCTTTATATATACGATGAAGATAGAAAGGTATGGTTAAAAATATGCACTGTAAAATATGTGGGGGGTTAGCCGCCAACGGAAGTTCATTATGTGCGACGTGCAGCAAAATCAGCGCGGCGATGCCCGATAAAGCCGACGCCGAATCGCCCGTGACGGGGAGCATATATACGCCGCCACCCGCTATCGAGGCGGTCACACCCGATGCGGATAATACACATGAAACACATGAAGACGTTGCTTCAACGCCGAGCTATGAGCCGTCTGCGGCGTATTCGTCACCGTCCTCACCCACGCAAAATGAGCCGACTGCGGTAACGGAATCGGTGGCACACGAAATCGAGAGCCACAGCCTGCCGCCGAGTGTGTCGTTCGCAGATACGCCTAAGGTGTCGAGTGTGTCGTTTAATACACCCACACCCACGCCAATAACATCGTCATTCACAAGCACGCCGACTGCGCCGATTGCACCGACTGCATCTGCGCCGCCGTCTTATACGCCGACACAAACTGCGCCGCCACCGCCTCCGTCGTATCAGCCGCCGCCATATCAGCAAGCCGCGCCGCAGTATACACAGCCACAGTACACACAACCTCCGAGACAGGCTTATCCGCAGTATGCGCCTCCACCACCGCAATACGCACCACCGCCGCAGTATGCGTACCCGCCTGTGTATCCACCGCCGACTGCGGCAAAAACCGAACCTGAAACGCCGCAAGAGAAACACTTCTTTGGCAAAGGCGCGTTCATCATGTGCATGGTGATTATCGGGGTTTTGGCGGCAACGACGGTCACGTTTATCGGGCTGTACGCAAACGCATTGTAAGAACGCGCTATAATATATTATAAGGAGAACACGATACTATGAACGAGAAAGTTGTAAGCATTGTTGAAGATTTACGTGCACGAGTCACCGAAAACGCATTCGACCCTACGGGTAAGCCGTTTTTGGCGATTCAAATTACGCTCAAGGACTTAGACGGCTGTTTTTACGTGGAGCTAAAAGACGATAAGCTGTCTATCGAGCCTGCGGAGTATAACGACAGGCAAGCCAACATCATCATGACGAGCGACAACTTCATGAAGATGATAAACGGCAACCTCAAGCCGCTGATTGCACTGACGACAGGTAAACTCAAGATTGAGGGAGACTTGTCGAAAGCCAAAGCATTGGGCGATTTGTTCGGGAAAAATAAGTAAAAAATCGAAAGGAAATCAATCAACATGGCGAAAATATTATTCACTTCTGAAAGCGTTACGGAGGGGCACCCCGACAAAATTTGCGACCAAATTTCCGACGCAGTGCTTGACGCACTGCTCAAAGATGACCCTATGTCACGCGTCGCGTGTGAGACTTGTGCTACTACAGGCATGGTTCTTGTGATGGGCGAAATCACCACCAAAGCATACGCCGACATACCGAGCATCGTGCGCGGCGTCGTCAAAGACATCGGGTATGACTCGGCAGCGTTCGGGTTTGACTACAATACCTGTGCTGTTCTCACGTCCATTGACGAGCAATCGCCCGACATTGCACAGGGCGTCAACAACTCCCTTGAAGACTCTGATGACACAGGCGCGGGTGACCAAGGAATGATGTTCGGGTACGCTTGCAACGAAACGCCCGAGCTTATGCCTATGCCAATTTCGTTAGCGCACAAGCTTTCGGCGCGGCTGACCGAAGTACGCAAGAAAGGCGAAGTCGCTAACCTCCTCCCTGACGGTAAATCGCAAGTGACTGTCGAGTATGCCAACGGCAAGCCACTCCGCGTTGACGCGGTAGTCGTGTCATCACAACATAAAGAGGGCGCGACCCTTGAGCAAATCCGCAAAGACGTGATTGAAAAAGTAATCAAGCCCACAATCCCCGCTAACCTGCTTGACGCGGACACCAAATACTACGTCAACCCAACAGGGCGATTTGTGGTAGGCGGCCCGCAGGGGGACTCGGGGTTGACAGGGCGTAAAATCATCGTTGACACCTACGGTGGATATTCGCGGCACGGCGGCGGTGCGTTCTCGGGGAAAGACCCTACTAAAGTCGACCGCAGCGCGGCGTACGCGGCACGATATGTTGCAAAAAACGTAGTCGCCGCAGGGTTAGCTGACCGTTGCGAAGTGCAGTTGGCGTACGCAATCGGCGTAGCAAAACCCGTGTCGGTGTTCGTTGACACGTTTGGGACCGCCGCAGACGGTCTCACTGACCTCAAAATCGCCGACGCGGTGAATAAAGTGTTTGACCTGCGCCCTGCCTCAATTATCGAGATGTTGGGGTTGCGTAAACCCATTTACCGCAACTTAGCGGCATACGGACACATGGGGCGCGAAGAACTCGGCGTCTCGTGGGAGAAGACCGACAAAGTTGACGCGCTTAAAGCGGCTGTGTGAATATGTACTAATGTGTAAACTCCCCCTCGTGTGAGGGGGAGTTTTGTTGTGTTACTGCAACATTTCGATTAACTTTGCATCAAAACTCTTCCCCGGATTGACCCAATTTTGCGAATCGATTTGGAAGTGGTTGATAATGTCGGTATACAAGCCGAAGTTGAAATCATCACGGTAGAACACACCGAGAGTTGCAGTTTCAATTTCAACGGGGGTGATTCTTGAGGAACTACGTTTATTCATTGTTTTTAGTATATCGGAATTAGGAATAGGGTATTTGCCTGCATCCATTCGAGCTCCGTATATAGGCTCGCTTTCAGCGATTGAAACACCAAGTTTGTGGTTAATCGCCTCATAGTATTCAACCGCACCTTCAAAGTGTGTTAAAAAGAAAATCCAACGGTCATCCCGATTCATTGGAGTACGAGAACCGAGCGTTAGCAAAACACCGTTTTTGTCAACGGCATAAGATTCGTCAATCGTGACGATTTCTCCGACCTCAATGTTGCCCTGCAATACCTCTATCACCCTCAATCTGTTGAATGAGTGCGGTAATCCTTGTGATGGTGTGCCATAATCATCATACCACTGACTAATTTCGCCTTGTGATTCTTCAATGAATTCACCAATCACAACCAAATCTGACCTTAACAACATTTCAAAAGTCGTTGAAGTTACAGGCTTACCGTCTGGGTCGAGCAAACTATAATCAGATTGCACTACACGAACATCGGTTATTTGCTTTACTTGTGAACCCATTTCGGTATCCGTTGGGAGTATCGAAGTTTCCGTATTAGAACACGCCACCAATAACATTGCAATTGTCAATACACCGATTACGGTATACTTCATTTTTCTCATAATTATCTTGACCTCCTTACACGGTCTGCATCGCTTGTTGATACTTTCGACGAAACCACTCCCCCCGGATAGCCTTGCCTCATAACTGAATTACCACAATAATTTGTCATGACAGCCATACAACTAACATCAAGTAAGTTCAAACAATGCCCGACCTCATGGAGAAATGTCTTATAGAATTCAGTAGCACCCATACCTGTCCAAGCCGCAGCATTAGTATTCATGGTAATAATGGGATTGCTCCAAGTCGAACCTGTCACTGTGACCGCGAAGATTCCGAGTGTTAATCCACCTTGAGCGTTAGCAGGAATGCTTTGACCTTTAACCTGAACTATGTTCGCACCTGTCAAATTTTTTTCAACCTCCACCATTTTAACTCTTCTGTCTATGTCGTTCCAACCGCCCTCCGATTGTGACCAAAGAGCACGTAGCCTGTAACTAGCAACTTGTGCAAAACTGGGTGTTAGAGCACTATCTTGAATGTTGAACCTAAGATACGCCCTGTTGTAGAAAGTGTTCACAGCAATTTGAGCAGCAATAGTGTTACACGCACTCACAGGAGGGGTTAATACACTTCCGAACACACCCACCACCATCGCAAGCGCAGACAACAACCCCACTGCCCTTTTTAGCCCCTTTCTTTTGAATATGCCTTTTGTTTTCATAACAAGTACCTCCTACAAGATTATTATTCTGCTACAGTATATGCGTGCTTACACTAAGCATTACATTTATTATATCATAATATTTACCAAAGGTCAATGCTTTTTCCGTAATTGTTTTTCGTTGGATATTGTAGTTTTTCGTTGAAAAATCACAACCTACTTCCCGACGCAAAAGCTCCTAAACACCTCGTTGATTATCTCCGCACTCGCGCGCTTGCCTGACAAGCGGTACAACGCCTCCAACGCATTCTCGAGCAAGAACCCCGTCGCGTCAAGCGGCGCGCCTCCCTCAAGCCCCGCAATACATTCCCCCAACAGCCGCTCCGCCTCTGCCACGCACGCACGCTGACGCTCATTAGCCACGAACCCCGCCGACAAATCCAACGCATTCACATCGCAGACTTTGCCAATCACCGCCGCAACTACGCTCAACGATTCGGGATGTTTCGCACTGATTTGCACCACCTGCTTAAACTGCGTCGATAATACCGCTAAGTCGATTCTTTGCGGAAGGTCGCTCTTGTTAATCACGCAAACCGTATGCGCGTTTGACTTTGCGATTAAATTCATCAATGCGTAATCATCTTCATTGAGTTTTCGTGAATTATCAAAAACCGCGAGAATCAGCGAACTTCCCTCGATTTGACAGCGCATTAACTCAATGCCTTTTTGTTCAATTACGTCGTCGGTTTCGCGAATCCCCGCACAATCGCACAACCGCAAAACCGCACCACCCGCCTCACGCAGAATCACCGTTTCCTCCACCACGTCACGCGTCGTCCCGGGAATGTCGGTGACAATACTGCGCTCACGCCCCGTGAGCAGATTCATAAGGGTGGACTTGCCCGCATTAGGCTTACCCACAATCGCCGTGACAATCCCCTCACGCATGACCCGCGCAATGTCATAGCTCTTCGCCAACAGCGATAGTTGTAGCTGACATTCGGTGAGCTGACCCATGTGCGATGCCGTCTCGAAACTGTCTAACCCCTCCTCGGGGTAGTCGAGCCAGGCGGCAATATGCGCCGAAACGCCCAAAACCCTCTCGGCTATTTCGTCAATTCTGCGCGCCAACGAACCTGACTTCTGCGCGTTGGCGCACGCCAAATACTGGTCGCTGACCGCGTTGATTACGTCCAAGACCGACTCTGCTTGCGTTAGCGTCATCTTGCCGTTCATGACAGCGCGTTTGGTGAACTCTCCCGGCGCGGCTAACACCGCCCCCGCATTCAGACACGCCTGCAACACCCGCCGTGCCACAAACGTACCGCCGTGGCAGGTTATTTCGGCGACGTTCTCGCCCGTATAACTCTTAGGCGCACGAAACACCAACAACACGCCGTCGTCTATTGCTTCAGACTCGCTTCCACACTCCACAATTTTGCCATACGCCGCCGTATATCCGCGCAACTCGCTCGCTAACGGTCTGCCTGTCGCCGCGCCACTGAACGGTACAAACACTTTTCCGGCAATGAGCAAAGCATCATCGCCGGAAAGTCTAATCATCGCAACGCTGCCGACTGTGTTCGGCGTAGCAATTGCGGCTATTGTATTATTTTTTGTCATCACTGTCGTTGTCCTCATTGCTCTCAAAATCTTCCTCTGAAAATAAATTGGTGAGAATCGGACGGCGCACTAACTCGTCACCGCTTTCTTCCATAAGAAACGTCCGCGCATTTTTAGGACGGAACAACTCGGGCGAATCCTGAGACTTCAACTCGTCATACCGCTCGGTCAACCGTTCCTCCAACCCGTGGAAATAACGCTCGCAATCTATGTTATACTCCTCTGCAGGGTTGCGCCCTGCTACTGCGCGCAGGTGAATCCCTGTTCGCAACTCGGAGGTATACTCGAGGTAATCGCACCATATTTCGTTAATCGCCGACATCATGATTTTATCACCGTCGTCGAGATATTCCAACCGCTTGCGGAAAATCACATCGCGGTGTTTTTCCCCAATCATGGTGAACCGCAACAACCGCTTGCGCTCCTCTAACAACGCCCCCTGTGCAATACGCTGAATACGCTTGACTTCGCGCCGCAACACTCTGCCGTCAACTTCCCCATCGCCTGACTTCGGACGTTTCGGATACCGCCAGCCGCCGATGAGTTTACGCAGACTGTGCTTGACCATGATTTCGTCGTCAAGGGCAATAAACAATGCCGTTTCCCCCACGTCCCCTTGCCGCCCCGAACGTCCGTTGAGCTGTTCATTCATGCGGGCGTTCTCGTACAACGCCGTCCCGATAATAAACAAACCGCCTGCCTTAATGACTTTATCGCGGCTTTTCTCGTCCACGCCGCCGAGTTTAATATCAATGCCGCGCCCTGCCATATTCGTCGAAACAGTGACCGCGCCTGACGCTCCTGCGTTCTTGATAATGTCGGCTTCCTGTTCATCGTTTTTGGCGTTCAGCACCGTCGCGGTAATCCCCGCTTTTTTGAGCTTTGCGGCAAGTGTTTCGCTTTCTTCTATAGACGCCGTACCAATCAACACAGGTTGTTTTTTCTTGTGAACGCTTTTAACTTGGGCGACTACTGCGTCCCACTTTGCCTCGTTATCGTAGTATATGCGCGCCTCGTTATCGACTCGCTTTGAGGGATTATGCGGCGCAATCACGTCCACTTCTAATCCGTACAACAGCTCGAATTCTTCGGCGGCGAGTTCCGCCGTCCCCGTCATACCCGCGATATGGCTGTACTGCCGCGCGAAAAACTGAATGGGGATTACCCCCGTCACCACGCCGCGTTCAGTGACTTTCAAGCCGTGTTTCGCCTCGACTGCCGCCTGCAACGCTCCAGGCAACAGGCGATGCCGCGCCACTCGCCCCGACAACTGGTCAATCAATGCAATCTTGCCGTTTTTGACAACGTAGTCCTTATTCTCTTTTAGGTAAAACAACGCCTTCATAGCCGTCTCGACGTTACACCGCAGCTCAATGTTATCCGAATCGTAGAGGTTGTCCGTCTCGAAACGCTCTTCTACTTTAGCAGTCCCCGCGTCCGTCAGAAAAACGCTGAGGTTTTCTTTGTTCACGCCATAGTCGTCTTCGGTGAGCGTTTGTGCAAACTCGAACACTCGTGTAAACTCGTCGCTGACGCTCGCGTCAACGTCCCCCGCAATGGTGAGCGGAATCCGCGCCTCGTCAATCAGCACACTGTCCGCCTCGTCAAAGATTGCTACATCAAAAGCAAGAGAAGGGCTGTTTTCGCGGGAGCTTTGCTCTCGCGAATTCAGCTTAAAAGCTTCAGGTGTGTCCCCAACGTGCAGCCGCTCACTTTCTTCAAACACCAAAAAATCGCGCAGAAAATCAAACCCACACTCCTTGACCGTCGCGTAAATCACATCAGCGTCGCGGTAGGCGGCTTTGCGTTCCTCAAAAGTCGTCTTTTCGGTAATCAGCGCGATTTTAACACCGAGAATGTCGTACACAGGTTTCATCCAGTGGTAATCCCGCTTAGCGAGGTAGTCGTTAAACGTAAAAATGTGGACTTTGTGAGGAATGTCGTCCTGTTTTACATACAAAAATGCGGCAAAAACAGCCGAAAGAGTCTTACCTTCGCCTGTTTTCATCTCCACGATTCGCCCTGAAAAGAGCGATTTCGCCGCCCGCAGTTGCTCATCAAAAGGCGTCAGCCCGAGTGCTTTTTCGGACGCTTTGCAACACTCCTGCAACGCGCGGTCAATCTTGGCTTTGTCGTGTTTCATTATGATACCTTATGATTCTTTGTCACAATCGGTGATAAAATCAATATCAAACTCGATTTTTTCACCGCAATTCGGGCAATTCACCGAGCCGTTATCAAGCATACTCATATCCACCGACACGGTATTATCACACTCACGGCAGGTGATTTCATAGAGGTCATCGTCCCCGAACCCGAATCCGTCGTACCCGTCCATGTCGCCGTAGATTTCCTCCTCAAGCTCTTCGAGCTGCTCTTCAAGTTCGCTCACCACGTCTGCCATATCGTCGAGTGTTTCGTCAATCATGTCTAACTCCTCGGCAACGTCTTTGAGTACATCAAGCAACGCCAACGCGAGTTTACCCTCGTTGGTGCTGTCGTCAATTTTCATACCCTCTGCCATGCCCGAAATATACGCCACTTTTTCTGAAATAGTCATGTTTTGTTTCTCCTTTTAATTCGCTCGCTCCATATACTCGCCTGTGCGAGTGTCGATACGGATTTTTTCGCCCGGCTCAATAAACAGCGGGACTTTAACTTCCGCGCCCGTCTCGAGAATCGCGGGTTTGAACGTATTCGTCGCCGTATCCCCCTTGAACCCCGGGTCAGTCTCGGTAATGTCTAACTCGACAAAGTTAGGCGGCTCTACGCCAAAGACTTTGCCTTTATGCGAAAGAACCATGCAGACCATGCCCTCTTTCACAAAGCGGAACGCGTCGGACAAGTCGCTCTTGTTAATAGGCTCCTGCTCATACGTTTCACTGTCCATAAAATAGTATAGGTCACCGTCGGCGTAGCTATACTCCATATTTCTGCGTTCGATGTACGCGGGAGGGAATTTTGACGACGGGTTATACGTTTTCTCCACCACCGACCCGCTGATGACGTTTTTGACTTTCGTGCGTACGAATGCCGAACCTTTACCCGGTTTAACGTGCTGAAACTCTACAATTTGCATGACATTGCCGTCTTCCTCAAACGTAATGCCGTTTCTGAAATCGCCTGCTGAAATCATTTTGAACCTCCAGATTTAACTTATTCGTAATTATAGTATACACCATATCCGCGCATTTGTCAACCCCCCCTAAACCTCCCGCAATTTCTTAGGCGTTTTCGTCAAATTCACGCACCCGCTCTTGGTCACCACCACCATATCCTCAATCCGCACGCCGTATTTCCCGGGAATGTACACGCCCGGTTCAATCGTCACCACCATATGTTCACGCAAAGACGAACCCGTCTTAGCCTTGACCGACAGATGCGGTTTCTCGTGAACCTCCATCCCCACGCCATGCCCGAGGCTGTGCGTAAAGTATGACTCGTAACCCCACGCCTCAAGCGTCGTACGCGCGACATTATCAAGCAGTTTACCCGAAATGCCCGCGCGAACCGCGTTGAGCGCGTCGGTACTCGCCGACCAAACCGCGTCATACACCCGCTTCATCGTATCGTTTGCTTTGCCGACTACGACAGTGCGCGTCATGTCCGAATGATAACCGTCCACGACCGCCCCGAAATCGAGCAATAAAAACTCACCGTCTTCAAGCGGCTTAGATGTAGGCGTGGCGTGCGGAACAGCCGAATTCTTGCCCGACGCGGCGATAATATCAAAAGCAGGGCCGTCTGCGCCAAGCTCCATCATATAATACCCCAAAATCGCGGCGACTTGCTTTTCGGTAATCCCCGGCTTGATTTTTGTCATGAGCTTCTCGAACGCACGTTCGGCAATTCGCTGTGCCGACTCGATTTTGAGAACTTCTTCTTTGACCTTAACCGCGCGCTTTTTCGCAAGCAAGTCCGACAAACGCGCCGACGAGTCAAACTCCACCAACGGGAACATCTTGCGATAACGCTCCAACCCCGCAATCGTCAGCGCGGCATTCTCCACTAACACCGACTCGATGGAATGTTTGAGGAAAATTTGCTCCAACTGCGCTTTAAGCCCGTGACCGTTTTCGCGCAACTCGTCCACCAACACCACGCGACACCCGCGTACGCTCTGTACCGCCGACTCGTAATACCGCGAATCGGTAAGGAAATACCGCGCCGCCGCTGTAACCACCACCACGCCGTAAGACGACTTGAAACCCGTGACATAACTGCGATTGACAGGCGACGTAATCAACGCCGCCTGCGTGGAATCAAACAACGCGCTCTTGATAAAATCAGTTTCCATAATCACAAAACACTCCTATAGCACTTCGCCATTTCAGCGCAATCCTCTGCCTGTGTACCGTCGCTTTCGCAGACAATGAACGGCGTCATTCGCCGCGCCGCAATTTCCTCCATGAGCGGGCGATAATCAGGGCCGAACCCGCGCGCCTCGCCCTCACGGAACGTCAGGTGCTTTTTCTCGCCGCCCATTGTATACTCAATTCTGCTGAAATGTATGTGCATATTTTTCATGCGTGACTGCCCGAGCTTGTCCGCCACGCTGTCCAAAATCGCCGAATAATCATCGCGTGATTTTATGCCGCCATGCGTCCGTGCATTCAAATGCCCGAAATCTACGCAGGGAATCATGCGTTCGTCAAAACTGCACAAAGCCAAAACTTCCTCAAGTGTACCAAGCTGGTTAATTTTCCCCATCGTTTCGGGGCAGAGTATAATGCTCTCCAATCCCAACTCGTCCAACACCGCGCGCGCGTTCTTGAGCGAATCTAAAGCGTATTCCAACGCCGTTTCGCGGCTGATTTTCGCGCAAGAGCCCGAATGAACAATCACACGCCGCGCCCCGATTCCCGCCGCCGCCAAAGCCGACTCGATAATGTACCCGACACTCTTATCGCGCTTTTCTTCCTCGACACTCGACAGAGAAATATAATACGGCGCGTGTAATGACAGGTTTGTCTGTTCAGCAATGCGCGCCGCCTCAAATAAATCACACACGGCAGGGCTAATCACGCCGCGCCCGCACTCCACTTCAAAGCCGTTCAAGCCGAATTCCGCCAAATACGACGGAATGTCGGCGGGATACTTGCCCGCGAAACTGTCGGGTTTCCCCGCAGTCGCAAATATTATTTCATTCATTTAAAGCCTCCGGCGGCAAATTTTTTGAAAAAAATTTGATTAAAAACTTCAAAAATCACTTATTTATGTTGTACTTTGTTTATTAGACCTCTTGCGAAATTAAAATGCGGTGTCTTTGCGGTCAATTTTCCGCCATACCGCGTTGAAAATACTCGAAATGCACAAAGCATTTCTGCGTTTTTCGCCTTGTCTGACGAAAAATTGCCTTCGCAAATCCCCTCGCATTTAATTTCGCAAGAGGTCTATTGTTTGAATAACTTAAAATAGTCATTCCTAAAATTTTTGGTCTCGCTTTTTTCAAAAAGCGAGCGGGGGTTTGGGGGCAGAGCCCCCATTAAAAAGCCCCCGTGTCCTCGTCGCTGACTGTCAAGTTAGAATAATCCCGCTTGAACAGCGCGCCCTCGACTTTGCGTTTAGTTTTTAACACCCAATGTTTCTCCATGTAAAACGGCTCAACTAAAATGCTCTTGATTCCGTAGAGATTGCCGCCCATGATGTCGGTGAAAATCTGGTCGCCGACGATTGCAAGCTGTGACTTGCGAACGCCCCACGCCCTCATGATTTTCGCGGCTTTGCTCACGCCGAACGGCATAGGCTTGCACCCGAACGACACGAACTCCAACCCCAACTCCGCCGCCAACGGCGCGACGCGCCTATGTTTATTGTTCGACACAATCATCATCTTGACGTTCAAGTCCCGCATGGACTGCAGCCATTCAGTCACTCCCTGCTCCGCCGCAGGACTTCCGTGCATGGAAAGTGTGTTGTCGAGGTCGAGTATCAGGCCTTTTACACCCATTTTATATAACAGCTTCTTGTCAATCTGCAAGACGTTCTTAACCCATATTGTCGGCTTGAACATGATTTTTCACCATACCTTTCCGCCACTAACGCGAAACGAAAATATTTCCCTCCGATAGCGTGAATTTAATTTCAACCTTTTTACTCCATAACCAAAAAGCGGACAATAAGTCCGCTTTCATTATTCTACTACTTGAACTTGCGTTTACGCGCCGCTTCGGATTTTTTCTTGCGCCTTACCGACGGCTTTTCGTAATGTTCTCGTCTGCGAACTTCGGCAAGAACGCCGTCTCTCGCGCATGACCGCTTAAAGCGTTTGAGCGCGGTTTCCAAAGACTCATTCTTTCCTATACGAATTTCTGCCAACCTGTTTCCCCCCCAACGAACTAATATATTAGCATTATACTACATAAATGCGTGATTGTCAATAGGGGAAACGGTTTTTTTGAAAATTTTTCTTGAAAACGTGTACCAATATCGTTCACGCCTTAATCATCGCCTAATGACCGCCGTTTCTTCATTGACATAATCGCCAACGCGGAAATAATCGTCATTGCTGTCGCTGTGAGAATGTTTGAGCCTGTCGAAGTCGGCGGGTTTTCCGCACCACCGTGAGTGGGTTCCTCGGGCGGCTGAACCGCTGCAGTCTCCTCAACTACCGTGCCCGCTGTTTCGGTAAACCCGGTTACTTCATCAACATCAGGCTCATTCGTGATGCCCGAGTCATACACGCCCGTACCCAAGACATTGCCGTCCCAATCCCTCGCCTCTACCGAGAACGTCCCGTTAATGGCAGGGTCATCGGTCGATAGAGCCGCCTCGAAATAATCCCCCTCAGCCACGCCTCCGCCTACCTCAATGTCGATAATCAGCCCGTCATTGAGGTCGTGAGGTTGCGCCACCCAACCCGTCGTCCCCGAGTTATACGCCAACGACACCATGGCAGGCTCGTGATGTTCAAGCCCTTCAAACTTGACGTAGAACCGCACGGACGCAATGGCAGACGTTTCAAAATCCGCGCTTGCCGATTCAGGCTCAAAGAATCGGTAGCCCTTATACACGCCCGTAACAATCGGAATGTCGATGTTGCCGGGGCTGTAATCAACCGCGCCGACAACCCCCGCCATCGTACACACCAACATCACCACCATGACCGCTCCTGCTAATGCTTTTTTCATTATTTACTCCTCCTTGGCTTTTCTTTGACTTTAGTCTGCCCAAAAAGAGGTAGAAAAATACCGCCTTTTTTCAAAAGCGGTATTTTTTCATTTAATAGGTTTATTTTGTCAGACTTGCGCCCTTGTTTGGCTTAACTTCGTCAGACTTGCGCCCTTGTTTGGCTTAACTTCGTCAGACTTGCGCCCTTGTTTGGCTTTATTTCGCGCGACGTCTTGTAACGATGATTGCGCCTGTTGCCAAGAGAGCTACGCCACCGAGAATCGCGATGTCACCAACGCCTTTTTTCGGGTCAGGATTGGGGTTAGGAGGATTCGGTCCCGGAGGAGGAGGAGGTGTAGTGCCCGCGCCTAACGCGATAACTTTGCCGTCTTTGTCAAGCAATTCGATTTTGAACTCAGCGGTGTTTTCGGTTTTGAGCCAAGTCGCGATGCTGAACGCCAAGAAACTTTCGGGTTTGAGTTTGCAAGGAACTGTTACCGATTGCTCTTTGTGCAAGCAAACTTTAGTTTCGTTCCAGTCTTTGGTAGAACCTTCGATGTTTGCTTGAATAACAAAAGTCACACAAGCTTCATCAGCCGAAGTGTCGCAAGGTTCGCTATCGTCACCCACGTCAACACAAGATTTGTCTTGTTTAACCAAAGTGAAACGAACTTTTTCGATTTTGTCAGCGTTTTCGTCAGAAATCGCTTCTTCCGGTTTGAGGTGTGAACCGATTACGTCAACGCGTGCGAAATCGCTGTCTTTGGTGGTTTTGAGGCTTGTAGTAGCCGAAACCGAAAGTGCCATTGCCCCTGCCACAGCAAACGCTGCCACAGACGCGAAAATTCTTTTGATTTTCATGTAAATCTTCCTCCAAAATTTGTTTGGGCGAATATATCGCCTTACTTATGTTATCATTATAACATACATACGTGGGAATTGCAAGCAATATTCATAAAAAAGTTTTGTAAAATTCTGCCTGCGAACCGTTTGTGTAAGTAAAGCGAGCAGCAGAGTGAACTACTGCTCGCAAGTTTTACTTGTAAGCGTGAATCAGTCGGTAAACTAACTCGTACTTGTAATAAGCGAGTTATCGCTTATTTTCTTTTTCTCGAAACAGCTACTGCCGCGCCTGCAGCGATTACTGTAGGAATGATAGCGAGAGCAACACTTGTTGTCGGGTTAGTTTCAGTTTCTTCAGTTTCTTCAGTTTCTTCAGTTTCAGTTTCAGTGTCAGTGTCAGTGTCATTATCAGCTGCAGCACGAGTCAAAGTTTCCACTTCCAAACCTACTGGAGTAGTGTCTTCTTCACTCATAGTGAAGTTAGCAGTTGTGCCATCGAAGTAACCGAGAAGAGTACCTTTGTTTGCGTTAGTAGCGTCAGCAATAGCGATTGCAACTACGCCTTCACCGGGGATACCGGAGTTATCAGTTTTTTGAGTTCCTACAGTAACAGGAAGTCCGTCTACAACGATGACTCCACCCGCGTTTTTCATTCCAGCAGGTGCGCCGCCCGATACTTCAAGAACGAAACCCAAACCGCCTTCTTTGTCAGAAAGGTCTTTCATCAACCAAACTTCAGTAATACCGTTTGTTTCGTCTTTTACAAGAACGATGTCTTTTGTACCTTCAGTAGGAGCTTCGAGGGGTTTGCTTTCAGTTTCAGCTGCAGAAGCAGGTGCGATTGCGAGTGCGCCAATCATAGCTACTGTAGCTACTGCCGCGATTGCTTTGAGAATTTTTTTCATTGTTTTACCTCCAAAATGTTCTGTGCGGGTGTCCTTTTGTAACCGTTTGCCCGAACAGATGTCTTTCTTTGTTGTTGCCTTTGTCACCTGAGTAACAAAAAAGCACTGTGAACAGTATACACTGTTTTTACGAAAATATCAATTGACAAAATCACCATACTTTCAGAAATTTTTCTGTTGATTGTTGTGCAATTTTCCACAATCGCGGTTCTCAGTGTGTTACCGCCTTACGATAGAGTAGTCATGCAGTCCCCTTATAAAGTTTCAATAAATTTTTGAAAATTTTGAAAATTCTTGAAAACTGACATGAAAATCCTGCAAGAATGCCGTATATATACCATATATTATCCCTTAATATACATTGACATCTGCCGCGCGTTGTGTTATAATGTAGTATATGAAAACAATTTTAAGTTATACATCTATTTTATTACTTTTGCTGTTGTACGCGCTTTTTCTTGACGCGACGAGCGGCTTTTTCGTAATAATCATGATTGCCGCGGCGTTAGCGTTGACGGCGGTTCTGCATATTTACGCCGTTATCGCGTTTGATTGTGACATATCTGCCGACAATCTGCTTGCCGAAAAAGGCGACGACATTCGCGTAACCGTACGCACACACAACCGACTGCCCGTGCTTTTTTTGCCCACTGTGTTTGAAATCAAACTCAACCTGTCGGAACATCTTGACTGTGAGAGTGCCGTAATCTCGGCGACGTTGGCTAAATCTGCCAAAGTGCAGATTTTTACCATCAAAGCGGCTTACTGGGGGAAAGGCAACATCAGCATTGAATCTGTCCGCGCGGTGGACGTGTTGGGCGTATTCGCGGCGTTTCCCGTTCTCGGGCGATTCTCGTCGAAACACTCGGTATTCGCCAAGAACGCCCTGAACATTAAAATCTTCCCCTCAATCCCGCTCTTGTCTACCCACTCTGACTTTGTGCGAACATTAGAAGAAGCGTCCGCGTTTGACGATAATGAACAAAGCCGAGAAGTGTCCTACGCAGTCACGGGGTTCCCCGGATACGAACACAGAGACTACGTGCCGGGTGACCCGCTCAAGCGTGTCAACTGGAAACTTTCGGCAAAGCGTGACCGCCTGTTAGTCCGCAAACCCGAGGCGTTCGCGGGCGGCGACCAAGTGTTGGTGTTAGACGATGCCGCCCCTACGGGATTTAAGGCACTCGCGCACTCACAATCGGCCATTGAGGCGATGTTGGCGTTGGCAACGGCGTTGACCAAACACGAAATCTTGTGCCGTACGTACGTGCGGTTTGAGTCGGGGTGGCTGTTATCCAACATTCAGTGTACGGACGATATTGAGCAACTGCGGTTCGCATTGTGTGACTACTCTTTCTCTAACGACACGCGCACGCACGGCAGAATGCCCGATTTATCGTCCGACGTGAACAGCGCGAGCGGATTCGTAGTGTTCACGGCGCGCCCTGACGACTCACTGTACGAAGCAATCGAGCAATTGCGACAAAAAGGTATTATACCCGAAATTGCCTCAGCAATACACGGCAGTACAAACAACTGGCGCATTCTCGAAGAAAACGGCGAAGTCGTTTTCGCACGAGTGTAAGCAAGGGTTCGGCTTTGCCGAATCCGCGCAGGGCGGCAAAAAGCGGCTGTAAGTCGCTGCCGCCCGGAGTTTATAAGGAGTATGACGTATGCCGAAAAAAGAAACCATTCAATCCGTAGCATTTCCCTGCTTACTCAGCTTTGTCGTGCTGTTGTCGATTATGAACGTATACGACGGCGTGAACATCTTCACGGCAATCGTGGTGTTCGCGGCGAATTTCGCCCTGTTCTGTATGTTCGAGAAACTGCGCGTGATTAACAAAAACTGGCTGTCTACATTAGTCGTTATAGGAACGTTTACTCTCGCCAACACCATCTCAATTTTGTTCATACTCGGCGCGGGATTGGAAAATTTGCCTGACATAATGGACTGGTTCTTCAAAGGTGCAGACGAAGATTTGCATATTCCTTTATATACGGCGGCACTCATGACGTTCTTCACGCCTTTCATGGCGTCCACCGTATTTTATTTCACCAACGTCCGCTACAAAGCATTTTTCGTCATGCTGACCTGTATGACTACGTTCGCGATTTACGCCAAATCGCTGACCGACATTCCTTTTATATACCCCTCGCTCATTATCGCGGCGTTCCTGTTGATTGCGGTTGAGCGCAAGTGGTACCGTGACGGCGGCGCGGCGGCGTTGAAATACCGCAGTTTCGTCATCATCGGCGCAGGATTCGTGACTGTATCGGCGTTCGCGGCGGCGATTCCGCCGGAGGTGGAACACACGCCCTACCGCACCCAATTCGACGATTTTATATCCAACGGAGCGTTCGCGGCATTCGGTGCGGGCGGCATCATTGACGCGAACTTCTCGGCGGGCGCGTCCCGTACACCGCAAGAGCAAATATTGTTTTTGGTATACGCCGACGAGGCGGGATACCTGCGCCGCCAAGTCTTTGACGAGTTCACGGGGGACCGCTGGCAACACGTCAACGAATCGCGCCCTCATACAACGCTTATTGCAAACTTCAGCAATGAAAACTTTGGAGACTCACAAGACATACAAAACTCAGACGAATCATTCAATGACTACGAAGAGGGTAAAAGCTCTACCATAATCATTATGAACAATTCATCTTTCAATTATCTGCCCACCATCGCTTATACGTATGACGTATTCGGCACCGGTTTAGAGGTGGAGTATAATATCCGTGATGAAGTCATCGCAGTAAACGAAAATTCGCGAAACAGTTTAGGCGGTTCGGGTTATTACGTGTACCACAACAACTACCCCGAGAGCAGAACCGACCACCTGTTCACCGACGAGCAACGCACCGCCTACATTGAATCCACCCTCGAACTCCCCGACTATTATAACCGCGAACAAGTCCGCGAACTTGCCCTGCAACTCACCGACGGGCTAACGCCCTATGACGCGGCGATGGCACTCCAAGACCATTTCAATAATGGCGAATTCGTGTATGACCTGCGCGCCACGCCCACCACAAAATGCGTGTACACGTTCCTGTTTGAAACGAAGAGCGGCAGTTGCTCTGACTTTGCGACGGCTATGACCGTTATGGCGCGGGAGGCGGGTCTGCCCGCCCGATACGTCTCAGGATACGTCTTTGAAGAAAAGGGCGACGACCCCCGTTACATTGATTACAACAGCGGTCAAGACTACTACGTAGTGCGCGGCGACCACGCCCACGCATTCCCCGAAGTGTATATAGAAGAAGCAGGGTGGGTGCTGTTTGAGCCGACGATATCGGGCGACGACAGCGGCGGTGTCGGTTATCGTGAAATCCTGTTAGCGGCGGCGGCTGTGTGCGGCGTTCTCGCTCTGATTGTGTTCTTCATATTGTTCGCGATTCCTAAAATCCGTGAACAAAAGTTCCGCCGAGGCGTATTGAAACCTGCGCTGTCCCCCGATAAACGAGTAGCGCTGATTTACGCGCGAATCTACGCCTCAATGATGAAAAGCCGCGGCATGAGCGCGCGCACTATGTCTTCCCGAGACGTTGACGCCTGCGCCGCCGAATACGGCGTGTGCCTGCGCGGTCTGACCGAAAACTATGACAGAATCGTATACGGCGGCATTCCTGCGGCAGAGGGGGACTTCTTCGGAATGTACGTGCGATTCTGCGAGGGCGTCAAGGCGAGTAGAAAAACTAAAGCTAAACAGAAACGCTAATATTTCTCGTGCCACGTCTTGACTAACTCTGCCAACTCCCCAATCTGCGCGACGGTGTAGCCATCATAATCGTCATACATTCCGTTATCGTACACAGTCGAGGATTCATAGGTATCGTAAGTATCGTAGATTATTGCTGCGGGCACAGGCGTTATGGTATCATCGGAGTTTACAAGCGCGACAAAATACCGTTGAAACACATCTTGGTTTTCTCCGTACGAAAAGAACGACACGATGTACGTTTCGCCCACTTCAAGCATAGTATAAAATCGGTCAGAGTATTTTGCAATGAAACTCTGCTTTTCTGTCAACGGCTCCCACCACTCCACAGTCCTGCGATATTCGTCAAAATCGCTCACCAAATCATTGCCGTTCAACGAACATTTCATCAGCGGCGTTGAAACGATTTGCCGAGGCTTGAACGTATACGTGACGCTTGAATCAGGCGCGATGTCTGTCGAAACAACAGTGGCGACAACGAGAACGCTGTTCAACACCGCTTCGCCGAATTCCGTAATCGCCGTGTCCCGACCCACGTTCTCTACGCCGCCGATAATGTCGAGAATGGCACGAGTGAGCGCGCTTGAGTGCAGCCCGTCAAAGCGGTAAAACTCAATATCAGGCGAACGCGACCACACCAAACCGTTGTGGTCAACTTCAAACAACGCGGTATCAAACTTGCTGTACCAGTCATCTTCGTCCTCCTCGCCCTCATCACCCTCTCTATGCCACAACGGCAACATGAACACTGCACCCTCACGCATAATAAACTCGGTATCTCTGTCGCTTTGCCGGATTTTCGTGCCGTAAGGCATTGTAAACGTGAACTTATTGGGGAGTTCGCCATACTCGCCGC
>WRJN01000011.1 GCA_009778605.1 Oscillospiraceae bacterium
CCCGGCGGCCCGAGCATCAGTACGTTATGGAACCCCGCCGCCGCAATCGTCAGCGCGTGTTTGACGTTTTCCTGTCCCTTAACGTCGGCGAAATCCTCGAATTCGCTGTATGCGGTTTTATTTGGTATGTAGGTGGGGTGCGGCTGAAGTTGTGTGCCGCCGTTCAGGTGCCGATACAGGTCTGCGATGTGTTTCACGCCGTAGACGTTCAGCCCCGCGACGACGCTTGCCTCCGCCGCGTTTTCATAAGGCAGATACAGCTCCGACGTTCCGTTTTTGCGCGCCTCAATCGCCATAGGCAATGCGCCCGCAACGGGATTCACGCCTCCGCCAAGGCTGATTTCGCCGAAGAATGCGGCGTTTTCGATGTCTCGTCGCACGTCGCCCTGTGAGGAGAGTATGGCGGTCAGAATAGCCAAGTCATATGAAGAACCCGCTTTTTTGACAGAAGCGGGTGTAAGGTTTATAACTAATGATTTGTTCTCAAGTTTGATTTGTGCGTTGGCTAACGCTGAGAGGATTCTGTGTTTGCTCTCCTGCACAGACGCGTCCGCTAACCCGACTATGTGAAATTCTGAAATGCCCTTCTTAGCGTTGATTTCTGTGGTGACAGGGAATGCGTTCATGCCGAATAAACCAACGCCGTTGACTTTTGTGAACATCTTTTGATTCTCCTTAGTTTTTGATGGTTAATAATCAAGCTGAAGCTCTTATTCCGCTAATCCGCAAAACTGTCGAAATATCCCTGTACAAGCACGACGGGCGTGCCTTTATCACCGCTACCGCTTGTTAAATCACACAGGCTGCCGAGCAAGTCGGTAAGCCGCCGCGGAGTTGTTCCCTGAGCCGCCATGTCTCCTGTTAAGTCGGCTTTTTTGCTGCGAATCGCCGCTTTGATTGCCTCTTCACCGCCGCCTACATTGTCCGCGAGATACTTCAGCTTGACTTCGTTGGGAGTGCCGCGCAACCCTTCGGTGAATCCCGGGCTGACTACGGGGTCGGCAAGCTCCCATATTCCGCCCACAGGGTCTTTGAACGCGCCGTCGCCGTAGACCATGACTTCGATGTTTTTGCCGGTGCGTTCACGCAGAATCGTGCTCAGCTTGTCTGCGAACGCTTGCGCGTCCCTCGGGAACAACTTCACAGAGTCGTTAGTGGCTAAGTTTGAGCCGAGCAAGCCGTAGTCAGGATGCCACCCCCCGTCATGGACGGTTTTATCGCCTTTGTTGCTTGCGGGAGGAGTGTTAAGAATCTCGTCCACGCCTGTGACCAACCCCGCGCCCGCCGCTTTCAGCAGACGTTTGGAGCGGTGCCGTGAGTGAATGTCCGCCACAATCACGTTGGGGGTATATTTTAGAATGTCGCGGGGGTCGTTGCCTAAAATCACCTGAGTTTGCGCGCCCTCGCTCTCGCCTAAATCCTTGTAATACTTGATATAGTCAATGCCTGTGAACGGGTGTACACAGTCGCCGAATTTTGCGGTGAATTCTTCAGCGGTGAAGGTATCGGTATAGGGGTTTACGCCCTGTTCGTCCAACACGTCAAGGCTAATGAGCGGATTGCCCACTTCGTCGGACGGATACGCCAACAACAAGTACAGTTTCTTGCCTTTACACGCCATAGCAATGCCGCGCAGAATCTGCGAGAAACGGTTGCGGCTCATAATCGGGAACGTGACGCCTACGCTGTCCGCGTCGGGCGGGAGTTTTGCGGACACGTCGTCGGAGATTTGCTTTAACGTCGCGTAGTTGCCCTGCGTCCGCGCGAGGATTGACTCGGTGACGCCGATTACATCACGGTCGTTCAGCTCAAATTTTTCGGCTTGTGACGCGGTTATGACTGCATCGGCGACTTCTTTGGCAATGTCCATACCCTGCGAAAAAATCGGCGTGCATATTCCTCTTGAAACGGTTCCTACTTTTTTCATTGACTTTATTCTCCCTGCTAAAATTCTACTTAAATTTGTAAGTTAAATGCTAATTGTGATAATTTCTAACCCTAAGCGTTTTGCCGCATCGTAAATATAAACTCCGTCACCGTCACCGCAGAAAAGCAATTTTCCGCAATCGCCTAACATGAAATTGGCGGCACGGCGGTTGTATTCGTCCATGTCAACTTCGTCTCCCAACAAGATTCTGTTGTCGTCAACGTCATACTCTTCGTAAACGGTAATTACTTCGGTTGACTTTTCGTGCAGTGTGTACCAGCGGTCTAACCATTCTATGGCGTATTTATATGTCTGATTCTCGTGAGGGTGAACGGCGTATAGATGAATTTCGTTATAAAACATCAGCCCTGCCACGATTTCGCCGCCCCAAAGCGGAAACCCGAAACTGCAATCGGTATAAAACTCATCAACGCCTTGGTCGAGAAGTTCCTTTATTTTATTCAGAAGCGCGAGTTTGAGTAATTGGCACTCACGGCTGTCTTCATTGCACCCGAACGGCAATGTCGAAACATCAACCCCCGCGATGATACAGCGGTTCTTTTTGTTTTCCATTACAGCAACCTCGAATTATTCATAATCAGCTCAAACTTCGTGTTCAACGTCTCGGCAGACTTGCGGCACAGCACCATGCGGTTGAGAAAAATCTCGAAATACTCCATGATAGAGCTGATTTCTTCGTCGATGGTGAGGTCAAGCACGATGGCGTTGTGCGATTCGGAATAGGTGACTTCTGACTTGACGCAGGCATAATTCACACGGTCATGAATGTCCCCTGTGAACACGCCGCGCGTGGCTTCCTCTATTATGTTGTGTCGTACGCGGTTGCGCCGCACGTCGCACTTGTCGGCTAAGATTACCGCCGCCGCAACGGGGTTGACGGGGCGCGCCGTTCGCTCATCATGATTGCCGATTGCTGATACGATTGTCGCGATTTCCTGTGCGGGCATTCCCATACAGTCTAACAACCGAAACGCCATGACCGCGCCGCTTTGTGCGTGGTCGTTACGGTTGACGACGTTGCCGATGTCGTGCATATACGCGGCAATTTGCGCCAACTCACACGTTCGCTCGTCATACTTGAGGCTGGACAGTATCATATGGGCGATTTCCGCGCACAACGAAACGTGCGTTGTGGAATGTTCGGTGTAGCCGATTTTCAGAAGCGCGCTGTCCGCGTGGGCGATATAGGTCTGAATATCCTTATTTTCACGGATATATTTATAAGTTACATGGCTGCTCATTATAATTCTTCCTCCGTTAATATTTCACTTTGCAAATCCTTGATTCGGTCTATAATCAACGCGGCGACGTGCTTTATTTCCTGCCGATTGCCCGTGTCAATTTGCAGCTCCTCCGCGCGAATCATTTCGCCTACTGCCACGTCAACTCTGCGCTTGCCGTTGACGCCGTACATGATACACATAGGTAGCACAGGCGCGTTCGCCATTGCCGCAATCATTGCCACGCCCGATTTAGCGCGCCCGATTTTGCCGTCTTTACTGCGCGTACCTTCGGGGAAAATCACCAAGTTGCGCCCTTTTTGCAATTGTGCCACTGCCGCGTTAATCGCAGAACCGTCTCCCGCGCCGCGCACGACGGGGAATGCACCGCACAGCCGAATCACCAACGCAAAGGCTTTATTGCCGTCAAACAGTTCTTGTTTAGCCATGAACGCCAATCGCCGCATGATGACTGCGCCAATAAGCGGAGGGTCAACGTAGCTCTGGTGATTACAGGCGATGATGAATCCGTTTTTTTGGTGAGGGCGGTTGAACTTGTTATGCACTGTCAGGCGATAGCGCAGTCTAAAGTAAATCCACACCATGCCGAGTGCGATTGAGTAGAAAAAGTCTCCTATCATAAATGCTCCCTAATCGTCTTGAGCATGACTTCCACTGACTGCTCAAACGTGTTACCCGTGGTGTTTACTGTAATGGAATCGTCGGCGGGTTTGAGCGGCGCGTGAGCGCGAGTCGAGTCATTATGGTCGCGCTTGATTAAGTCGTCGAGAACGTCCTCAAACTCCGCATCAGTGCCGTTTAGTGTGCCTTTGGCGACTAATTCGTCATATCTTCTGCGCGCACGTTCACGCGGGTCAGCGGTTAGGAAAATCTTCACGTCGGCATTGGGCAGGACGACGGTTCCTATGTCCCGCCCGTCCATGACTACCGACTGTGTTTGAGCGAATCCGCGTTGAAGTTCAAGGAGGTATTCGCGGACTGCGGGTTTTGCCGAAATGTCCGACGCGAGCATGGACGCTTGCGGCGTGCGGATTTTGTCGGTATAATCAACGTCATTGACAAACACACGCTGTACGCCGTCAATGAATTTAAGGTTCACGGCAGCAGAGGACAAACAAGGTTCGACCGCGCCGTCAGGTTCTTTTGCGAAATACACGCCGAGTGCGCGGTACAGCGCGCCCGTGTCAACATATATGAACCCTAACCGCTTTGCACATTCCCGTGCAATAGTGCTTTTGCCTGCTCCGACAGGCCCGTCAATGGCGATTGAATAGTTTTTCATAAAAAAGTACCACCTAACAGCATTTGCTATTACAACTATATTATTATACAAGATAATCGAAAAAAAGTCAACAAAAAAATTATAAAAGAATTTTCGCCAATTTTGCAAAACTCTTGACAATTGCGTGATTACATGATATAATGACTTATCTATGAAGAAAAGCAAAGCAAGGGATAAGCCCGGAGGGTGAATCTTGATGAAGAAAACAATCAATATATTTACCGACGGCGCGTGTTCGGGCAACCCCGGACCGGGCGGCTGGGGCGCGATTCTGCGGCACGTTGACAGTAGCGGCAAGCTCTTGCAAAGTGAGATTTCGGGCGGCGAGGTTCAGACCACGAACAACCGCATGGAGATGACCGCCGTCACCGAGGCGTTGTCGCGGCTGAAATATCCCTGTAAAGTGACTATTCGTACCGATTCGCGGTACGTTGTGGACGGGATTACCAAGGGCTGGGCAAAGTCATGGCGGCGCAACAACTGGATAAAAAGCGACAAGAAACCCGCGCTCAACGCCGATTTGTGGGAGATGTTGCTTGACCTCTGCGATACGCATGAAGTCACGTTCGAGTGGATTAAGGGTCACGCGGGTCATGCCGAGAACGAACGCTGTGACGAGTTGGCGCGATTGGCAGTGCCTAAGTGAGGGGTAAAAATGAAGTATAGGTTTGAGTGGACCCGATTAAGAGCAGGGCGAACGAAGCCAAGCATAGAGTTTCGTTGAAAGAGACAAGAATCTATTTATCAGAAGGTGCTGAAGAATGAAAGCAGAATATAACTTGAAAGATTTTAAGCGTGTTGAAAAGAATCCTTTTTATCATAAACTCAACAAAGAAGTGACAGTTCCGTTACGCTATGAAGTGTATGAGGTGTATGAGGAAATCGCCAAGCAGAATGATGAACCGCCCGAAAAGCTCATGCGGCGGTGCTTGACTGCTTATGTGGATACACTTTGAGCATGATTGAACTTGCCAAATCGGCAGGATTTTGCAGCGGCGTACGGCGCGCGTTTGATATAGCCGTCACTGCCGCGCATAAACACGGACGCGCCTACACACTCGGTGAGTTAGTCCACAACGAAGATGCGTTAGCGATTCTGCACGCACAGGGCGTGTACGCAATCGGCGACGTTTCGGAATTGCCCGACAAGTCAACGCAACCCGCAGTCGTCATACGCAGCCACGGCGTCAGCCGCGCCGTGTATGAGGAGTTGGAACGGTCAGGCGCAATCGTGTATGACGCGACTTGTCCGTATGTCAAAAAAATCCACAACATTGTCAGTGAAATAAATGAGCCGAATTCGCACATAGTAATCATGGGGGACAAGAATCACCCCGAAGTTCGCGGCATTGTCGGACACGTTAAATGCGCTTACGCGGTGGTGAATTCGCCGGAGGAATTGCGGGAAGTGTTGAGGTTGCAAAAAAAAGTTCGTCATATTGCACAATTTTTAGTCGCTCAAACCACGTTTAATGAGCGAAAATGGAGAGATTGTATAAAAATTGTCAATAACCTATATACAAATGCCAAAATATTTGATACAATATGTTATGCGACCATCAAACGTCAAAATGAAGCTCGAATTCTCTCGAAGAATTCCAATATTATGGTTGTGATTGGGAGCAAACGCAGCAGCAACTCTGTTAAACTGTATGAAATCAGTGCCGAGGGTTGCAGTCATACTTTTTTTATCACTAACGCGGGCGCGTTACAAAACGTAATCAGTGCGACAAAACGCGAAATATCAATTGCGGGTGCAAGAATACCGTACGGTACAGTGGCAGTAGGCATTACTGCGGGGGCAAGCGTGCCGACGGAAATAATTATGGAGGTTCATAACAAAATGAACGAAGAAATCATGAGAGCAAACGAGGCAGATGCCGAGGGTGCAGAATTTATGGCGGAGGTGGAGAAAACGCTTCCTCAAAAATTATATATAGGAAAAAGGGTAAAAGCCTTTGTCGTAGCCGTCAACGCGAACGAAGTTGTCGTTGACCTCGGCGTGAAACAGTCCGGGTACATACCCGCGGACGAAATCGGCGGCGAGCCGGGCAGTAACCCCGACGACGTTGTGAAACCCGGTGACGAGATTGATTGTATCGTCACCAAAGTCAACGACGCGGAGGGCGTGATTCACCTGTCTAAGAAGTCGGTCGATAACGAGCTTGGGTTCGAGAAACTCACCGTTGCGTACAATGCCGACGCTGTTATTGAGGGATACGTTGCCGCCGTGGTCAATTCGGGCGTGATTGTCACCTACGAGGGTTCGCGGGTGTTTATTCCCGCGTCACAGAGCGGTGTACCGCGTGGGGGAGACTTGGCGACGCTGCTCAAGCAAACCGTGCAGTTCAAAGTAATCGAAGTCAATGAACAACGCAAGCGGTTGGTGGGTTCAATCCGAGCGGCGAGCAAAAATGAGAACGACGCAGTTAAAGCGAAGTTTTGGGAAGAAATCGAAGTGGGCAAAGCCTTCACGGGCGAAGTCAAGTCAATCGAGAATTACGGCGTATTCGTTGACTTAGGCGGAGTAGACGGAATGGTTCACTTGTCTGAGCTGTCATGGAAGCGTATTCGTCACCCCAAAGACGCAGTGTCATTGGGCGATACGCTCAGCGTCGTTGTCAAGAGCTTTGACCCCGAGAAACGCAGAGTTTCGTTGACCGCGAAAAACCCCGACGAGAATCCTTGGGCGAAGTTCGTCGAGGCGTATCAAGAGGGTTCGATTGCCAAAGCGACGATTGTCAACCTCACGCAGTTCGGTGCGTTCGCGCAGATTATCCCCGGCGTGGACGGTTTGATTCACATTTCGCAAATCTCGGGCGAGCGCGTCAATAACGTGGCGGACGTGTTGCAGGTCGGGCAGGAAGTCGAAGTCAAAGTCACCGAGATTGACGAGGCGCGTGAACGAATCAGCCTGTCTATGCGCGCAGTCAACGCGCCTGAAACGGCGGCTGACGAAGTAGCCCAAGCAGAGGGTGATGAATAAACTTTCAAGAAACAATATAGTGAAATGTCTACAAAAAACTCCGCCGAAAACGCGGAGTTTTTTGTCATAAGTCACAAAAATAAAAAAGTGTGAACGGTTTTGCAACTTTGAATCGTGTTATGAATAGAAGCGTGCAGAGGTGGTGTATCTGATTTGCAGTCTTCCGAAAAGTATGACATTGGTAATATTTACGAGCGGCAGGTGGACACGGTCTATCGAGTCTGTCTTTCCTACGCGAAAACCAAGGCTGACACGGAGGATTGCGTTTCGGATACTTTTGTGAAGCTGCTTAGGGCGCGCCCGCGATTCAAGGACATTGAGCATGAGAAAGCGTGGCTGATTCGCGTCGCAATCAACGTCTGTAAAGACTACCTCAAACGCCCGAGCGTCCTTATGTATGAGGATTTGGGGGACTTAGCAGCAGAATCGCCCGATTCCTTCGAGAGAAGCGACGTGTTGGACGCTGTACGGAATCTGCCTGAAGAACTTCGCGCAGTGTTGTATTTATACTTTTATGAGGGATATAAGTTTCACGAAATCGCAGAAATTGTCGGGGTGTCCGAGTCTACCGTTCGCCGACACATGGATAAAGCCAAGGGGTTGCTTAAATCGGCGTTGGGGGGTGTATTATTATGAAAAATGAAAAAATAATTCAGAGTTATGACGCACACGCGCCCGACAACGCGGCGAAAGCGCGTATGTTAGAGTCCGCATTAGCTAAAGCGGCGGCAGCAGGAACGCCTTTGCGGTTAGTCAAGCTCCGACGTGTCGCGACTATCGCGGTAGGAACGGCGGCGGCAGTCGCGGTGGTAGTCGCAGGAGTGTACTTCATGCCTGAACGCGGCACTGATGTGGTACTGCTCACCGACACCGCGCCGCCTGACGTGTCCGATACAGTAAACGGTATGTATGAAAACAGTCATGACGCGTCCGAGCCGATTTTACCGCCTGACGGTTTAGAACCTTTCGTGCCGCAAGAACCTACCGCGCCGCCTGATGCCGTTGTACCTCCCGATTCGCCTGTAACGAATGCGCCGACTGCGCCGACTTCGCCGCATGAGTATCCTGCGTCGCCGACTGCGACTGCTCCGAATACGCCAAGTGTTCCTAATGCGCCCAATCCCCCCGACGTGACTTCGCCCAACGGCACAACGGCGGTTAATCCGTCAACGTCGCCGCCAACGTCGCCCACTGACGGACGCCCCGCGACTACACCGACTAAGGCTCCGTCGAAAAAACGCCCGACGGCTACTAAGGCACCGCCTAATACAGATAAAGTGTATAACGCGCCGTCATCGCCTAAGCCGGCTACGTCGCCTCCGACATCGCCGTCTTATGAGCCGACACCAACGCCGTCTTATGAACCGACGTCACCGCCGGCATCATCAAATACCGTCCCACCGCAAGACAACTACCCTAACCATCCGCTGTTCACGGGGAATACGGAAGATGAAGACGGGCTTGATGGCGTGCCGAGCTTTGAAAAGCGAGAATGTGCCAGCAATTGCAACGCGTTCAGGACGACTACGAGCAGTGTCGCGCCGCCTGACAGCGGCTGGGCATTAGGCGAGCGCGCCTCGTGTGTGGTGTGCAGTGTGGAGGATTTCCTCTGCCCTGACTGTAATCGTTGTTACTTCTGCGGATTGGCTACCCCCTAAGGTCTGTTCGCGGCAGTACACGTTAATATAAAACAATCCCCACGACATTGTCGCGGGGATTGTTGTTAGAGCCTGTTACTTTTTCTTGCTTTTCTTGACTGCGTCCATGACTAACAGAATAATCAAGACGCCGCCTGCGATAATCGCAGGGATAATCACGTTACCGAGTTCTAAACCCGTTAGTGGATTTACTGCTTCCATTTTTCAAGCCATACCTTTCACCAAATTCAGCCTGTACGCTCTACGCTTGTTTTACTTCGCCCAAACCGTTGGGTTTGTAGCCTAACGCATCTTCGACTTCTTGGACGTGTTTTTCATACAAATCCATGTCGTGTACATAGATTGTGACACCCGTCCACACAACAGTGAGTGTCATAACTTCGTCATCATCGGGGTTTTGGAGCATGAATCCAAATTGGTTTACGCCGCCGCCCACGTAGTTAGCGTCAGAGCCTGTGCCTTCATTAGCGTCGAAAGGTTTTTGGTCAAACTTATATTCGCCGTCCGGGTTAAACGTGGCGTGTACAGCAGTACCGTACGCTTTTTTGAAGTCGTCAATGTCCCAAACTGCTTTGAACACACATTCAGGGCCGAAAACGTAGCCGGGTTCTTCGCTTGCGGTGTCCTCGTTGTCGAACTCAGTGAGGAGGTTGCCCCCCCAGTTTTTGCCGTGGTCCCAACCTGCAACAGCGAGTACAAGACCTGCTTGTGCGAAAAGTTGCACGTTATCGGGAACAGGTTCTTCATTTTCGCTTTCAAAGTAGAAATATCCCTCGATTTTGGAGATGTTTTCCCAAAACTCGCCGTTTTGCGAAACGATAGTCGCGTGTTGTCTTTCAGGGTCTTCCGGAAGAGAAAAGTCTTCCGCTTTGGAATTGCCGTAGAACCCCGCAATACGTATCACGTTGTATCCGACGCCGGGGGGGTTGCTGCCGATATTATTAGCAGAGCCTTCCGCAATGGTTATTTCCTCGGAGTTGAACCGAATCACACCAAAGTCAATCGCGTCGATACGTTCGGTCGGGCGTTCAGGGAACGCATTGAGGTTCGTTTCTTCCGCAGTCGTGTCCGTGTCATTTGTGTTTGTAGCACCTCCGGTGTCGGTTGTAGTATCATCATCACCTCCACACGATGTCAACGAAAATACCATGGTGAATGCCAAAAATGATGCGAGAATCCCTCTCTTGAGTTTGCTTTTCATTACCAAATCCTCCTTTGTGTTTTTCAAATTTATACCGCCGACTTACTTCACATATAACGCGAACTCTTCCATGAGTTTCTTTTGTAAACCAACGGAGTTTTCCATAGAATTACCCACACAGGTGTAATAAACTTTCAGCTTAGGCTCCGTCCCCGACGGACGCACGATAATGGACGAACCGTCAGCAAGCTCCAACTTAATCACGTTGGATTTAGGCAGACCTGTGGTTTTAATCTTGCCCTTTGCTAAATTGTTGATGACTTTTTGGTCATAGTCGGTGTATTTCACCACGTCCAACCCGCACAGCGATTTAGGGAACGAACGGCGCAGACTGCTCATAATCGAGTTCATCTTACGCATACCCTCTGAGCCCTTGAACGCCAAGTTATCGGTGTAGTGGTAGTAATAGCCGTACTCGTCATACATTTTTGTGCGCGCCTCAATGAGCGATGAGCCGTTTTTCTTGTAAAACGCCGCCATTTCGCAAATAAGCATACACGCGCTTACCGCGTCTTTATCGCGGACATAACTGCCCGCCAAATAGCCGTAGCTCTCCTCAAACCCGTAAATAAACCGCTCCAACTCGTCTTTCTTCTCCAACTCACCCGCGATTCCCGCGATGAACTTGAAGCCTGTCAGTGTGTCAATCATGGTGACGTTATATTTTGCGGCGATTTTGTCACAAATTGCAGTGGATACGATACTCTTGACCGCAACCGGGCGGGTATCCTTGCCCAATTTCTTCTCCACTTGCGGCATAGTCCCTTTTGCTGTACGTTCGCGGCAGATGTATTCCATCAACATCGCGCCTACTTCGTTGCCCGTGAACAAGCAATATTTTCCTTTCTCGTCCTTCACGGCAATCCCCACGCGGTCAGCGTCGGGGTCAGTCGCCAACAACAAGTCAGGTTGAACTTCGTCACACAGCTTCAACCCTAACTCAAGTGCCTCGCGGAACTCGGGGTTGGGGTATGAGCAGGTCGGGAAATCCCCATCAGGTTTTTCTTGTTCAGGGACGACTGTCACATCAGTCACGCCCATTTCCTTGAGTATGCGCCGTACGGGTTTATTCCCCGCGCCATTGAGGGGCGTATACACGACTTTGAGGCTTGTCTCAAGCTCACGACAGACGTTTTTATGAATGGATTGTTCCTTGACTTCCGCGAAATAATCGTCCAAAAAGTCCTTATCAATGTATACAATCTCGCCTTTGTCGTATGCCGCATCAAAGTCAGCCAACTTCACGTCGGTGAACATATCTAACTTTTTGATTCGTTGAATAACCGCCTCGGAGTCCTCAAGGGACAACTGGCAACCGTCGCTTCCGTAGGCTTTGTAGCCGTTGTACTCGCCGGGGTTGTGGCTCGCGGTAATCATAATCCCCGCATCACAGCCGAAATAGCGTACAGCGTAGGACAGCACGGGAGTGGGCATAAGCTCACCGAATAAACGGCATTTGATTCCGTTTTGCGCCAAAACCTGTGCCGAAATCTTAGCGAAATACGCCGACTTGTGGCGGCTGTCATACGAAATAGCGATACTGGTGTTTTTAGGGTTGAGTGCCTTCGCGAAATCCGCTAACCCTTGCGTAGCGCGCGCAACAGTGTAGTGATTCATGCGGTTGGTGCCTGCCCCGAGTATACCGCGCAGACCGCCCGTCCCGAATTCCAACTCTTGATAGAATCGGTCTTCTAAGTCACTGCCGATTAGCTTAACGGTATCATGGTCACCGGCTGCTTTGGCGTCGGTGAGCCGCCGTTCGATGCCTTTAAGCTCCCTCACTAAGTCAATGTCGCTCGTCGCATTCTCCAACCAGTAGTTATATTTTTCAAGAAAAGTTTCGCTTTTTTGCGTTTTGTTCATAATAGATATTATCTCCTATCTATTGAGTTTACGACAGGGGTAGAGGGACTCGAACCCCCGACAACGGTTTTGGAGACCGGCATGTTACCACTACACTATACCCCTTTTAACTTCGGGCATACGGAGCTACGCACCTTGCCCTGCGCGGAGTTTGGCAGAGCCAAACTTCCTTGCTTGAACTTCGGGCATACGGAGCTACGCACCTTGCCCTGCGCGGAGTTTGGCAGAGCCAAACTTCCTTGCTTGAACTTCGGGCATACGGAGCTACGCTCCTTGCCCTGCGCGGAGTTTGGCAGAGCCAAACTTCCTTGCAGTTTGCAATCGACAATTGCAAAGACTATTATACCACCGTGAACGGCTTTTGTCAAGGCTTTTGGAAGATTTTTTACAAACCCGGTAACTCGGGGAGTATGTCGCCTGCGTTTTCTAACTCGGGAGGCTCTGTCGGCGCGCTTGTGCCGCGCGGAACGTCCTCGTCTTCGGGCGCGAAAAGCCCCTGCCAGTCCACAAGCCAGACTGCGGCAATCACCAACGCCGCCGCCGTCATTCCTGCGGCAAGCATAAGAAACTTGCGGTTATTTTTCTCCCGCACTTGTTTTGCGCGTAACTGCGTTTTCTTGTGTTTAGACATGGACATACGAGTACCTCACTTTTAGTTTTCAAGCCAAGACTTGACTTGATTCTCTACCCACGCCACGTCCTCGCAGTCCATAGTGGAGCGCGTTTCGAGCAACCACTTATCAAGCCCAATCACGTTTATGCCTGCGGCTTCGTTTTCGTGTTTGAGCATGAGTTGCTTGTAGTAGGTTTGCTTTAAGTCAGCGTTTTTATTTGTCGGCATTTTGACCCTCCAATTACTCTTACGGACAACACGCGCCGTCGGCGGAGTGCGTCGTGGTAGAAGGCGCGAGAAGTTCGCCCCAGTCAACAAACACGACAACGAGAGCCGTCAAGGCGGCGGCGACTACCGCGCAAACGGCAATCGTGATGAGCATATTGATTTTCTTTTGACGCGCCTGCGTCTTCATGCGCGCTTTCGCCGCCTTTGACTTAGACATACAGTTTATTCTCCGTGTTCGTATTTAGGTGCGTTCTTGATTACTTCGTTTTCGAGGTTGGGCGGAAGCGTTTCGTATCGCGCAAACTCCTGCGTGAAACTGCCTAATCCCTTAGTCATTTGCAAAATAACTAACGCAAAATCCATGGTTTCCGATTGCGGCATTTCAGCGGTGACTTCGGTCATGTTATTGCCCACAGGCGTCGTGCCTAAAACCGCGCCGCGCCGCTTGTTGACTACGCCCATAACGTCCCCTGTGCTGTCATTGCCCACCAAAATCTTCATGGACAAAATCGGCTCAAGCAAGCAAGGCGACGCATTCTTCATGCCCGCTTTGAACGCCAACTTAGCTGCTTGAATAAACGCGACTTCCTTAGAGTCAACCGGGTGCATTTTACCGTCGGTGAGCGTCGCTTTGATTCGCACTACAGGATACCCTGCGACTGCGCCGTGCAGAATGCTCTCGCGCAACCCTTTCTCGACTGCAGGGAAGAACTGTTTCGACACAGTTCCGCCTACGATTTTTTCTTCAAACACCAACTCGTCTTCGGTGTGCGGCTCAAAATCCATGACGACTTTACCGTACTGACCCGCGCCGCCCGATTGTTTCTTGTGCGTACCCTCCACTCCTGTGACTTTCTTGCGGATTGTTTCGCGATACGCGATAATCGGCTCAGACAGCTCCACATCTACGCCGAACTTAGTTTTCATTTTAGTTATGGCGACTTCTAAGTGTTGGTCGCCGAGTCCGCCGATAACGCGTTGACGCGTCTCGGTATTGTTGACATAGTTGAGTACGGGGTCTTCCTCACAAATGCGTTTAATCGCGCCGCTGATTTTCGCCTCGTCACCCTTGCCTTTTGCGGCAATCGCCTTGAAGAATACTGCGGGCGGAAACTCAATCTGTGCAAAGTTATACTCCGTCGCGCCTGCTGTATAAAGCGCGTCGCCCGTAATCGCGTCTAACTTGGTAATCGTCACGATGTCCCCCGCGAACGCTTCCGTCAAGTCTTCTTGATTCTTGCCCTTGACGACTAACAACTTCCCGAAACGCTCCACTTCGCCTGTGCGCGCATTTGTCGGCTCGGTTTTCGCGCCTAACGAACCGGTGACAATCTTAACAAGGCTCATTTTGCCTACGAATGGGTCGGCGATTGTCTTGAACACGAACGCTGACATTCCTTTAGCCGACTCGTCATACTTGACTTTCTTGCCGTCCGACAGCGGTTCACCGTCCACATCAACAGGTGACGGGAACGCGTTGGCAATCATGTTGAGGAGAGCCTCCACCTCGTCGCCGTCTACCGCAGGCACGGATACGACAGGCGCAAGGATTCCCTGCGACAGCCCGCGTTGTTGCCCTTTTGCTATTTCCTCGTCCGTGAATTCTTCACCGCCGAAGAACTTCTCCATGAGGTTTTCGTCCGTTTCGGCAATCAGCTCGGACAATGCCGCGCGGTCGGTAAAGTTACATACCGTGCCGCCGAATTGCAGTTTAATGTCCGCAAGAGTCTTGTCAAACTTCGCCTCTGTATCGTCGCTTTTCGTCACGACAAACACGACGGCTTTCTTTTGCTTGACTGCCTCGTTATACGCCTTGATAGTCCCGATTTGAACGCCCTCTTTGGCAGAAACGGTGATGACTACGGTTTCGGCTGCGCGAATCCCCTCGCTCATGCCTCCGATAAAGTCAAACTGCCCCGGCGTGTCGATGATGTTGATTTTGGTGTCTTTCCACTCCATATAAGCCAAGGAGGTATTCAGCGAAATCTTTCTCTTTTGTTCCTCGGGGTCGTGGTCACAAACAGTGTCCCCTTTATAAATCGAACCCATCTTAGTGACGGCACCGCTCTTGAACAAAAGTGCCTCGACTAACGTGGTTTTCCCGCTGTGGTTATGCCCTGCAAAGGCGACGTTGCGTATGTTTGCGCTTTTATAAGTTTTCATGATTGAACATTCCTCCCCAACGTGTTTATTGTTAATTACTTTAGTATACTATATTTTTCGCAAAAAATCTATAGTTTCGTGAAAAATTTATTGTGTATTACTCCCTCTCCTCCGCTTTGCTGACTGCCGCGTCAAGCGACAACCCCGAGTAGTCCTGCGCCGAGAACAGCCGCCCACTGATTTGGTCGTTGACGAACGCGCCGATTACCATGCCGGGAATCGCCTCTTCAGGCGCGTGGAACGCGTTAGGACCGCCCAAGTCCGTCCTGCACCAGCCGGGGTCAACCAAGCTGATAATCACGTCCGTACCGTTGGTGACTGTCGCTAAGTCAGTCGTAACCTTGTCCAACGCCGCCTTACTCGCCGAGTATCCCGCTTGATGCGGGTCGTCTTTAATGCCGCTCGTGGTGTTGATTACACGCCCGAATCCGCGCGCCATCATCAGCGGCACTAACCGATAACAAATCATCATAGGCGCGATGGTGTTGATGACGAAACTCGCCGAATAGTCCTCAGCGGGCGTGGTGAAACAATCTGTGCGGTAAGCGATTTGTACACCCGCGTCATTGAACAGTATGTCGATTTGCGTTTTCGCCGTAATGTCGTCTAACATACGCTCGACTGCGTTTAAGTCGGACAGTTCGCACGCGACGGCGTACGCCTCCACGCCGAGTGCCTTGACTTCGCTCAAGACTTTCTGCGTGTTTTTGGTATCCCGTGAATGCAAAACTAAATTACACCCCTGTTTCGCCATGAACACCGCCATGTGATAGCCGAGACCGCGGCTTGCCCCTGTAATCAAAGCCCATTTACCTTTTACATTAGTCATTATCCGTTCTCCTCCATAATCATACCGTTTTTATACCGCTTAACTCCTAAATTTGACACCGGCTTGCGGTATTTTTATTGCTATACTGTGTTAATTTTCGTTTGAATATCAGCGAATATTCGCACGAAAATTGCCTTGTCTGACAATAAAATTTCGCACAATCCACCGCCAAATTTAAGAGTTAAGCGGTATATCGGCAGTATAAGGCTTGCTAATCGTATTCGCGGACAAGCTCACCAACTGCTTTTCGATATACTCTCTGAACGCTTCCATATTGTCATATTTTCGTGATTCAAACATAATTTCTGTTAATGTTGCCCTACGCTCTAATTCCCTTGACAACCTTTCGATAATATCAACATCGTTATGCAGATAACCTATGTTTTTTGTAGTCATTGTCCATTCTCCCTTAAACTTCTTCCATGTGTTTCAGCCATGATTCGTATTCCTGCATGACTTCGCTAATGTCCTCACGTTCCATTTTCGCTTTGGCTTTGGCGATTTGCATAGGGATTGTTTCAGGGTGCGATTGCGCCATCAACAGTGCCATAAGCAAATCTTTTTCGCTGTGTCGCGTGTCAACTTGTGCCATTATCCGTTCGCTCCTTCTAAAAGATTTTCGAGATATTTTCTGAACTCCTCAAGCGTCGTGTAATCTTTAGAAGCCAACAAAATTTCGTTTATAGTCAGCTTCCTTGACAATTCTCTGATTGTTTCTGCTGTATTAGCCATCGCTCATTCTCCTTAATGATGTTCGTGTGCCACGAATTCATCATGCACTTTTGATATGCCTTCGTTTATACCCATGAACACGTTGACTATTTCAGGGTCAAAGTGCGTCCCCGAATCGTTTTTTATAATCGTCAGTGCCTGTTCATGCGTGAATGCTTTTTTGTACGGACGCTCCGACACTAACGCGTCATACACGTCAACCAACGCCATAATCCGCCCCAACAGCGGGATTTCAAGCCCTTTCAACCCATGAGGATATCCCGTCCCGTTCCACTTCTCGTGGTGATACGACGCGATGATTTTCGCGTCCCGCAGGAAGTCGGCGTCGCCTGTCTTGAGGATTGTTTCGTCAATGATTTTCGCGCCTTTTTCGGAGTGCCCTTTAATCACGTTGAACTCTTCCGCGTTTAATTTCCCGGGCTTGTTCAAAACCGAATCGGGGATAGCGATTTTGCCCAAGTCATGCAACCGCGCCGACAGCGCGACGGACTTCAAGTCCCAATTCTTGGTTTCCTCAATGTATATGCCGCTTTTTATCATAGCTTCGACGAGCATTTCCATGTACACCGCCGTACGGTCAATATGCCCTCCTGTATTACCGTCGCGATTCTCCACCAAGTCCGCCATAACGCTGACAATCCCGTTTTGCAAGCGGGTGAGTTTCGCGGTACGCTCCCGAATAATCTGGTCGATATTGAGGTGGTTCTTGACGCGCACTTTCAGCACAGCCGCCGTGAACGGTTTGGTGATGAAATCCACCGCGCCGAGTTCAATCCCCGCCGTTTCGCTTGCCACATCCGAACGCCCCGTCAAGAATATGACAGGGATTTTGTCATAAAGTTTACTGTCTTTGAGCTTTTGCATAGCCTCGAATCCGTTCATTTCAGGCATTTCAATGTCAAGCAGAATCAAGTCAGGTATAAACCTATCGAATGCGTCAAACATTTTCGCCGCACTCGTAAGCGAAATAACGCGATAATCTTCTGACAGCGTTTCTTCCGCGCTGGCTAAATTCGTGGTGTTATCGTCCACCAAAAAAATCATTTTCCTTCTCACCGTTTTACTCCCTCGATAATTATATAAGATATGCTTTTGCGATTTGAGCGGCTTTGTCGAACTCCGTTTCGATTACCAAATCTTTCATTCGTTTGAGCGCGTCAGCGGCTTCATCGCTGATGTGACACAGCTCCGTTTCGGATATGACGTTGAGCGCGTCTTTCCTGCTGAACGCGTTACAAGCCTTGATGATTTGCATGAACGCACGACACACTTCTTCTTCGCTCATCATTGCGCCGCTCTCGTCTTGCGAGACTTCGGCTTTGCATTGAATCAACGTCTCGCTTAACGCGTCCAAGAACAGCGGTGTATTATTCTTGATACATTCGGCGTCCCCCGCGCGCGCGGCAGACTCTAACTCAAGGGCGAGGACGGTCATGCTTTCTTCGCCTATGTTGTGCAGAGAACTCTTGATTCCGTGAATGTACAGTGTATACTCGCCCAATTCCTTGTTGATGTGTTCATTGTCTTGCGCGCCGACGAATCCGTCAAACCCCGACACTTCGGTAAGGCGTTTAAGCTCCGACAGTGATTTCTCGGCATCTTTAATAAAACACTCCACCAACAACATACGCGGGATTTTTAATTCAGCCCTGCTCTTAGTTGCCAAAAACGTATCCGCCGCTTTCGCCTTAACCTCGTCCGCCGCAGGGATATACTTGTTAAGAACGGTGTCTAACCGTAACAAGTCAATGGGCTTGGAGATAAACGCGTCAAATCCGTTCTTGAGGAACATCTCCTCATTGCCTTTGATTGCGTTAGCGGTCAGCGCGACAACAGGCGCGGTGTACCCTAACGCACGAATGCGCTTGAACGCTTCAATCCCGTCCATACCCGGCATCATGTGGTCCATAAAGATAATGTCATACTCTGCGCCGCGTTTGATTTTCTCAATCGCCGCCGCCCCACTCACCGCTGTGTCAACCTTGATGGCGTAAAGGTTCAACAGCCCCTCCGCCACGAATATGTTAGACTCCATATCATCAACAACCAAAACATTACCGTGTGGCATGAGCGCGTGTGAGATAATGCCGAACTTGCTTTGCGAAATGTGTACGGGCTTGAGGTTCATCAGGCTTTGGGCTAACTTATCGCCCAAAACGTCATTATCGGTTATGCCTTGCGGCAGGTTGATGGTAAACGTCGAGCCTTTTTCGGGGTCGCTCTTGACGTCAATTTCGCCGTTCATTAACTCTACTAAACGCTGAACGACTGCCAAACCTAATCCTGAGCCTTGAATAACGCTGCCCGAGCCTTTGTTGAAACGCGAATACTCGTCAAAAATCTTGCCGAGTTGATTTTTGGTCATGCCGTTGCCCGTGTCCGACACCTCTAACACCAACTCCGCCGTAAGCGAACCCGCGATACGACGCGTACTCACGCGCAACATTACACCGCCCCTGTCGGTATACTTAAAGGCGTTGGACAAAAGATTGCTGAGTATTTGCTTAATCCGCAACTCATCACCTACGAGCCGCAACGGAATATCGGGGGAAACGTTAATGCCGAATTCCACCCCCGCCTTGGCGTTGGACGAATGAAGCTGAATCGTGTCACTCAACAGCTTGATGATGTTGTATTCCTCGCTCAGAATATCCATTTTGCCCACTTCGATTTTGGACAAGTCTAATATATCGTCGATTACGCCTAAAAGAAACTCACAAGCAGTGTAGATTTTGTCCAAGCCGTCTTTGACTCGTTCGGGTTTGGTGAAGGAGTCTTCCCGGAGCAGTATGTTGGTTACGCCCACAATCGTGTTCAGCGGCGTGCGGATTTCATGGCTGGTATTGGCAAGGAATGACGATTTGAGCTGTGTTTCTTTGAGGAGCGCGGATTCCGCTTCCTGATACATTGCCATTTTTCGCGCCAACTCATAATTCTGCTCTTCCACGACGCGGCTCAACTCTGCACGTATTGTGGTGAGCTGATTGTTCGTAGCCTCCAACTGCTTTTGCGTGACTGCCAATTCTTTCTTATGGCTTTCGGAGTCAGCAGAAGCGTCCCTGCTCTTAATGAACAGAGTGGCGAGTGCCACGATAACGATAAGGACTGTTGCGCCCGACACGATTATCCACGGCATAGTAATATACATATCGAGCGACTCCTTTTATCTTGTAAGAATTTAGACCTATAGAGTTAAGTATACTTGATATATTTTCGTTTGTCAAGAGTTATAGCAGATTAAATCTAAAATAAAATCTTATAGCCTGTAATTGTTGACAAAGCTGTTATTATAGTGTATTATATTCTAAAGGTAACTTTTAGAACTTTAAGAGCCTGTTTAGTATATCCAAGTTAGTGAAATTTTGAAGCGAATTTTTCGTCAGACAAGGCGAATTTTCGCAGTAGGCTTTGTGCCTTTCAAGAAAATTCAACGAAGTATGGCGAAAAATTCGCCGAAATTTCGCCATGAGCGAGATACTAAACAGGCTCTAAGCGCGGAAAGGTATAAAGGGTTTTTAGAAATGCCCTGAAGTAAAAAAAATTATGGACTATAGAAAAACTGAACTGTTGAATATTTTCAACGGGCTGAAAGCCGCCGATATTCGGAACGTGTGTGAGTGTTTCGGCGTATCACACCGTACTTTCGACAAAGGTAAACCTGTGTTTGAGCCGCTCCGTCAACACAAACATTTCGGCGTCATCACAGCGGGGAGCGCGCTTGTCATGCGCGAGGGCGGCGACAGCACAGTCGTGCTGGAGGGCGGGCTCATCGGGCAATACGCACAACGCGCCGAAACAGTCACCGCTTACGACCGATTGAGCGTTCTTTTATTCCCGTACGCCAAACTGACGCGGACGTGCGCTAAATCCTGCACGGCTCACGGCAGAATCATCGCCAATTTTATTGCCGCATTGTCCGAGGAGGGCGCGGCGTTACAGACGCGTATAGACTGCCTCACCAAACCCAACACCCGTGAGAAAGCATTGGCGTATCTGACACACCAACAATGTAAAAACGCGTCGGAACACGCCTACTTCAGCATCGAACACAGCCGCACGGAAATGGCAGAGTACATCAGCGTGCAACACGCCGCTCTGTCGCGGGAGCTGTCTAAAATGCGTAACGACGGAGTGATTGATTTTAACGGCAATCAATTCAAGTTCAAATGACATTTGCAAACTAATCAATAGACCTCCACGGAAACCCCACACGAGCGGAATTTCGAGCAAAATTTTCGTCAGACAAGGCGAAATTTTACAGCAAGGCTTTGTGCCCTTGCAAAAAATTTCAACGCAGTATGGCGGAAAAATTGCCGAAATATCCGCCGTGTGTGGGTTTCCGTGGAGGTCTAATTAAAACATGGTAATTTTTTTGGTGAATTTGCACAAAAAAACTTGTCGATAGTTGTGAGTTTTGTAGAAAATTATTTTTATGCCGCTAACCCCTTTTATTTTCGATTGTTTTGTGGTACAATTAAGAAACAATCGCGAGTTAATTCTGTCAAGAAAAGGAGGAGGGTGTCATGGAAAAAAGGCGTCGTACATTATTTATAGTAGATGATAACTTGACTAATTTGAATATAGCCAAAGATATATTGTCCGAGAATTATAACGTCATTACAATCCCTTCAGCCGATAAGATGTTCACTATGCTGAACAAGACAATCCCCAACGTAATCCTTCTTGATATTGAGATGCCGGAAATGAGTGGGTACGAAGCCATTTCTATACTCAAGACCGATTCACGCTATAAAGAAATCCCTGTTATTTTCATCACCGTACGCGGGGACAGCGCGAGTGAGTTGGAGGGGTTGCGCCTCGGTGCAGTGGATTACATTTCCAAGCCGTTCGCTCCCGAGTTGTTGGTGAAACGCATAGAAGTCCATATGACGATTCAAGAACAGCGTGAACAGCTCCGCAACTATAACGACAACCTCATATTGATGGTGAACGACAAAACAAAAGCGGTGACAGGGCTGCAAAACGCGATTATCAGCACTATCACCGAGTTAGTGGAATGCCGTGACTATTCCGCAGACGGACATATTGAGCGCATTCAGAGTTACTTAAAAATCCTCGTTGACGCGTTGGAAATGAGCGGAATGTATCACGAAACGATAAAAGATTGGGACAAAGAGTTTCTGTTTAGGTCGTTGCCGTTGCATGATGTGGGCAAAATCGGCGTGGACGAACATATATTGAACAAGCCTTCGCGCCTGACTCCTGACGAGTTTGAGCGTATTAAGTGTCATGCGGCGTATGGGGTGGAAGTGATTGAAAAAATCCAGAAAAGCTCCGCTTGTGATGACCCGTTGCTTGAACACGCTAAGATTTTCGCGGGCGCGCACCATGAAAAGTGGGACGGTACGGGGTACCCCAACGGCTTGAAAGGCAATGATATTCCGTTGCAGGGCAGGCTTATGGCAATTGCCGACGTGTATGACGCGCTCATATCCGACCGCCCGTATAAAAGCGCGATTCCCCATGATGACGCAGTGAAAATTATCGTAGCAGGAAAAGGAACACACTTCGACCCGGACTTAGTAGAGCTGTTTATTAAGCGAGAGGGCGATTTCAGGGTAGCGGGCGCAGGACGCAGAGAGGGCGACCGCAGACAGCTCAACGCGATTGCTGTCTAAATAGACCTCTTGCGAAATATAAATGCGGTGTCTTTGCGGTCAATTTTCCGACATACTGCGTTGAAAATACTCGAAATGCACAAAGCATTTCTGCGTTTTTCGCCTTGTCTGACGAAAAATCACCTACGCAAATACACTCGAATTTAATTTCGCAAAAGGTCTAATGTAGGAGGTCTGCATGGATTCTTATGTTATTGTGATAAACGACATTGACGACGTTGACGACGCGCTCGAAGAGCTGCAGGAGGAAATGCAACGTCTGTCTTTGCCTGAAAAGTTAAAGAAAAACACAATCGGTATCGTGACCGTACGCGCCGAAGCGATAGATTCAGGCGTGTGTAAAGCGGTATGCGATGCGTTGCCGTTTAAGACAGCAGGGTTCTCCAGCGATTCGCAGAACGTCAACGGCGAAATTGAGATGTACATGATGTCTGTTATGGTGTTGACGTCGGACGTTTGCACGTTCGCGGCTGGGCACACAACGGACATTGACGAGGTTCAGGACGCCGCGCCGCCTGTGGCGGACTGCTACAACGCATTGGCGGCGGAGTTGGGCTCTCCCCCTAAGCTGTGCTTGATGTACGCACCTATGCGGCTTGAGCGGTTTCCGGGCGAATACGTGGATACAGTTACCGAGATTGCCCCCGGTGTGCCTGTGTTCGGCGCAGTGGCGGCAGGTGGCGAAACTTTTGTAGACGGCAGCGAAAAAGGAATCACCACGATTTATGCGGGCGAGTTATTTTCGCGCGCGGTTGTCATGGTGTTGATTGCAGGGGACATTGCGCCGCGTTTTTTGGTCAGTACGTTCACGAAAGAATGTATAAAACTGCGCGATATGGGCACGGTTACGAAGTGTAACAAAAACATAATAACGGAAATCAACAATATGCCCGCTGTTCAATTTTTGAAAAAGGTGGGCTTCTTTTGGGCAAACTCTGATGCAGGGCTTAACACGAAAGCAAACGGCGGTGTCAATAACTCCACGCTTCTTTTTGATTATGGCGACGGGATTGACGTATCGCGTTCAATCGCCGCCATGACGGATAACGATGAAATTGTGTGTTTGGGGAATATCGTCGAAGGCTCAACTTTTTCGCTTGCGATTGCTACCCCTGAAATGATAATTCAAACGGCGGGTGCAGTCATGGAAGAGTTGCAGGCGTGCAGCTCGGGCGCGTTGCTGATGTATTCCTGCATTGGGCGGCGGTCGGGGTTGTTGGGTAATCAAAAAGCCGAGTTTGAGCTGATTCGCGATAAGTTAGACGGCTGTAACCTCAATTACGTTGCCGCACACGTTGGCGGTGAAATCTGCCCGGCTATGGCGGTTAATCATGAAAGTGAGTTGCTTAACTGTGAACATAACCAAACATTGATTGCGTGTGTATTAGGCTGAGAACGTATTATTTAATATAAGGCAGTGTTCTAAGGACGCCCGTTACAGGCGTCCTTATAGCAGTCTATGCAAGGGGAGGTGAACCCATGTCAGAATTGAACAATGTTGAAAATGCCGACGTGACGCCTGAGGTGTCCATCGGCTCGCTTCAGGCTGAACTCAAACGCCTAAAAAAAGAAAATAAATCGCTTGAGCGCAAACTCGCGGACGTCGAACGAATCAAAACCGACATAGAGAATCACTATGAGTTTGAGCGTAATCTCAACGATATATTAACCGCTCAAAAAGAACAGCAAGACTTGTATTTGAAGTTAATGTTCCAATACACACCGGATATTATTTTTATTATCGACACCGATTATAAACTCGTTACCTATACACGGGCAACTATGATGCGGTACGGCGTTTCGTTTGACGATTCACCCTCAAACAGCGTGTTTGAGCTTTTCGGGCGATTCGTCCCTCCTGAAAAGTTAGAACGCTCAATGTACAATATCAAAAACGTGATGAACGGCGGGCCCCCTAAGCGCGACAACGATTTCGTGATTTACGGCAGCAGCCGAACATACAACTTTGAGACTTCGACCGTTCCGCTCAAAAACGCAGACGATGTGATTATGGGCGTCATGGTGAATATGAACGACGTCACGCAATTGCACGAGGCGTTACGCGCCGCCAACCACGCTAACGAAGCCAAGTCTAACTTCTTAGCCAAGACAAGCCACGAAATTCGCACGCCCATGAACGCCGTAATGGGCTTGTCGGAGATGGTGCTGAGGGAGGAACTCAGCAAAGTCGTCCGCGGGCACGTTTGCGGAATAAAAGAAGCGTGCGACCACCTCATGTCTATTATAAACGATATTCTTGACTTTTCCAAGATTGAATCGGGCATGATGGAGATTGTGCCGTATGACTATTCGTTGGTTTCGCTGATTACCAACGCAATCGGGCTGACGCGCAGCAAAGTTGTGGACTTGCCGATTCTGTTCGTGGCAGACGTTGCGGCAAACGTCCCTAATCGGTTATTTGGGGACGAAATCCGCATCAAACAAATGATGTTGAACCTCCTTTCTAACGCGACGAAGTATAACAATCAAGGTTTTATTAAACTAAGCGTTCGTCACGAAGACCACGCCGAGGATAAAAACACGATTTTGTTGTATCTGTCCGTCGCGGACAGCGGTCACGGAATCCGTGAAGAAGATATTGATAAGTTATTCGGCGAGTTTATGCAGTTAGGCGGCGTGGAATCGCGCGAAATCACCGGTACGGGGTTAGGTTTGCCCATTACGCAGAAGTTAGCGCATATGATGGGTGGCGAAATCACGGTGGAGAGCGAGCACGGCGTAGGGAGCGTGTTCACCATCGTCATTCCGCAAAAGCGTTCCGACATAACCCCCGAAGATAACGAGGAGAACCAATCGAACGTGTTCGCGCAACTCCACGAGTCCGCCAAAAACACAGCTGTATTAGTATACGAAACGCGGGACGTGTTTGCGGAATCGTTGGCGTTCTCGTTGGACAACTTAGGTGTGAATCACACCATCGTGTCCGACCATGCGGAGTTCGCCGCGCAAACAGAACAAAACGGCAAAGCGTATGACTTTGTGTTCGTGTCGTCGTTCTCTCACGAAAGCGTCCAACAATTCATTCAAGAATATATGAACCCCGAAACGATTGTCGTTTTAATCACCGAATACGGCGAATTAGCCGTGGAAAACGAAACGACGCGGACGTTGTTCATGCCCGCACACACCGCCGACATAGCGCATTTGTTGAGTAACGCCAACACCTACACCACGCGCGACAAGAAACATAAAGGCGCGAACTTTGTCGCACCCACTGCGCGTGTCTTGATTGTTGACGACATCAACACTAACCTAATCGTGGCTCAGGGGTTGCTCAGCTCGTATCAGATGGAGGTTGACTCCTGCAAGAGCGGACAGGCGGCGATTGACGCCGTCGCCTCCACCGAGTTTGACGTTATTTTCATGGACCACATGATGCCGGGTATGGACGGAATCGAGGCGACGGCAGTCATTCGCGCAATGACAGGTAGCGAACACCAACGCTATTATTACAAAAACGTCCCCATTATCGCATTGACCGCCAACGCTGTGTCAGGCATGAAAGAGATGTTCCTGCAAAACGGATTCAACGATTTCTTAGCCAAACCCATTGACGTGACTTTGTTGGACAGCATACTGCGTAAGTGGTTGCCGTCAGACAAACTTGAAGAGCGCGTCGAGACGGACGAGAACACAGCGGGCAGCGGTCTCGCACTCAAATCCCTACAAGTCAAGGGCATTGACGTTGAAGCGGGAATTTACATGACAGGCGGTAATGCCGACAGCTATCTCAAGACGTTGACGGTGTTTCGTGATGACGGTCTCGAAAAAGTCACACACCTGCGCGACAGCGTGAGGAACGAGGATTGGAAACTGTACGGAATCCACATTCACGCGCTTAAAAGCGCGTCGGCAAGTATCGGCGCGGCGAAAGTGTCTACCTTAGCGCGCAACTTGGAAGCCGCCGCGAAAAACGACAACGGCGATTTTATCGTCGAGAACAGCGAGAAGTTTCTCGAAGAGCTGTCCATGCTTATTGAGAGCATTACTGCGGCAATCACAACCGTGCGCTCGGCGCGCAAACAAACCGACTCGGCGGCGGTCAAAATCGATGCGTCTCTGTTCCGCGAACGCGCCGCCGCTCTCAAAATCGCCCTCGAGACATTCGATATGGAAGAGGTTGATGCGTTGCTCGCAAAGTTAAAAGAAAACGTACCGCCCGACAGCGAACCCGAATCCGTGTTGGAGGAAATATCCAACAACGTCCTCATCTGCGAATATGAACACGCAGACGAGTTGGTAGACCGCTTAGTTGCCTTGATTGCAGGGTAGGTTTATTGGGGCGCGTGCCTCTGGCGGTTCGCTTTTTGAAAAAAGCGAAACCAAAAACTTCCGAAATCATTGATATGTGTTGTTTTAATCCACAAAAATCAATGTTTTTGGAAGTTTTACTCAATTTTTTCAAAAAATTGTGGGGGTTTGGGGGCAGAGCCCCCATTGACTCACACAAACTTAGCGCATTTTTTATAAGCGGCGGTATCGCGGTAGTTTTCGTCGTCGCCGAGAATGGCGATTGCGTTGCAAAGTACGGCTAACGGCGCGTAGTCGGCGAGTGTTTGGGCGGCGTTGAGGTGTTGGGTGATGAGTGCGTCGTTTTTGAGCGTTTCATGCGCGCCGACGATGGTAGTGAACACGCGCCCGATTTCGGACAAACCCACGAACAGCGTATAGTTTTTGGACAGCATGACGGTATCGTCGAGGTTGACGCGCAACGGCTGAATGTTGGACAGTGTATTACCCATTTGCAGGAGGACTTGTTTGATTTCGTCGGGGTTGTTGCGTAGAATAAGGTTAAAGACAGCGTTCCCCGCCGTTTTTTTTGCGTTATCGGCGTGGCGTTCGGGTTGGATTGAAAAAATGCCGTCAACGGTGAAGAGGTCGTCGGGCGTGCAGGCGTAAAACGTCATGGCGTAGAGCGAGATAAACGGGACTTTGTCCTCGTCCGCAGACAGGTTAATGGTTAGGTAGTAGGGGTGGGTCTCGTAGAAATCGAGCAATTCGCTCACGGTGATTCGCCGCCCTTGAAAGAACGAATGCTTGAGGAACAGCTCTTTATTGAACCGTTCCACGAACTCGGCGTTTTTCTTTGCCGACTCCATGAGTTTGCGCGTCGTGGCGTTGTTAATCGCGAGAAGTTTTGATTGTATTTTGACCACACGTTCGCGGAATCTGCGGGGCAGTTTCGGCGGCAGGTCAAACGAATACAAGCCGTCCGTGAGTTTGAGGCGGCAGACATACTGTTGCGGCTTCACAAACGGAAGGCGTGAATTCGTATTAAACACGAGTGTGGAGGGGTCAAGCCCTAACTCGCCGAGGGCGAGCAATTCGTCGGGCGAAAAAATCTCCGAATAATCCATACATAAAAGTATAACAGAAAAGTTGTCAATTTTCAACAGGTTTTACAATTATTTTTGAAGTTATAGCTGTTTGGGAGCAAAAACCCCCAATAGAATCACCACTACTCACCGCCCGAACAGGTAATACAGCACGCCATACAAAGCAGACGCGGCGATTCCGTAGACCAATACAGGGCCCGCAATGGTGAACATCTTCGTGCCTACGCCCTGCACGAACCCCTCGGAGCGGAACTCCATAGCAGGTGCGACGACGGCGTTGGCGAACCCCGTAATGGGGACGAGAGTCCCCGCGCCACCGTGCCGCGCTAACCTGTCGTACAACTTCATACCTGTCAACAGCGCGGCAATGGCAATGAGCGTCATAGACGTCAGCGCGCCTGCGCGAACGCGCTCAACCCCTAACCCCGTGTAAAAGTTCATGAACCCCTGCCCCACA
>WRJN01000012.1 GCA_009778605.1 Oscillospiraceae bacterium
AAAAAAAAAAAAAACAACAACAACCAAACCACCCCAAGAAAAAAAAAAAAGAAGGATTGGGTGTGGGTCGTGGAACTCCCCGCCGCCCCCGTGAAAAAAAAGGGGCCCCCATAAACCCCCCCCCCATCCCCATAATCGCCGCGTACACGATAATCTTGAATCGTTTCAACAGGAACAACACCAACTTTGCCCCTGCGACAATCCCAATCAGAATGCCTATTGCGGCAGGAATAATCACCGACAAGTCTAATTCTTTGAGCGCGCTCATTAACGTGTCATATACTCCGAATGCCACAAACATGAACGCCCCCGAAATGCCGGGCAGAACCATGGCAATCGCCGCTATTGCCGAATAAGCGACTATCTTGAGGGCGAACACTGCGTTAAACGAATCAGTGGCGGTATTCGCCGCGCTTCCCCCGAATAAGCTGAGTTTCTCGGCAGCGAACAGCCCGACAATCAGCGCGAACCCTAAAATAAACGGCAGGATACATTTTGCGCTCCACTTTTCCGATTCTCCGTTTTCGCCCTGCGTCGCGATTTTGTTGATTAGCGGGATTCCGCCTAAAATCAGACCCATGAAGAACAGATGTGTCTGAACGCTGAAACGCTCCATCAAGAACGTAATCGCGTGGGCGAACCCGATTACCCCCGCGACGCTCCCTATTCCGAACATCACAAAGAAAAAGAAGTGTTTTTTAATCACTTTGAAGTTCAAAGCGAACGCCTCACATACCTTATCGTAACAGCCGAATATGACTAAAAACGTGCCGCCGCTTAACCCCGGAATAACGTGAGATATTCCGTAGACTACGCCATAAATCAGCCCTAATATCAATTGCATTTTTCAAGCCATACCTTTCGTTATACAAACCTTTCTTTGATAAAATCAAACCACAACTGGCTCACCGCGCCGACGAGCAGACTAAGTATAAACACTAATGGGTTCAGGCTGCTCAGCCCGAATGCCGCGTTTACGCCCGGTATGCTCACCACCAACAAAGTGAACAAAAACAGCCCTGCCGTAATCACAATTGCGGGATTCGTCAGCAATCCGCGAAAGTCTCGAAAATCTACCGCTTTAAAGAAAGGTTCGCGCGCCGATAATCGTACCCACGCCATTGCGAGACCACCCGACATAAATACAGTCAGGAACACCGAACGCAGTTTGCCCACGCTTTGCGCCAAGTCTGCGGTTTGTTGCGCGAGTGTGTAGTCATCGGTGATTTCGGGCATTTTGGCGAACCCGAATACAAAAAACATAATTAACAGCGCGAACAATAGTGAAACGCTCTGAACGCCTGCCCCTATGAGGTGTTGCTTGTTGACCTCTCCTCGCCCGATAAACGCAGAGGGGTGCGCCACTCCGCTAATCAAGTCAGCGTCGTTATTGACGAACAACAGCGAAAGCGCGGGAATAATGATTACCGCCACAGTGGAAATCAACACTGCCTCAAGGACATATCCGTTGCCGCAAAACAGGTTAATCAAAGAAAACAACAGGGCAATCGCAAACGTCGAAATCGCGACGGTCAGACAGCGTTTGATGTTGCTGTGCATTTGGTGGGATTCGCGGATAGTGTCGGCGGTTTTCGCAAACGCGTTGCCGTCGTCCTCTAATCCGTCCGACTCCATAACCAAGTCACACACTTCAAAAGTCGTGCCTGTTGTGTGTTGCGAAAGCGAGTCTTGCCCCATATCCCATTCTTTGCCCGTGGTGTGCCGTGCTAATGCGATACGCACATCGGCGTGTTCAAGCGTGTCCACGTCTAATCCGCCGCCGTTTTCGCCGCCGCCGAATGCCGCCGTCTTCTCCCCTGAGTTTTTGAGCAGTTCCATAATGATGGGGGTCTGCTCTGCGGTAATCCCCGCAAAAATACACACGTCATTCACGCGCAGAGTTTTGCCGTCGGCTTTGGCTTTATCAAGCTCCACCCCGGTGATTGTATTTGTTGAGTTCAACCCGATTTTACGCGCCAACGCGTGTGCGGATTCTTTGGTGTCGGGCGTAATCATGATAACTTTCACGCCCGCGCTGTAACAGCTCTGCACCGCTCCGGGAATACGCCCTTTGACGTTGGAGGCAAACCCTAACAACCCGATAAACGTATACTCAATTTCGCAGATGTTGTCCGGAATCCAGTGTTCGCCACCGTCGTTTTCGTCGCTCTCATACGAGTCATCGTCTTCGTATTCGTAATACTCGTCTTCCTCTTCGTCATAGTAGCGTTTCTTGAGTTTGGCGAACGCCACCGCAGATACGACAAGCCCTTGCTTGGCTAATTGCGTGCATTTCTCTTGAATTCCGAACAGCTTGTCCGACGGCATCTTGCAATATGATAAGATGATTTCGGGTTCGCCTTTGACGCATAACAGACGCGCTCCGTTAATGTCCCACAGGTTGCCGTTCATTTTATTATAGTTGGCGGTTTTATCGGGCGCGTATTGCTGAATAAGCCTGTTGCCGTGCAACTCGTCAATCTTGATGTGATTAAACGCGGCATTGACGTAAATTGCTTTTTCGTAGGAATTAGTGGGTTTCGGGCAGCATGACAGCGCGCAAATTCGAGTCAGCATTTTCTTATTGTCGGAGATTTCTTCCACTAAAAGCGATTTATCAACGTCAATGATTGAGTCGTGGCTCAAACACACCGCAGTCACCGAGTTGAGCGTTTCAAGCGCGCGCAGATTCTTGATTTCGCCGAATTTGCTTGACAAACTCGTCGCGCCTTTGACGTAGTAAATGCGTACAATCAGCGACAACGAAACAGGAACGACACACATCGCGAACGAAAACGCAGGGAGCAGAATCGTAACAAAATGCACGAGCAATGACGCTTCACCTTCGGGGAGTTGCGGTCCGATGATGAGGAACCGAATAAGCGCGACAATCACGAGCATGATTGCCGCAACGTATGTAAACAACAGCGACATTCGCGTGATGAGCGACTCAAACACGGTATGGTGAACTTCTTTAACGGTTACAACGTCAGGGCGTATTTTCACGTCCTGCCCAATGGCGAATACTTTTGCAATCAGCGTTCCGGTAAGCACTTTTGTTCCTTTATATACGCAGGTAGTCTTGAGTTCGTTCTTGCTGTCCGCGCCTGCGGACTTGTTCACAGGCTTTGCAGAGCCCGAGAACGCGCTCTCGTCAACAGTGACGTTCAGAGCTTCAAGAATGTGCGCGTCAGCGGGGACGCTTTCGCCGCCCTGCAACACAATCAAATCGTCCTGCACAATATGTTTGCGCTCTACTAAGGTGACTTTTCCGTCGCGAACGGCGCGAACGGTGACTTCGGTTGCAGCCGAAAGTTCGCGCAGTTTTTTGTCGCAATAATTCTCCATGGCGATTTCAAACACGCAGTATCCCAACGCGAGCATGAGCAAGAGAATTCCCGGCAAGACTGCCTCGCTCATCAAGTAAAGAGCCGCCGCCGCGAACATGAGGTACAGCCGCATATGCTTGAACACCCCGTAAAAGCGTACTTTGCGGGGTTCTTCTATTTTGATTTCGGAGTTGTGCCCGTACGTTTTTAAGTGCGCCGTGACTTCTTCGGCAGTCAACCCCTTGTAATCGCCTTTGAACTTTAAGATTTTAGTCATTTTTTTGCTCCCAAAACTCTCTAACTTCTTTGAACCGCGTTAATCGTTTGCTTATTTTCTCGATTTCCTTAGGATAGAAAATATCCAACACATCACATAGTTCAAGCATCCAATCTTTTCGTAAAGATATTTCTGTTTTAATGTAATTCGCGTTTGCGATTTGAATTTGCCCCCACCCTAAAGCACCTATTGTTAAGCAATCCCAACTAAAATATTCAATCGGATTAAACGAAACATTCGTGAAAACGAGTTCGTCATCTTCAACATCGTATTCGACTAACAAAACAACAAAGAAATTTGTATCATCTTCATAAAATCGAGAAAGCCTTTCAACAGAAGTTATATTAGGCATATTAAATTTAGTGCTTTTATTATGCGTTTTTATATCGACAACAAAATAATTTTTGTCAACATCGCAAAAAGCCACATCAGCCATTGCACGGCGCGCAAACTCCGCGCTGTAATCAGCAATTAACCCTTGAGGAAAACAATCAGGGAGTTCTTCGCCTATAACATCTTGAACAATATCGCCGACCGCTCGAGGTGAGCGTATAACACGTTTGTCAGTGAACTCTTTACAGTTTCTTAACTTGTTAAGTAAATTATTCTCGAAAGACGTTTTGTTATCAGCTTCAAAAATTTTTGAATGTATCATTTTACTTTCCTAATCAAACAGCGTTTGTTGTATGTTTTGCTTGTCCATGCTTTTCTTGAACTTCTGCTGTAAAGCCAATGTGTTGCGCTCCCAAAAAACGCCGCCTGAATACCCTTGTATTTCGCTGTCCGAATCAGCCATTTCCAATCGTTTTTGTGCAACGGCACAATATTCCCTCTCACATTCAATCCCGACATAACGCCGCCCTAATTTTTTTGCGGTGACTGCCGTTGTCCCCGAGCCGAGAAACGGGTCTAACACCATGTCGCCCATATTAGAACTTGCAAGAATAAGTTTTGCAATCAGTTTTTCGGGTTTTTGCGTAGGGTGGTCTGTGTTTTCGGGCATTGACCAATAAGGAACAGAAATATCGTCCCAAAAATTCGACGGACAGGTATCACGGAAGTTACCGTCTTTCGTTTCGCACCAGTCTTTGGGATTGCCGTCAACTTTATAAGGCGCGATTACTTGTCGGCGCATTTTTACTTCATCAATGTTAAACGTAAAGTCTTTTGGTGACACAGTTGCAAACCAAATATCTTCCATCGAATTTTTCCAGTTGCGATTTGCCCCGCGCCCTTTTTCGCGCTGCCACGTTATGCGGTTTTGCACAGTAAAGTGTTCCCCCAATACATCGCCGATGACTAAACTGCTCTTCCAATCACAACAAACATAGATTGTTGCCGTGTTTTTCAAGAGCGGTTTTACGCTTTCAATCCACTTTTGCGTAAAAATACGATATTCGTCATGATTCGTTTTTTTGAAACTCTTGCCGCCGAAAGTTTTAGTTAAGTTGTACGGAGGGTCTACGATGAGCAAATCAACAAAGGCTTTAGGAAGTTTTTCCGACACTTCAAATGTATCGCCGTTAATAATCCCGCCCTTTGTTACGTCAAGCGATTTCGGATTTACGCACAACGCCGAATACTTTTGTATATCGTCGTTTACAAGAGTAATCGTACGATTGTGCATTGCTCTGACTTTTTCTAACATACAACACTCCCCCCTCTACTTCTCACTCCTCCAACGTCAACTGCCTGTCCTCGGCAACCGCCGCTTTGACTTTTTTTACTACATCTGCCGCTAACGGAACGTCCAGCGTTTCGCCGTTCAAAATGTCCCCAATCGTCACAATCTTGATTTTCGGAAAATCCGCCATACGCTCGTTATGATATGTCCCCGCTGTGGCGGCTTCTTGTTTCATGTCTTTGGTGGGCGGATTCAGCGTGATAAACACCCCGAACGCCGCATTCTCGCGTTCAATGACGCCGCGAAAATCCCGAATTACAGCCGCGCCGACTTTGCCGGACTTTACCGAAAACAAAGCGTCCCTGAACTGTTCGCCCTCGCAAACGCGAATCACGCCGTCAATGCCGTAATCCTTGCCTTTTTTGTCGTTAATCATCGCCTTGTTATTAGAATAAGTAAGCACCGCCCATCTTTCAAATTCCTTGCGTAAACGGTCATCTTTTTTTAATGATAAGGCAACGGCAGCTTCCATATCTTGGGGAATTCCACCTACTTTAATATTGTCCATGACTTCTTTGCCGTAGGATTTTTCAAGGCGATTGATGATGAGAGAGATACTGTAATAACTAATATCAATTCCAATCCATTGACGTTCTAATTTTTGCGCGACAGCAACTGTCGTCCCGCAACCGCAGAATGCGTCTAATACCACATCACCGTTTTTGCTTGAAGTTTCGATGATTCTTTCTAATAATTCAGGGGGTTTCTGTGTGCGATATGAATAACGCTCTTTAGATTGTGAATGAATAGGTTTTATATCAATCCACCAATCTTCGGCTATTTTGGGTTCGTCAAGATAATAACGATAATACTTTCCTGAGGATTTAACGAGTTTATCTTGATATGGTCTGCCGTGTTCGTCTACTCCCATTTTCCCCCCCGAACTTTTTGTTCCTGTGTCTCTTTTTACTCCCGATTTAGTGCCGTCGAAGTAATAATTTTTGCTTTTGGCATACCAAAAAATCACATCATGTTTTCTTGCGAAATGTCTTTTACTCTTTCCGCCAATGTTATAACACCATATAATTTCATTTAAAAAACATTTTTTATATGCTCCAAAGACCGAATCAAGCACGAGTTTCAAGTAATGGCTTGCTGTCGGGTCGCAGTGCAGATAAAAAGTTCCTGTCGGTTTCAGAACCCGATAAATTTCATTGACTCGTAACGTCATGGACACCAAGTACGAAAGTAAATCACCCTTACCTAAAATCTTATGCAACCCGATAATGAGGTCAGACGTCTGCCTTGTGAACGTGCCTTTATCATTACGGCATATTTCGTCAAATTCATTTTGTGTACGGAGGTTCCACTCCCAAGTGTCAACAAACATTGTCGCTTGGGCTTTATCTTCCCTGCCTACATCATAAATAAGGTTATAGTCTCGCTTAGAATTAAACGGCGGGTCAATATAACACAAGTCCACCGATTCGTCGGGAATGTGTTCGCGCATAATATCAAGATTATCGCCGTAGTAAAGTTTATTCATATACCGCCCCTCTACTTCTCACTCCTCCAACGTCAACTGCCTGTCCTCGGCAACCGCCGCTTTTGCACTCTTGATTACGTCAGCGGCGGGTAGAATCATTCGATTCCCGTTCATGATTTCCGTAACCGTCACGATTTGGATTTTAGGCACATCACTAATGTGAGCGTTTTTGTAAACACCAGCAATTGCCGCTTCGGCAATCATGTCTTTAGTGGGTTTTTCGAGAGTGATAAAGATTCCGATTGCAGCTTTTTCGCGTTCAACTACGCGGCAAAACTCCCGAATCATCGACACACCGACTTTGCCTGATTTCACCGAAAACAACCCTACTCTATATAGACTTTTGCCATCAACATTATCGAGAATGTTGATTTTTCCGTCGAACCCTCCGTCTTTGCCTTTTTTGTCGTTGACCATCGCCCTGTTCGCGGAATAAGTAAGAATCGCCCATTTTTCAAACTCTTTACGCAAACGGTCATCTTTTTTGTTGGCAAGTGCCCTCGCGCTTTCGACGTCACGCGGTATTCCGTCCACTTTTATATAGTTCATGATTTCTTCGCCGTATTTATTAACAAGTCGTTTCTCGATGACCGATATACTGTTATAGCTTATATCAATGCCAATCCAGTTCCGATTCAGCTTTTGCGCGACAGCAACTGTCGTCCCGCAACCGCAGAACGCGTCTAATACCACGTCGCCTTCGTTGCTGGATGCCAATACAATTTTTTCGAGCAAAGCCTCGGGTTTTTGCGTAGGATAACCCAACCGTTCTTTGGCAGTGTTAGTTAAAATCGGGATTTGCCACCAATCAAAAGGAACTCTCCCTAATTCGTGTTTACGTTCGTATTGTTTACCGTTTACAATTTTATATTTCACCTTCTCTGGGGAAGAATACGGCTCTCGCACTGCGTCCACATTAAAAACGTATTCTTTACCTTTGGTATACCAAAAAATCGTATCATGTTTTTTCGAGAAATGCTTTTTACTCGCACCGCCCGAACCGTAACACCACGCAATTTCGTTTATCAGATTCCCGCCAAAAATCGCATCAAGTACAACTCTTAAATAACCGTTTACGGTTGAATCACAGTGCAGATAAAAACTGCCGGTCGGTTTCAACACGCGGCGAATCTCAATGACGCGTAAAGTCATGGAAATCAGATAAGACATAAGGCTTCCTTCGCCTAAGATTTTATGAAAACCTATTATTAAATCTGCGACTTGTGCGTTAATCCGACCGCCTGCATTCGTGCAAATTTCCTCAAATTCGCTTTGGGTCAATGCGTTCCACTCCCATGTATCGACAAATGCAACCGACTGCGCTTTATCGTCTGTGCCAATGTTGTTATAAATCTGATTATAGTCTCGCTTAGAATTAAACGGCGGGTCAATATAACACAAGTCCACTGATTCGTCAGGAATGTGTTCGCGCATAATATCAAGATTATCGCCGTAGTAAAGTTTATTCACTCCTCAGTCTTCCTCCTCGTAAAACATATGATACTCGCGTTTACGGTGTCCCCACACGCTCAGCACCAACCCCACGGCAATCCACTGCGCCAAAGTCGAGCTGCCTCCCGCGCTGTAGAACGGTAACTGCACGCCCACGACGGGGCCTACCGCCGTAACCATCGCGACGTTAATCACCATATGAAAGAAGAACATCGCGAACACTCCGCAACATATCATGCGCCCGAGATAATCGCGCGAAACGCTCCCCACAGTCAGGACTTTCGTGCAAATGGACAGCAACAGCAATACCGCGAGCAAGCACCCTACGAATCCCGCCACCATGCCTATATACGCGAAGATGAAATCGTTATGGACTGCGAATAAATAGGTGTATTCGCCGCCTGTGAACCCCTGCCCTGTCAGACCGCCCGAGTTAAGGGCAATCAGCCCTGAATGTTGGTGATAGTAAATACCGAGCATTTCTGCTTCGCGCACTTCAGGGTCAATCAACACCAAAATCCGCGTCATTTGATAGTTGCGCGCCAAATTCCACAGCACAACTCCGGCAATGGGCGACGCAACCCCCAACGCCACGATATACTTCCATGACAAACCCGCGAGAAACAGCATAATAAGGAAAACGCCCGTGAATATGATTGTCGTGCCTGTGTCTTTTTGTAGCGTCAGCAACCCCATAGGCACCATAGCGTGCAGGCACAGCAACGCCATGTGGTGGAGTTGATTCATCTTGTTTTCGCCGTCGCGATTGAGGTAACTCAAATGCGTGGACATGGTGAGTATAAACGCGACCAACATGAACGCCGACGGTTGAACCTCGATAATTCCTAAGTCTAACCAGTTTAAGTCCGCCGCCTCCCCTGTGCGTTTGCCCAACGGCGTGAATAACAACAGCGACAGCGTTAAGGCAATCCCGGCAGGAACGTACCAGACTTTGGACAGGAATCGGTAACTGATTGCACTTAGCGACAGCGCAATGGTCAGCCCGGTACCCGCCGCCAACGCCTGCATCTTCCACGTACGCGACGAAACCACGGCAGGATTGACGTTGTTGTAGTGCATGGTGTAGAGCAAGAAAATGCTGAATACACTTGCCGCAATGCACATCAACAACAACGCCTTATCCAACCGCTTCAAAAATTTGTAAACATGATGAAAAACTTGGCTCATTCAGTAGTCCTCAGGTGTTATTTAGCGAGGGGGTTTGGGGCGTAGCCCCATTTGAAAGCGCGAGGGGGTTTGGGGCGTAGCCCCATTTGAAAGCGCGAGGGGGTTTGGGGCACAGCCCCATTTATCAGTTCTCCCAGTTGTACATTTTGCGTAACTCTTCGCCGACTTTCTCGTGTTGCGCCTCTGCCTCCAACCGCTTGATTGCTTTATAATGTGCGCGCCCCGATTTGTTCTCCATAATCCAGTTGCGCGCAAACGTACCGTCTTGGATTTCGCGCAGAACTTTCTTCATCTCTTTGCGTGTTTTCTCGGTGATGATTCGTTTGCCGATTTCATAGTCACCGTATTCAGCCGTGTCAGACACAGAATGTCTCATTCCGCTGAATCCGCCGCGATAAATCATATCAACGATGAGTTTCATCTCGTGAATACACTCAAAGTAAGCGATTTCGGGCGCGTACCCTGCCTCGACAAGTGTTTCAAATCCTGCTTTCATCAGCTCGGTGACGCCGCCGCACAGGACTGCCTGTTCGCCGAATAAGTCAGTCTCGGTTTCTTCACGGAAAGTCGTGTGCAGTACACCGGCGCGCGCGCCGCCAATACCGTCTGCGTAAGCCAACGCAGTCTTGAGCGCGTTGCCCGACGGGTCTTGATAAACCGCCACAAGGCAGGGAACGCCTTTTCCTGCCTCATACTCGTAGCGCACGGTATGTCCGGGACCTTTGGGCGCGACCATGATTACGTCAACGTCCGCAGGGGGTACAATTTGCCCGAAGTTGATGTTGAATCCGTGAGCGAACGCAAGCGTGTTACCTGCCTCAAGATTGGGCGCGATACTCTCACGGTACAAGTCTGCCTGAAACTCATCGTTAATCAGAATCATGATGAGGTCAGCTTTTTTTGCCGCGTCAGCCGCTACCGCAACCTCAAACCCTGCCGCCTCTGCCGCTTTCCACGCGTTACCGCCGGGGAGTTCCGAGATAATCACTTTAATCCCCGAATCCTTGAGGTTCAGCGCGTGTGCGTGACCTTGGCTGCCGTAGCCGACAATCGCGATTGTTTTGTTTTTGATGTGCGACAAGTCGCAATCCTTTTGGTAGTAAATCTGTGCCATGTTATTTTTCTCCTTCTTATTTATGTGGTTTCACCCACTATTTTTAGCCATTCATTGAAACACTGTCGGACGTGTTCAACATCCTCCTGTTCCATCTTTGCCATTGTGTTCGCAATTTGCGAATCAATGCGTTCAGGTGAATGCTTGATAACAAGCAGTTTGAACAACTCATCTTTCTCGTTATGTCGGAGTGTTAATTCTTCCATAATCACCTCATGTATTCAGCGAATTCGCGCCTTTTTGCAACGCGATTACGCCTGTGCGTGCGATTTCTCGTATGCCGTAGGGGTTCAACAACGCCTCAAATGCCGCGAGCCGCTGTGCATTCGCCGACAGCTCCAACGTCACCGACTGTGCCGACACATCGGACACTTTCGCACCGCTGATTTCTGCAATCGCTACGAGTTCGTGCCGTTTATCGGGCGCGCACCCTACTTTAATGAGCATAAGCTCCCTCGATAACAGCTCTTCTTCTTTGACCGAGCGAATCTTGATTACGTCAACGAGCTTGTTAAGCTGTTTGGCAATCTGCTCAAGCGTATAGTCGTCACCCTGCGCGACAATCGTAATGCGCGATATTGCCTCATTCTCGGTGACCCCCACGGCAAGACTGTGTATGTTAAATCCGCGACGCGCGAACAATCCTGATATGCGGGAAAGTACACCTGCGTTGTTCTCGACTAAGACAGAAAGTGTGTGCTTCATAGCAGACTCCTCTCTTCCGCGTCAACGTCAACCACTAACACGTAGGGTTGCTTGGACGCTAACAGCGTAATCAACGCCTTGTCTATGTTCGACGGTTCGCACAGCCGCTCACCCTGAATGCCGTACGCCTCTGCCAACTTGATAAAATCAGGGCTGCCGTCTAAGAACACCGCCGTCTGATTATTGTCGTAGCGGAGTTTTTGCACCTCGCGTACCATGCCGAGACGGTCATTCTTCATGATGATGACTTTTATGTTGATGTCGTGCTGGACGGCTGTGGCAAGCTCCATGAACTGCATTTGGAAACTGCCGTCACCGCATATGGCAATGACTTCGCGTTCGGGCGCGGAGCGTTTCGCGCCGATTGCCGCAGGGACGGAGTACCCCATTGTTCCCATGCCGCCGCTTGTGATGAACCGTCCGCCCTCACCAAGCGAAAGGTGGTTCGCAGTCCAAATCTGGTTCTGCCCCACGTCGGCGGTGATAACCGTATCACGCGGCAACAGCCTGTTCAACGTCTTGTAAAACTCTCTCGGGTTTATAACATCAGTACGGGCATTATTCTCCGCGGTTTTCTCGTTACCGCTTACCGTGCTCTTGATTTTATTCAGATAAGCATTCCATTCGTTATGCTTTTTCTGTGGAAGCGTTTCTAAGATTTGCGCCAACACCATGCAGATTTCGCCGACTACGGGAATCGCCGCGTTGAGGTTCTTGCCGATTTCGGCAGGGTCAATGTCTACGTGTATGATTTTGGGCGGCGTGTCTTTGGTCAGCGCGGGAATGGCGCGGTCATTGACGCGCGCGCCGAGTAGAATCAGCAAGTCACACTCATTGAGTGCGCGATTCGCCGTTGCTTTGCCGTGCATACCAATCATGCCGCAGTACAGCCGATGGTCGGTGGGAAACGAGCTAATGCCCATCATGGTGTGGATTACGGGAATGTCGGCGTGTTGTGCCATTTCGCGCATTGCCTCAAACGCGAACTTGCCGCGTTTCGCCGCGAACATTCCGCCACCCGCGCAGATTAGCGGCTTGCGAGACTGTTCAATCGCCTCAATCACACGCTTAATTTGCAGTTTATTCCCTGCCACACTCGGCTTATAACCGCGAATGTCGGGCGGTGTATTGCTGTCTTGATAATTCTCGGGATTAAAGTCAATCTCGACAAACTGAACGTCTACAGGAATATCAATCAGCACAGGGCCCGGTCGCCCCGTCGTAGCGATATAGAACGCCTCGGCGATAATGCGCGGAAGTTGCGCCGCGTCTTTAACCAAGTAAGAGTGTTTGACGAACGGCTCTGCTGCCCCCATGATGTCGGCTTCCTGAAACACGTCTTTGCCGATTTGCTCAGACGAAACTTGTCCGGTAATCGCCACAATGGGGATTGAGTCCATATACGCCGTCGCGATTGCCGTGATGAGGTTGAGCGCGCCGGGTCCCGATGTCGCGACGCATACCGCCGCTTTGCCTGTGAGCCGCGCCAACCCCGACGCGGCGTGACCTGCGTTCGCCTCATGCCGCACTAAGACGTGTTCAATCACGTTCGAGCGGGACAACTCGTCGTAGAACGGACAAATCATCGCCCCCGGATAACCGAATATGGTTGTGATTCCCTCTTTTTCAAGGCATTTCACGAGTGCCTTTGCTGTCGTCATTATTCAACGCCTCTCTCAGCCAATTCGCGCAGTTCAGATTTACCGCTTAGTTCCTTGAACGTGTTTTTCGCGTTTTCGTAGTCCTCAAGCGTTTTACAGTTCTCGAGCGTGCTGACAACTAATGCCATAATGGACTTGAATTGATAATCAGTCATAAATATCCCCCATTTTGTGGTTACTTTTAATAGTATACACTACTAAAAATAAAAAGTCAAGAAAAATCTTGACTATTTTGTTTAATTGAGGTATAATTGTTTAGCGACTATTAACAATGGAGGTAAAATATTGTGGAATACAGGAAGATTAACGGGACAGACTCGTCACCGTCACTGCTCGGGTACGGTTGTATGCGCTTCCCTGAGAAAGACGGCAAAATCGACGAGGAGAAGAGCATCGCTATGCTAAAAGACGCGGTGGATGGCGGCGTCAACTACTTCGATACTGCGTACATCTATCATAACGGCGCGAGTGAATCGTTCATAGGGCGGTTCTTAAAGGAACATTCGGGGCTGAAGCGCGATGAATTCTACATTGCAACGAAACTGCCGACATGGGAAGTGAACAGCCTTGACGATGCAAAACGCATATTTGCCGAACAATGCGAACGTCTGCAAGTCGAAACTATCGACTTCTATCTGTTGCATGACTTGAAAATCGACCGTTTCGAGAAGATGGAACAACTCGGCGTGTATGACTATTGCCGCGAGTTGCAACGCCAAGGCAAAATCAAACATTTCGGGCATTCGTCACACGAAAACTCCGAAAATTTCAACAAGATTATCAACGCCCGTGACTGGGATTTTGTGTTGCTTTACCTTAACTACATGGATTCAAACGTAGGCTCTGACAATTACAAGATGTATGAGGCGGCGACGGCTAAGGGAATCCCCGTATTCTGCATGGAGGGGATAAAAGGCGGTTCGCTGGCGAATCTTCCCGATAATATCCTCACACACTTCGAGTTAATTCACCCTAACGACACGCCGTCGGCGTGGGCTTTGCGCTGGGTAGGAAGTTTAGGCAACGTCAAGGTCATTCTCTCGGGAATGTCGGACAAAAGCCAAGTCAAAGACAACCTCAAGACGCTTAGCGGCTTTGTGCCGCTCAGTGACTTCGAGCAGGACGCGATTGAACGCGTCGGCGTGGACTTACGCAAGCGCGTCCGCAATAACTGTACAGGCTGTAACTACTGTATGCCCTGCCCTATGGGGGTGAACGTACCGTGGTGTTTCTCGATTTGGAACACTTACGGCATTTACGAGAACCGCGGACATTCTAACTGGGAGTGGGGCATGGTGGGCAAAGAATCCTTGCCGTCTAACTGTTCCGAGTGCAGAAAGTGTATGAAAATCTGCCCGCAGAATATTGATATAGTCAGCGATTTGAAGAAGTGCCAATCGGAATTAGACGGTCTTAAATGGTAAGTTATGATTTAATCGCGACTTCGGGTAATGCACGGCGCGGCGTAGTAAAAACACCGCACGATGACATAAATACGCCGTTTTTCATGAACGTGGCGACATCTGCGGCAATCAAAGGCGGCATTTCGGCGGTTGACTTGCCGTCTCTTAAGTGTCAAGTCATGCTTTGTAACACCTACCATCTGCACATTCGCCCGGGAGATGAAGTTGTGCGCGACATGGGCGGATTGCACAAGTTTACGAATTGGAATCGCCCTATTTTGACCGATTCGGGTGGTTTTCAGGTATTTTCGTTGGCTAAACTACGCAGAATAAAGGAGGAGGGGGTATACTTCTCCTCTCACGTTGACGGACGCAAAATCTTCATGGGTCCCGAAGAAAGTATGCAGATTCAGCATAATTTAGGCGCGGATATTGTCATGGCGTTCGACGAGTGTATCCCCGGCGGGCAAAGCCGTGACTACGTTGAAAAGTCCGTAGCGCGGACGACGCGGTGGTTAGTGCGCTGTATGCAGGAGTTGGAGCGATTGAAGCACGCTCAACAAGGTTTAGAGCATAAAAAGCCGACAAGTGTCGGACAGGCACTATTCGGGATTAACCAAGGCGGCACGTATGCGGATATTCGCGTACGGCATATGCAGGAGTTAGCCGAGTTAGACCTGCCCGGGTACGCAATCGGCGGTCTTGCGGTGGGGGAGGCTAAGGCGGATATGTTTGCGGTAATCGACACAGTCGCGCCGCATATGCCTGCGGACAAGCCTCGCTACCTCATGGGTGTGGGTACGCCGTCGGACATTATCGAGGCGGTGTACCGCGGAATTGATATGTTTGACTGTGTTATGCCTACTCGTAATGCGCGCCACGGAACTTTGTTCACAAATTCGGGAATTATGCACGTTGGCAATGCGCGGTTCGAGAGGGACGACCGCCCAATTGACGAAAAATGCGGTTGCCCGACCTGTCAAAACTTCTCGCGGGCATATCTGAGACATCTGTTCAAGTCACAGGAGTATTTAGGCGGGCGGCTTGCGTCACAGCATAACCTGTACTTTTATAACGAACTCATGGAGCGCATTCGCACAGCGATTGAGGCAGATGAATATACTGCGTTTAAAAACGAATATTCGGGCAAATTAGCTCAGCAATATAAAGGAATTTAATCTACTATGAGTAATAACATGGCTTATTTTGACAATGCGGCGACTACGAAAATCAGCGACAATGTGTTGGCGGCGATGATGCCGTACCTTACCGAGAACTACGGCAATCCGTCGTCGATATATCGGTTAGGGACGGAATCGTGGCGCGCGGTGGCAGAGGCGCGCGCAAAAGTCGCCACTGCAATTAACTGTCAGCCCAATGAGATTTTCTTCACGGGTTCGGGGAGTGAGGCGAACAACTGGGCAATCAAGGGTTGCATGGAAAATGAGCCTCAAAGCGCAGTGATTACCAGTGCGTTTGAGCATCACGCGGTATTACACGTTGTAAAAAAGCGCGATAATATAACTTATCTTCCTGTGTATGACGACGGATTCGTTCGCCTTGCGGATTTTACGCGCGCGTTAGAGAACAATCCCGATACGGCATTAGTCACGATTATGCACGCCAATAACGAAATCGGGACAATACAGCCTATTGCTGAAATAGGCACAATATGCCGCGAGCGCGGCGTGTTATTCCATACCGACGCGGTGCAGAGCGTGGGGAATGTTCATATTGACGTGCAGGCTATGAACGTAGATATGTTGTCCCTCACCGGGCATAAGTTTCATGCCATGAAAGGCGTGGGCGCGCTGTACGTCCGTAAAGCGGTTCAACGGCGGCTCGGGTCTTTTATTCGCGGCGGCGCGCAGGAGTCGGGCAAGCGCGCGGGTACCGAGAACGTCGCAGGGATTGTGGGGTTAGGCGTGGCGATTGAGGAGGCGGTCAGTGATATGGAGCGCAAGAACGCGAAACTTCTCGAACTTCGTCAGCGAATTTTGAACGAAGTGGCGCATATTCCCAAAGCGCGCTTGAACGGTGCCATTGAGAGCCGATTACCAAACAATCTCAATTTCTCGTTTGAGGGGATTGAGGGGGAGGCGTTGCTGTTGCAGTTGGACATGAGCGGGATTTGCGCGTCCAGCGGTTCGGCGTGTACTTCCGGGTCGCTTGACCCGTCGCACGTTTTGTTGGCTCTCGGGCTGCCGCACGAGATTGCACACGGCTCGTTGAGACTCACCATGTCTAAGTACACCACCGATGAAGAGGTGGATTTGTTGTTGACGAAACTGCCGATTATTGTGGCGAAACTGCGGGCAATGTCGCCTATGTGGGAGGGTTGACAATTATTTTTTGGGGAGGTTGGGGGAAATGATATACACAGATGAAGTTATGAAGCATTTTGCGGAGCCGCAGAATGTGGGTGAATTGGACGACGCCAACGCCGTCGGCGAGGTGGGGAACGCAAAATGCGGCGATATTATGAAGATTTTCCTGCGCGTCGAGGATAATGTCATACAAGATGTGCGGTTCAAGACGTTTGGTTGCGGCGCGGCGATTGCTACGTCGTCTGTCGCCACGCAAATGATTAAAGGCAAAACGCTTGAGGAGGCACTCGCGCTGTCTAACAAGACAGTCGTGCAGAAATTAGGCGGATTGCCCCCTGCGAAGTTGCACTGTTCGGTATTGGCGGAGCAGGCGGTCAAAGCCGCAGTCGCCGATTATTACACGCGTCAGGGGATTGACCCTGCGCTGTTCGTGAACATGAACGAGTGTGACGAGCATCATTGTTGCGGAGAAGGGGGGAACTGCGGATGAAAGAAGTTATATTAGCACATATTGAAAAAAAAGAGCTTGATGTTCTTAAAGAGCTGTTGCGTAATAGCGAAGAAATGGCGATTATTCAGGCGTTTTACGAACTGCCCGACGATGAGTTAGTCATTGCTTTTCGGCTGTTGTCTAAAGCAGCGGCACTGTCCATTTTTGAGGAGTTAGACACCGATTTGCAAAAAAAACTGCTCAAAAGTTTCACTGAAGACCGCGTTAAGCTCTTCATCAACGAAATCGCGCCTGATGACCGTGTGAAACTTCTTGACGAGTTGCCCGCGACCGTTGCCAAGCAGTTGTTAGAGTCGCTCACGCCACAGGAACGCGAGACCACGAATCTGCTCATGGGGTATGAGGCGGGGACGGCGGGGCGGATTATGACCCCTGAGTTCATCACGCTTAATCGGGATATGACGATTGAACAGGCGTTGGCGAAAATCGGCGTTCAGGCGGAACATAAGGAGACGATTTATACGTTGTTCGTCACCGATTCATCAAAAAAACTTGAGGGCGTGTTGACGCTCAAAGGTTTGCTTATCGCACAGGGTACTAAAGCGGCGTCAATCGGCAAGACGGACGGCAGTTCGCGCATAGGCGATATTATGAGCAAAAACGCCATTAGCGTGTCCACCGATACCGACCAAGAAGAAGTCGCGCGGATTCTGCACGAGTTGGATTTGTTAGCCGTGCCTGTCGTGGACAGAGAAGGGCGCATTGTTGGGATTGTCACTATTGACGACGCCGTTGACATTGTTCACGAAGAAACCACCGAAGACATTGAGATTATGGCGGCACTCACGCCGTCGGATAAGCCGTACTTAGAAACACACCCGCTCAGGCTCGCCAAGAACCGTATTATATGGCTGATGGTTATGTTTTTTGCCGCCATGCTCACGGGCGGGATTCTTGACAAGTTTGAGTATGCGATTGCCGCGATTCCGCTTCTTGTCATTTTCATTCCCATGCTCTGTGATACCGGCGGAAACTCAGGCAGCCAAAGCGCGACGTTGATTATACGCGGGTTGGCAATCGGCGAAGTCACCCCTAAAGACTTTTTCAAGATTATCTGGAAAGAAATACGCGTGGGTTTATTGGTGGGGACGGGGTTGGCGGTTCTGAATTATCTGCGTATGATGATTTTTTACGGCAATCATGATATATACGGAGACAACATTATTATGATTTCCGTTACCGTGTGTTTGACGTTGCTGTTCACAGTCGTCACCGCTAATATTGTAGGCGGTGTGTTGCCTATTATTGCTAAGAAGTGTAAGATTGACCCCGCTGTTATGGCTGCCCCGCTCATCACGACTATTGTTGACGCGCTGTCACTGATTGTGTATTTCTCCATTGCTATGTGGCTGTTGGGGGATTTGATGGTGTAACCACATCAGGTTTACGGCATAAGGAACGGCACAAAGTTTCGTACAACATAGTACACCAAGAACGCGCCGATACTGCCGAACAAAAATACGTTGGAGCGCGGCACGATTTTCATGCTTTTGCTGAACAGGTTCAGCACTAATTCAATGTAAAACGACAACCCGATTAACGCGCCAAACACGATGACTGCGTTACAGCGCAGCGATTCTGCGATGTCGGCGCGTCTGACTAACGCAGTCGTGGCGCGTGTCGCGCCGCAACCCGGGCAGAGGACGCCTAAACGAGTGTATGCCACACAATCCTGCCCTTTTTGAGCGAACCGCAGGAGCGGCTCATACAACAGCACGAACGCGACAACGCAGAGGGGTACAGCAAAGCAGATGAACCACGGCAATGCCGCGGCGCATCTGCTTTGTTTTGTAGTGTAATGATTATCGTTATGATGTGAAGGTTCTTGCATTATCGCAGGAGCGCGGAGAAACTAAAGTTTTGAAAGAATAGCGCGGTGTTGCCCTCGTAGCCCTCGCGGAAACCTTCCCAAAACGCCTCGGTGAATTCGGGGTCTGTGCAGACTAATACCGAGTAGCCGACTCCGATAAGCAACCCCACCACGGCTAAGATTGAGCCTGCCAACGCCATGCCTTTTCCGTCGCATTGACCTTTCAGCGAGAGAATCCCGAATATAATCGCGATAATCGCCAACGGCGCGGACACGAACATACAGCACCCCGACAGGAACGCAAGGATTCCTAACACCAACGCCACGACTGACTTGCCCTTGCCGCCGCCTTGTTGTACCGCATACGGAGTGTAGGGCGCGTAAGGTTGTTGTTGGTAGGGCTGTGCGTAGGGGTTGGTGGGTTGTTGACCGTACGTGGGGGTTTGCGGCTGTCCGTATGGGGAGGGTTGCGAGTACGGCGACTGCGGTTGTTGTGGCTGAGCATATGTCGGCGCGGGTGGCGGTGTGTACGCAGGGGTAGGCGTCGCATACGTCTCGTTGGACGCGACATAAGGCGAATACGCTTCCGCCGGTGGTGGAGCTTGAGCGGGTTCAGGCTCGGGCGCGTGAGTTTGCATGGATACCGCGCTCATGTCGCCGTGTGTCGGGTCTTGATTATATGCTGAATAGTCCTGCGTGTAGTCTTGAGTGTTTTGTGCCGTGAGCGTCTGACCACAGTGTTTGCAAAATGGTGAGCCTAATGCGTTTTCGCCGCCGCAGTTTGAACAATTCATGGAAAAATCCTCCTAATAAAATATAAAACATAGAGCTCAGGCTATGAGTACAAGCTCTTAAAACTGATGGTTTTGACTGCCCGGGAGTGGCACCGATTGAAATACAATCATGAAGAATAAATACACTAATCCTAATAATATGCCAATTGAACCTGTGATTATACCTGCGATTCCCATTCCTTTACCTGCGGGTTCGTTTTTCACGCTGAGGATTCCGAATACCAACGCGAGAATACCCGGCACGATTCCGAAAGCCTGACAACACCCAATCAACACCGCGACAATGCCGAATATCATGGACGTGATTCCCTTACCCTTTTTTTGCGGAACGCCGGGGTAGGGATAAAACATCGGCGGCGGGTAAAATATAGGCGGCGGATACATGGGTGGTGGTGGCGGATACATGAGCGGCGGTGGTGGCGGCGGATACATGGGTGGTGGCGGCGGCGAGTAGGGCGGAGCAACAGGGTGCATGGAACGGTATTGCCCGGGGTACCCCCCTTGTTGCAGGGCGTTTCCGCAGTATCGACAGAAAGTAGCCCCCACATAATTGTTCGCGCCGCATTGTGTACACCTCATAATGCCACCTTAATGCTCTTGACGTAATTGCGAATGTAGTCACTCGCGTTCGCGCCGTGTTCTTCTATTAGCGCAACGATTGCAGAGCCGATAATAACACCGTCGGCATATTGCACGAGTTCGGCGGCTTGGTCAGCGCGGTTGATTCCGAATCCCACTGCCGCAGGCGTGTCCGTAACGCGTTTAATCGCGTCAATCGTCGGTTTGATGTTGTTGTCTATTTCGTCCCGAATGCCTGTCACGCCGAGGGACGACACAACGTATATAAACCCCTTGCTTTCTTTGGCAATCATTTCTATACGGTTTTGCGATGTGGGCGTGACTAATGAAATCAGCTCAATGCCGTACTTGTCTGCCACATCGGTTACTTCACGGCATTCCTCATACGGCAAATCGGGAATAATAATCCCGTCAACGCCCACAGCCTTACATTCAGCGAAAAACTTATCGTACCCGTAAAAGTATACAGGGTTTAAGTAGCTGAGTATGACAAGAGGAATGTCGCTTTTTTGCCGCACTGTGCGGATTACGCCGAACACGTCGTCAACGCTGACTTTTTTTTCAAGCGCGCGAATGTTCGCCGCCTCAATGACAGGACCTTCCGCCACAGGGTCGGAGAAAGGTATGCCCACTTCGATTAAATCTGCGCCGCCTTCTTCCATAGCGAGTATAAACTCGGCGGTATTGCTTATATCAGGGTCGCCCGCAGTCAAAAAGCCGATAAATGCTTTTTGATTCGCAAAGGCTGACTTTATTCTGTTTGGATTACTCATATACGTTCCTCCCCCTGTACCGTGCAATCGCCGCGACGTCTTTGTCGCCGCGCCCTGACAGGTTGACGATAATTACATCGTCGGGCGTGTATTCTTTCGCGAGGCGAATCAGCCCTGCTACGGCGTGCGCCGATTCAATGGCACAGATAATACCCTCACTACGTGCGAGATATTCAAACGCGGACACCGCATCTTCGTCGGTAACGGCGATGTAGTCAGCACGGCGCGAGTCATGCAGATGGCTGTGTTCCGGACCGATTCCCGGGTAGTCCAGCCCTGCTGATATAGAGTAAACCGGGGCAATCATGCCGTTTTCGTCTTGACAGAAGTAAGACTTCATGCCGTGGAATACACCTTTTTGCCCTTTGGTGATTGTCGCCGCGTGTTCAGGCGTGTCCACGCCTTTGCCCGCAGCCTCACAACCGATGAGCCGTACGCCCTCGTCCGCTATAAACCCTCTGAATATGCCCATGGCGTTACTGCCGCCGCCTACACAAGCAATCACCGCCGCAGGGAGCTTGCCTTCAAGTTGTAGAATCTGCTCACGCGACTCTTTGCCGATTATGCTCTGTAAGTCTGCGACAATCGCAGGGAACGGATGCGGCCCGACAACGGAACCCACAACGTAGTGCGTGTCCTCAACTCGTCTGCACCATTCACGCATGGTCTCGTTTATCGCGTCTTTGAGCGTCATTGTGCCGCTTGTAACGGAGTGAACGGTTGCGCCGAGCAGTTCCATGCGGTAGACGTTGAGTGCTTGGCGTTTCACATCTTCTTTGCCCATGAATATTTCACATTCCATACCCATGAGTGCCGCCGCAGTCGCTGTCGCGACGCCGTGTTGACCTGCGCCTGTTTCGGCGATTACGCGGGTCTTGCCCATTTTCTTGGCTAACAGGCATTGTCCGAGTACATTGTTAATTTTATGCGAGCCTGTGTGATTCAAGTCCTCACGTTTGAAGTAGATTTTGCCGCCGCCGAGTTCCTGCGTCATTTTTGCGGCATGATACATCAGCGACGGTCGCCCTGCATATTCGTGCAGGAGTACGTCAAACTCCTCCAAAAACGCAGGGTCGTCTTTATAACGCGCATATGCTTTCTCTAAGTCATGAACTTCGTTCATAAGTGTTTCGGGCATATACTGCCCGCCGAATTCGCCGAATCTTGCAGATGTATTATTCATATTTACTCCAAATTAAATGACAGAATAGTTTAAGTGTATCACACTTTCGACAGTTTGTCAAGCGATTATTCAAGTTTCTGCAGTTTCTGCAATAGTTTTCACAGTTTCGGTGACAACTTCATACTCCTCTCCGTCTACTACGACGATGTGAGTGGTGCGCAGGGGTTCTTGCGTGGATTCGTTAACATTTGTTTTGCTCATGTCCTAACAACCTCAATTCTTGATGAGTTAAGTCGGCGTATTCGCCCTGTGCGAGCATACCGAGTTTCACACCGCCTATGGACGTGCGTTTCAGTCGCGTCACGTTTAATCCCATCGCTGCGCACATTCGACGCACTTGTCTGTTTTTACCCTCCACAATCGTGAACAGCAACACCGTGCGTTTTTCTTCCGCAGTCGCCACGTCAACAATACAGGGGCGCGTGCGGTAGGGCTTGCCGTCCCCCTCAATCTCCACTCCTGCGGACAACTGCGCCAACTGCGCTTCGGTTACTTTGCCCGACACCGTCACGCGGTAAACTTTGCTGTATTCGTTAGCGGGGTGGGCGATTCGATTAGCAAACGCGCCGTCGTTCGTAAGTAAAATCAACCCCTCGGAGTTGGCGTCAAGCCGTCCGACAGGGTAGACGCGCTGTGTAATGTCTGTCTTTTTGAGCAAATCTGTGATGAGTTTGCCGTCAGCGGCGTGAGGGTCGCTCATTGTGCAGACATAACCGCGCGGCTTGTATAGTTTGATGTATCGCGGAGTGTCTTTACGCTTCATGGTCTTGCCGTCAACGGTGATGACATCACGGGCGGGGTTGGCTTTGTCCCCGAGTGTCGCGGTGCGTCCGTTGACTTTGACGAGACCGCGCTCAATGTACGCTTCCGCCTTTCGGCGGGAGCAGTAGCCCGAATCGGCTATGATTTTTTGCAAACGTATTGCATCTTTTCTATTCATAATTCTTATACAGCATTCCTATTTTAGTAAATCCGTAATTGTACATTTTGATGTGGTCGTTCCAGTCGTCGGGGGCGTTGAGGGTTACGGCTATGAGTGTACGCCCGTCGCGTTGAGCCGCCGTAATCAGGCAACGGCGCGCGTTGTCGGTAAACCCGGTCTTGACGCCGATGCACCCCTCATACATATGCAACAGCTTGTTGTTGTTGCTCAGCCACCGCCTGTAGGGAGGATTGCCGAATTCGGTACGCACCGATTGCGTGGCGGCGATTTCTCGAAACGTCGCGCTTTCATCAGAGCGCGTCAGGGCATAGGCGGTCAACACCGCCATGTCATAAGCTGTGGAGTGGTGGTTAGCTTGGTCAAGACCGTGGGGGTTAGCGAACTGCGTGTCTGTCATGCCGATTTGCCGCGCTTTGGTGTTCATGAGCGTGACGAATTCGCCAACGCTGCCGCTCACGCTCACTGCCGAGGCGTTCGCCGCGTCATTGCCCGACGGCAACATCATGCCATAACAAAGCGCGCGCCGCGTCACTACGTCGTCTTCGCGAAGACCCATTGTCGTGCCCTCGACGTGAATCGCGCCGTTATCGACTTTGAATCGGCGGTCTAAGTCCCCCGCCTCTAACGTCAGAATCGTCGTCATGACTTTCGTGAGGCTCGCCATTGCGCGAACTTCATAAGCATTCTTGGCGTACAGGATTTTACCCGTTTGCGCGTCAATCACAACTGCCGAAACGCTTGACGTTTCAGGAGTGGGCAGTGTAGCAGTCTTGACAGTAAACCCTGTCATCATGGTTGACAAGAGTGTCGCTGATATAATAATGGTTAATAACTTTTTCATACCACTATTGTGACAAAAAAACCATTGTTTATGACTGTTATTTTTTGTTTGATTTGTCGGGCGGTGAGTCGGGCTTTTCGTTCGCGTTTTTGTCGCTCGGTTTCATTTTCCCGAGTACGGCTTTGACTTTTTCGATTAGCTCCGGTGCCGCCTCAAACAGGCTTTCCATGAGGTTACCCTCACGCTGAATCGCGTCAAGAACTTGAATGTCTCCGTCGGGTTTAATCACCAAAAACGTCATGGGTTTTATGGTGACGCCTGCCCCTGCGCCTCCTGCGAAAATTTGTTGCGGCGCGGATTTTGACGGCACGTCCGACCCGCCCGAAACAAACCCGAACGATACTTTGGATATGGGAATAATCGTCGTTCCGTTGGGCGCGGTAATCGCCTCCCCGATAATCGTGTTGACGTCAACTAATTGTCGGATTTTCTCCATCGACGTGGACATTAACCCTTCTAAATGCTGTGCCATTATTTATTACCTCCTTATACTCCGAGCGACAGCGACTTACAGCCGCTTTTTTGTCGCTCTCCGCAGGTCAGGCAGAGCCTGACCTTTGACTTACCATGTTCATAAGTTCTTTTCTGTACTTAAACGCAAGACCGCCCGCTATGAAAACGACTGTGCCCACGCGCAGTTTTGCCTTGAACTTCATGTTGATTTGCGTCTTTTCGCTGTCGAAGTCAGCCGCGACGGTGACTTGCTTGACTTTCAGCGACAAGATTTGATTCAACCACGTCAACAGTGCGGAAATCGCCGCCGACTGCGCGCCGTAAGTCAACGCAATGGTGAACGCATCGTCTCCGCCGACGATACAACTCAGGCGCAACCCACGAACTTTCACTTTACCCGCTACGCGTTTGAGCGGCGTAGTCATGCTGTCATAAATCACTTTGAACATCTCAAAGTCAAAACTGCGGGAGTTGGCTTGGCTCACGTCCTGCGCTAATTGTGTGACCCCTGAACGCTCGGATAATCGCTGCGTCAACGACGGTTCAGGCTGTGATTGTGAGCGTTCGGGCGGTGACGGCTCGTGCTTACTGCGTTTTGGTTTGCGTTTTTCAGGTTTCGGGGGAGTGTCCGAATCAAACACAGTCAACCCCAAATACTTGACTTTTACGCGAAAATCGCCGCTATACGTCACTTTGGCTTTGACACTCGCCGACAGAATCACCACTAATAACAACACGGGTATGCCTACTGCGGCAATCACCACCCATAACCACACGGGCAAGCTCGGCAGCGGCGGAATTGCGCGCCATGCGGTTTCAATCCATGCTGTCATTGTCATCACCTTGTATTGGTTCCGATTCAGTCGCGCTCTCTGATTCAGGCGCGCCTTCCGATTCTAACGAGAGCTGTTCATTTTCGTTAGGCAACGGCGGCAACTGATTTAGTTTGGCTAATCCGAAACAGCGCAGGAACGCTTCCGTAGTGCGGTAGGCAATAGGTCGCCCGGGCAAGTCAAGCCGCCCTGCTTCTTCAATTAACCCGCGATTGTTCAGCGTGTTCACCACGCTCCCCGAGTCGATACCGCGTACCTGTTCCACGAATGCCTTACTCACGGGCTGGTTGTACGCGATAATCGCGAGAACCTCCATTGCCGCCGCCGTCAACGGCACACTGCGCCGCAACTCCACTGCTTCTTTGACGTATGGCGCGAACATCGGCTTTGTCGCAATTTGATATGACTTGGCTAATTCCAACAGGATAAGCCCGCTTTTACTCCCTGAGTAGCGTTTTTTGAGGGCTTGTACCGCCTCGTCAAGTTCTTCTTTGCTGACCGCGCAAATCTGTGCGAGTTTGTCCGCCGTTATCGGCTCACCGCAAGCGAACAGCACTGCTTCTAATACTGCGATTGTATTATCCATCTTTACCTCCGGGCAAACGGAGCTGCACCCCTTGCCCTCCGCATATTCGGCAAAGCCGAATCTTTGACATTTCAAACTTTAACATTTCTTATTATATCTATATACTCCGAATCTTCGGTGAATGCGATGCGTCCGTGGGTAGACAGCTCAAGGAGTGCCAAAAACGTAGCTACTTGGGCAGAACGCTCCACCCCTTTGAACAGCGGCGCAATCTCGACACGCTCACGACGGCGCAGATGTTTGAGTACGTGCACGACTTTGCTGAACACCGTCACGTAGTCAATCGTCAGCGCGGGGTTGAGTTCCTCCTCGCGCGGCGGTTGTTTGAGTAACTCGCGCAGTTTGTCCCGCGTTGCGGCGGCGAATAGTGCCTCGGCTAATTCTGCGGGGTGATGCCCGATAGTATAGGTATTGTCCGCTTCGATTTGCGTAGGTTGCCGCGTGAACAACACGTCTCCTACGTACAGCTCGCGCAGGCGTTCGGCGGTGAGCTTGCACAGCGCGTACTCAATCAGCGCGCCCTCAAGTTCGCGCTTTAGCTTGTCCGCCTCATGTTTAGGGAGCAGTGCCGCAGTCTTGATTAACAACAGGTGTGCCGCCGCTTCTAAAAATTCCCCTGCCAACTCTATGTCATGTTCGCCTGCTTTTTCGATATACAGCAGAAACTGTTCTAACAATACGGCGATTTCAATGTCGCGAATGTTGAGCTTGTGTTTGGCAATCAGCGACAGCATGAGGTCTAACGGGCCTGTGAATATTTCTAACTTAAATTCGATTGTTGTCATATAGCACTATAACCCCACCACGAAATACAAGCCGCGCATGATAGTGTAGCTAACGTAATACATTCCTTTGAAGAGTGGGTTATTGTCCCATATCAGCGACAGCAACAACGCCATTCTGATGATGTTTGAGTTGCGCTCAAACCAGTGCGCCGCACGGTCATTCAAGAAAAAGAACAGGACTTTTGAGCCGTCAAGCGGTGGTATGGGTATGAGGTTGAATACCGCCAAGTATACGCTAATCCACGCCATGGAGGACAAGGCACGCACCGCCCAGTACACCATGTCACCACTGCCGCCGAAAAGGATAATCAGCCTTACGATAATGACTAATATAAACGACATGAGTATGTTCGACACGGGTCCCGCAAGCGCGGTCAATGCCATGAATCCGCGCATGGTTACTTTGCGGGAGGCGTTGCGCGGGTCAACGATGACGGGTTTCGCCCAACCGAGCGGGAAAATCAACATACATAACGCGCCGAGAGGGTCAATATGCACGAAAGGATTCAGCGTCAACCTCCCTTGATTTTTAGCTGTATTGTCCCCGAGTTTATACGCCGCCCACGCGTGTGCAAACTCGTGAAACGGCAATAACACGATGATGATTGCCGTCACGGTGAAAAAGCTCATCATAATGTCAATCGCTTCGTGGTTGCCGTATAACAGCATGGGGATAGGTCGCCATAGTATTGCTCTACCCATTTTTAATCATACCTTTCCGCCAACAAAGTGACATGAAAATTTCAATCTTTTGATTCCTTCAAAAAATTGTGTATATAGTCGGTGATATTGCGTACGCGGCGGTTGTCAACAAACAAGCATAACACGCCCATTGCGTTGATTGTGAGGAGTGCGCCCGCGAAAATATACCACCCTGTATAGTCAAAATCGCGCGGTAAGATGTTCAGCGATTCGATAAAAGGCGAGAGCCGCAGTATGATTAATTCAAACAACAACGCCAATGGCAACGACAATGCGAACAGCACCGCCGCGAATCGCCGCACCGCCGTT
>WRJN01000013.1 GCA_009778605.1 Oscillospiraceae bacterium
AAATAACCGCCGTTATTTAAGAATTTTTCAACGCAGTATAACGCAAAATTTGCAAGTAGAAAATGTAAATGTCAAACGGAACTGCTATATAATGTTTTTGAGGAGTACAAACAATGAAACAACGCAAAAATAAAGCAGTTTTACCAATTGCAGCGATTGTGACAGTATTGTTCTTATCACCTATTTTATTGAATCTCATAATCATGGGTGTTAATGACACGGTTGCGCGAGGTATAAGGAATGATTTACGAAACTTACGATTACCGGAGAATACCGAAATGGTGTCTTCCTATTCTGTAGCAGGAAAGGTAGTTGGCAATGGAAATGGTATGCAGTATTTCGGTGCGATTTTAATAGAATCCGAATTAACTTTAGAGGAATTATCCGATTATTACTCTGAAGTTAATTTAAGATACAGAGTGCAAAAGCAAGATGAAAAAGCAATTAAAGTCTTAGACCACGGCAGTCATGCTTTCAAAGTCAAAGAGTCAACACTTGTAAATCATTATATTGTGTACACTCTTGATGACGCAAAAAATACTTTTTTGCGTGAGTTCGATATACGCGGGCATTAAGCGCGTGTACTAATAGACCTGTCCGAGAATTCTGAGCGAGCGAGTTTGCGCGCGGATTTTTCGGTAGACAAGGCGAGTTTTCTCAGTAACGCTTTGTGCATTACAAGAAAACTCAACGCAGTATATCGGAAAATCCGTGTGTAAAATCGCCGCGAACGGATTTTCGGACAGGTCTAAATATAGATTGTAATTATTGAACAGGAGATTATAATGAAATCAAAACTAACTGCACTATTCACAACACTCACAATCGCGTTCACGGCAGTCACCATGACCGCGCAGACAGCGGCGGCGGAAACGCCTGACTATGTAGCCGTCCCACTTATAGAATTAACGGACGAGTACACCGCAATACACCATTTCGGGAGCAATCTGCTCACCGTGGAGAACGACGGCAAGTACGGCGTGACAGACTTAGACAGTAACATCGTCCTGCCTCTTGAGTATGACTGGGTGTCCTACTTCAGCGACGGCTTAGTTCCCATAATGCGTGATGACAAGTTCGGATTCGCGGACACCAACGGCAAAATCGCCGTCAAACTACAGTATGACTTGGTGTGGAACTTTCGTGAAGAGATGGCATGGGTCAAGAAAGACGGTAAGTATGGCTTTATCAACAAATCGGGCAAGCTGATTGTGCCGATTGAATATGACGAAGTGGGCGTTTTTAATGAGGGGTTTGCGTGGGTAGGCATAGAGGGCAAGTATGGCTACGTCAACAAATCGGGCAAAGTGGTTGTGCCGATTGAATACGACGACGCGGAGCGGTTCAATGACGGTTTCGCCTCGGTTATGAAAGATGGCAAATGGGGATTGATTGACAGCAAAGGCAAGGCAGTAATCCCGCTCCAATACGACGAATCGTTCACACTCAATGACGACGGTACGGCATCAGTCGTGCAAAACGGCAGGTGGGGGTTGCTTGACGGCAAGGGCAAAATTATCTTCCCGCTTGAGTATGACAAAAAGTTTGCGCTAAATGGTGACGGATTGGCGCGCGTGGAGAAAGACGGCAAATTCGGCGTGGTGTATATCGACGGCAGAATCGCCACACCTGTGGAATATGACGCGTTGCGCTGTTTCAACGGCAAGACTGCCCTCGTCAAATCGGGAGATGAATGGTTTTTTGTAGAGTCGGACGGCGAAGTTATGGTGAAGATTCTCAATTGTAAGAGCGTCGGGTTATACTACAACAACATATCGCTGATTCAAAGCCTTGACGGTCAATACGGCTATATCGACCTTAAAGGTAACACCGTTGTCAAGTACGGCGTGTATCAACGTGGGGAGCGGTTCTACAACGGATTGGCGGCGGTGCAAAATTATGACGGTAAGTGGGGATATATAAACACGAACGGCAAAGTTGTCATTCCGCTTGAGTATGACGCTGTGCAAAACTATGACGGCAAAGCCGCATGGGTGACTTTAGGGGACGAGTGGGGCGCGTTCAACAACAAAGGCGACATTATCGTTCCGTTTGACAAGTACACAGGCGCAGGTTCGCTATTCGGCGAGCTGACGTGGATTAACAAAGGCGGCAATCACGGTTTAATCAACCGCGACGGCGAAACCGTTCTGCCATTCGAGTATGACGCGACGCTGACTGCAATCGGCAACTTAGCCAAAATCACGCAGACGGAAAATAAAGTAAAGAAAACAGGGTTGATTAACGCGGACGGCAGTTTCCTCCTGCCTGTCGAGTATGACGAAATCACGCGACTCGGTGTGCAAAGCGGCGTGTATTACTTGAGCGTCAAGCAGGACGGATTGATTGGCGTTTACGCCGTTAAAGTCTGTGATTGTTTCAACTGTGTTGACTGTGAGTTTTTAGGCGGGCGATACGGATTCGGGCGCGTCACTAACACCGGAGACGTTCCCTCAATGGCGGACGCGTTAGCGATTCTGCGACACGTAGTACGGCTGAATAGCCCTATTCACACCGACAAAGACGCATTAGTCGCGGCAATGATAGTAAGCCCTGGTTCGGGAAAGCCCCCCTCAATGGCAGATGCATTGGCGATTCTGAGGTTCATCGTTAAGTTACCAAGCCCGTTGGACGGGTATTATATAGTCGATTAACTCAAAAATATTGTCGCAAAAACAAGCCCATTTTGAAATTAACCGACTATACACAAAAGGCCTAAAAAAAAGGAGGAAATTTATCATGAAAAGAAAAGTTTTAGCACTGTTCACAGCGGCGGCAATCATTGCCGCGACACTCACCACAGCGGCATCGCCACAGGAGGAGGTAGGTTTCGTTGCGTATGACGACGACCATGCCTGTGACGTGAGCGACTGTTACATCTGTGTGCCGTTCGGCGCGGGGGACGTAGACGGCGACGGCGAAATCACTTTGAGGGACGCATTTTTCGTGTTGCACTACATTGTCAATTTTTCGGGCTATACCTCTGCCCCCAACCCAATCAAACCGCCGTCGGAGGACGAAAGCTATCCGGGCAACAACTCTTACCACGCAGTAGCCGGATATTTCCCTGAAGTCACGGTAAAACCAAGCATGGCTCAAGCAGTGATGATTTTAAGAGGGTTAGTAGGCATTGCACCGGATTCCAACAACCCTGACTTCGCTTTTGACCTGCCTTTCGGCTACGGCGCAGAAGTGAATCTCGACAAAGTGTACTGCCGCGCATATGGTGTCGCGGTCTACAAACTCGCACAAGATATTCCCGAGGACACGCTGTTCAACGTCAAAAACACAAGCAAGAACACTGACGATTTAATCGGACTTGAACGTGCATACGAAGAAAAAATTTGGTTTAGATATGACGGGTTTATAGACGATGAAACGCTTGTTAGGTACAAAAACAACAACGCAATCACCACAGAAGAGGCAACTATAATTAACAGTTCCGAGCACTTCGTCATAGGATATAGCTTTGAGCCTCTTACCAAAGGCGCGGCAGTGTACATTCAGTCCTACCCCTCAACTAACAGCTTGCCCTATTGCAAAGAGCTGTGCTGCGGCGGCGAATACGGGCTCGGCAGAGTCACCAACTCAAGCAAAGAGCCGTCAATGGCGGACGCGTTAGCGATTCTGCGTTACACGACAGGGTTATCAAGCCCCTTGGATAACGACCCCGACGCATGGCGCGCACTCGGGTTGGAGCCGTTCAGCGAAATTGAACCGGGCATGACAGACGCACTGCAAATTCTGCGCCACGTCGTAAAGCTCAAAACCAACTCACTCACATACTTCTGGGGGTAAGCGGCGTATAGTTGAGGTTTTTCAAAATCGTGGCAAGAATTTGCGAGAATATTTTTCGTCAGACAAGGCAATTTCGACGAGAATATCCGTAGATATAGCGCGGTATGTTCTTACGAAACAGCCGCCTATTCATATAGATTTGGCGTGTCGTGCTTCTCTATAGAGCGCGGCGCGCCATTTTTTGGCAATTACTCGTGTAATAATGCGACAAAAGCACTTGACAATGCGAACAATATATAGTATAATCGAAAAGACTGACTGTATTGATTAGTAAGGAGAACTTTGTTTTGACTATACCGACTGATATACAAATCGCTTCCGCCGCGACGCTTAAGCCAATCGCGGAAATTGCCGCACAATGCGGAATTTCCGTGAGCGAGTATGAGCCGTATGGGCATTATGCGGCGAAAATCAACCAGACGTGCATGAATAGGCTGTGTAATGACAGCGCACGCGGCAAGCTAATCCTCGTGACGGCGGTCAACCCCACTCCCGCAGGGGAAGGCAAAACCACCACGAGTATCGGGTTGGCGCAGGGGTTGTGCAAAATCGGCAAACGCGCCGTGCTGGCATTGCGTGAGCCGTCGTTAGGCCCCGTATTCGGCGTGAAAGGCGGCGCGGCGGGCGGCGGGTACGCCCAAGTCCTGCCAATGGAAGACATCAACCTGCACTTCACGGGGGATATGCACGCCATCACTTCTGCGAACAATCTTCTCTGCGCGTTGTTGGACAATCACATTCAGCAGGGTAACGCTCTGCGAATCGACACCAACCGCGTGTTAGTCAAACGCTGTATTGACATGAATGACCGCGTTCTGCGGAACACCGTCGTGGGATTAGGCGGCAAAGTGGACGGCACAACGCGGCAGGACGGATTTATCATCACCGTTGCAAGCGAAGTCATGGCGATTCTGTGTTTAGCGGAGGATTTGTCGGACTTGAAAGCGCGCCTCGGCAAGATTCTTGTGGGCTACTCGCTTGACAATGCGCCAATCTACGCCGCTGACTTGGGCGCGGTAGGCGCGATGGCGGCACTGCTCAAACACGCGATTAACCCTAACTTAGTGCAGACAATCGAGAACACACCCGCGATTATCCACGGTGGGCCGTTCGCGAATATCGCCCACGGTTGCAACTCCATTCGCGCGACTAAATTAGCCCTCACGTTGGGCGATTACGCCGTGACGGAAGCGGGTTTCGGCTCTGACTTAGGTGCGGAGAAGTTCATCAACATAAAATGCCGCGCCGCAGGGCTCACGCCTGACTGTGCCGTATTAGTGGCGACTGTCCGCGCACTCAAACACAACGGCGACGGCGAATTGGAACGCGGAATCGTCAACTTAGGTGTGCATATCGACAACCTCGCGAAATTCGGCTTGCCTGTCGTGGTGGCGATTAACCACTTTCATACAGACACCGACGACGAACTGTCGTTCATACATGACTATTGCAAAAACAAAGGCGTGACTGCGGTCTGCTCACGCGTGTTCGCGCAGGGCGGTAAAGGCGGCGTTGAGCTTGCGGCGGCAGTCGTCAACGCGTGCGGCGGCACACAAAGCAAACTCAACCACACCTATAAAATGGGCATGAGCGTGGAGGACAAAATTGAGGCAATCGCGCACAAAATCTACCGCGCCGACGGTGTGACGTATTCGACGGCGGCAATCAAGGCAATCCGCGAAATCGCCGATTTAGGTCTGACTGAACTGCCTGTCTGCATGGCTAAAACGCAGTATTCACTGTCTGATGACGCGTCAAAATTAGGCAACCCCACGGGTTGGCGGCTGAACGTAACGAATCTGCGCGTCGCGGCGGGGGCAGGGTTCATTATCGTGTACACAGGCGATATTATGACACTTCCGGGATTGCCCAAAGTGCCGTCGGCGAATCATATCAACATTGATAAAGACGGTAATATATCGGGGCTGTTTTGACAACGTACAGCGTTGAGGAAACGCTGGAGGCAGGGCGCGTATTCGCCGAGAAACTACCGACGAATGCCGCAGTATTCCTGTACGGCGAACCGGGTGCGGGCAAGACGCACTTCGTCAAGGGCATGGCGGTTGGGTTAGGAATAACCGCGCCCGTCACCAGCCCGACTTTTGCGTTAGTCAACGACTATGGCGGTTTGCTACACTTTGACTTGTACAGAATCCACACCGATGACGACCTCTATGCTATCGGGTTTTATGACTACATCGGGCAGGGCGTACTCGCCATTGAATGGGCGCAGAATGTCCCCGAATTGGCGCAAGAATTCGACGCGCGGTACGACGTGCGAATCACCGCAATAAACGAAAACGAGAGGGAGATTTGTGTCAATGCTCATACTCGGTCTTGACAGCTCGGCAGTCGCCGCGTCCTGTGCGGTTACGCAAGACGAGACAGTGTTAGCGTACGCGACAGTGAACACCAAAACAACACACTCGCAGACGTTGTTACCGCTCATGACAAGTATTCTGTCTGCGGCGAATTTGCAATTGTCGGACATTGATGCGTTCGCCGTATCACACGGACCGGGTTCGTTCACCGGGTTGCGAATCGGCGTGAGCGCGGTGAAAGGATTGGCATTCGGGGACTCGGGCGCGCACAAACCCGTCTGCGGTGTTTCTACGTTGTTGGCGTTAGCACACAATCTGCGTAATCTCGGGCGTGAAGTCATTGCTTGTGCAGTCATGGACGCGCGGCGCGGCGAAGTCTACAACGCGCTGTTCCGCGTGAACACAGACAGCGTAACGCGGCTGACACCCGACCGCGCGATTGCACTGACTGACTTAGGCGAAGAGCTGATTGCCTACGATAATGTCCTATTAGTCGGCGACGGCGCGGTTCTCGCATATGAGCATTTCGGCGGAAAAGTCGCCATAGCGGGTGAACTCCTGCGATTGCAAAACGCGGCAAGCGTGTGTTTCTCGGCGAACGTGAATGAAGCGATTACGGCAAAAGAACTCATGCCGACTTATATCAGACGCCCTCAAGCAGAAAGAGAATATAAAAAAACACAAGAAACACAAGGAGTATAAAATCATGATTATTTTCGGTTCAGACCACGGCGGTTACGCCACGAAAGAATTCCTCAAGAAATGCTTGGACAAGCGCAAAATCCCCTTCATTGACTGTGGGTGCGACGGCTCAAGCGTCGATTACCCCGACATCGCCGAAAAAGTATGCCGCGAAGTCTTGAAAAAACCCGACAACAAAGGCGTACTGCTCTGCGGAACGGGTATCGGTATCAGCATTTCCGCCAACAAAGTCAAAGGCATTCGCGCCGCGTTATGCAGTGATTATTATTCGGCGAAACTCACACGATTACACAACGATTCCAACGTGTTATGCTTAGGCGGCAGGACAATCGGCGAAGAAGTCGCATGGGAATTGTTGGAGGTGTGGTTAAACACCGCCTACTCGGGCGATTCCCGACACACCGCGCGAATCGAGAAGATTGCCGCGATTGAAGCGCGCGAAAATGCTGTTGGTACGTGTTCTGAGTGTAAGGAGTAGATTTGGTTCGTAATCTGACAAAGGGAAAACCGTTCCCGATTATCATGCGGTTCTGCGTCCCCATACTGCTTGGGAGCGTGTTGCAACAGTTATACAACCTCTTAGACGCGTTCATCGTGCGGCGATACGTCGGCTTAGCCGAAATGGGCGCGGTGCTGTCAACCGGGCCACTGAACTTCTTAGTCATCGGATTCGTCATCGGGTTGTGTGCAGGGTTCTCCATTCCCGTAGCAAAGTCATTCGGCGGAGGGGACATTCCCGAAACGCGGAAACGCGCCGCCAACGCGCTGTATCTCTGCGGACTGTTCGCATTAGCAATGACCGCGCTCATGGTGAGTTTCGCGCGTCCGCTGTTGGTCATCATGCAGACTCCTGCAGAAACGCTTGACGCGGCGTATAACTACATCATCGTCATCTTTGCGGGAATCCCCGCGTTCATGATGTACAACATATTAGTCGCGCTTATGCGCGCGCTCGGCGACAGCAAAACGCCGCTGTACTTCCTGTCCGCGTCCTGCGTGTTGAACATATTAGTAACGCTTTTGTTCGTGGCGGTATTCGGCTGGGGGACTAAAGGTGCAGGCGCGGCGACAATCGTGTCACAGGCATTCGCGGTGACTTTGTGCCTTATTCACATACGCCGCCACCACCCCATTCTGCGCCTCAAACGCGCCGACGCACGCCCCTGCCGTAAACGCGCCGCGAAACTACTGCTCAACGGCGTACCTATGGCGTTGCAATTCGCCATAACCGCCATAGGCACGGTGATTATACAACGCGCCGTCAATGACTTCGGACCGGTGGTGGTATCGGCAATAGGCGTTGCCGGGCGTTTGCAAATCATGCTCATGCAACCTATGGAGGCGGTGGGCATCACCATGGCGACGTTCTGCGCGCAAAACCTCGGCGCGGGTCAGTACGGGCGAATCAAAAACGGAATCAAGATTTCGCTGACTGCGGTCTTGATTTACAGCATTGCGGCGGGCGCGCTGATTATATTCGGCGGAGGAGTTCTTGCAGGGCTAATCACGGGTGAAGAGGGCGCGCAAGCCATGACTTATATTCGGCAGTTTCAGTTGGTAAACGGCGCGATGTACTGGTCATTGGGGTTGCTGTTCATCATGCGAAACTCGGTACAGGGGCTGGGCTACAGCGGCGTAACCATGTTTGCAGGTGTGAGCGAACTTGTGGCGCGCGGAGTAGTGGCGTTGATTATGGTGCCGCGATTCGGGTTTGACGCAGTGTGTTTCGCCAATCCGTCGGCGTGGTTATTGGCAGACGTGATGTTGGTGGTGATGTTAGTTGTTTTGTTGCGGCGGGTCAAGCGCAAGATAGCAAACAAATTCGGGAATGGAGTGAACAATGTACAAGAAGTGGAATTTCAGCAGTAAACCCCCTTCGGAATTTGTCGAGTTGGGGCAACTCGCGAGTGACGTACTCGGCAGTCGCGGTATTGTTGACGCGCGGAGTTTCTTTAGCGACACTACTGCCGAGTTCCACGAACCATTTCTGCTCAAAGACATGGACAAGGCAGTCACCCTCATCAAAGACGCGCTTGCCGTCGGCGATAAAATCACCGTATTCGGCGATTATGACTGTGACGGCGTGACCTCCACAGTCATGCTGTACAGCTACCTCACTGCGTTAGGCAGCGAAGTGGCGTGGTATGTCCCCACTCGTGACGAGGGCTACGGCTTGAATGCCGACGCGGTTACTCAAATCGCCCAAAACGGCACGAAACTTCTCATCACGGTTGACAACGGCGTATCCGCAGTCACTGAAGCGGAGTTAATCGCCCAAAAAGGCATGAAACTGCTCATTACCGACCACCACACCGTTCCCGAAACGCTCCCTGTCGCTGAGGCAATCATCAACCCTAAACAGCGTGACTGCCCCTATCCTTGCAAGACGTTGGCAGGGTGCGGAGTTGTGCTGAAACTTATTGCCGCGTTAGAGAGCGCGCCCACGGAGGACGTGTTGGAACAATATGGAGACTTAGCGGCAATCGGGACGGTTGCCGACGTGGTGGAGTTAAAAGACGAGAACCGTTCCATTGTTCTGCACGGCTTGCGGAACATCGCATACTCCGAAAGCGTCGGGTTGCGTTGCCTGTTTAAGGCGGCAGGGTTGGCTGACGCGTTGGAGAACGCCGAAAACGAACCCATCAGCGCGACTGCGGTGGCGTTCATGGTTGCGCCGCGAATCAACGCGGCAGGGCGATTCGCCGACGCAGGAAAAGCAGTGGAGTTGCTGTTGTGTGAGAATCACGAGTTAGCCGCCGCTAAAGCGCAGGAACTGAGCGCGTTTAATAATCAGCGCGTGGAAGAAGAACGCCGTATACTCGAGCAAGTCAACGCGTTGATTGCCGCCGCCCCCGCGCTTCTGAATGAGCGCGTGTTAGTCTTATCGGGCGACAAGTGGCATCACGGCGTAATCGGCATTATCGCCTCACGCATGGTGACGCGATTCGGCAAACCCTGCGTAATCATTACCACCGACGGCGAAACCGCCAAAGGCAGTGCGCGAAGCGTGGGGGACTTCTCGATGATTGGCGCGCTAACCTACTGTAAAGACTTGCTCACGCGATTCGGCGGTCACGCAGGCGCGGGCGGGTTCTCACTCAAAACGCCCGACATTGCCTCATTCAAAGCGCGCTTGTCGGAATACGCCGCCAAGGAATACGACATCATGCCTGCGGCACAAATCACCGCTGACTCATTGCCTGCCCCCTCCGCGCTGACGGTTGATAACATCGAAAAGCTACAGCACATCGCGCCGTTCGGGGAGGGCAACCCCACGCCCGTGTTCTGCTTGAAAGGCTGTGACCTCGTGCATAAACGCCCGCTGAAAGAAGGCAAATACATCTTGTTCACCGTGAAGTATTGCGACGCGGAATTCAAAGTGCTTGATTTTACGCGCGCTTATGTTGACTTTTGGTATAAAGTCGGCGACAGGGTTGATTTAATGGTAAATATCGACATCAATGAATATAATGATACAAAGTCGCTCAGCATAAAGGTGATTGACATGAGGTTAGCGGCGTTGAACTGGTGCGATTCGGCAGTGCAGACTCGTTTTTTCGCGGCGGCTGACGCATACGAGAAACTTAAGCGCGACGAACGCCTTGACAGCAAGCTGTACGCACGCATAATCCCCACCGACGAGGAATTAAAACAGGTTTACGGTATTATCAAAGAGTCATTCTGCCTTGACCAAATCGTACAACGCGCCGCACAGTCGGGGTTGAACTACTGCAAAGCCCGCGTAATCGCAGACGTGTTTGAGGAAGCCGGGTTAATCCGCTTTGACGCGGCTAAAGGCGAAGTAATGCTCAATCAAGTGAGCGAAAAAGCAGACTTAACTAAGTCGGTGTTACTGAATAAACTAAGAGCCTGTTTAGTATCTCCGAGTGAGTGAAATTTTGAAGCGAATTTTTCGTCAGACGAGACGAATTTTCGCAGTAAGCTTTGTGCCTTTCAAGAAAATTCAACGAAGTATAACGCAAAATTTGCAAGTAGAAAATGTAAATGTCAAGTGGAACTGCTATATGGCGGGGAATCCGCCAAAATTTCGCCATGAGCGAGATACTAAACAGGCTATATAAGGAGGGCGTTACATGAACGAACGCGAAAAGAACTGCAACGTGTGCAGGGGCAAAGTCAACGGCTGTGCGGTTTGCATGGAACGCTTCTTGGACAAAGTGCGAAAAGTAGGCGGACATTATGACATACACAAGATTAGCATGGCATTCAAGTTGGCGTGTGAAGCACACGAAGGGCAGTTCCGCAAGTCGGGCGAACCCTACGTGTGTCACCCCATTTCCGTTGCGGAAATCTTGATTGACTTTTTCATGGATACCGACACAATCGTCGCCGCGCTGTTGCATGACGTGGTGGAGGATACCGAGCTCACACGGGAGGATTTACAGTCACAATTCGGCAAAACCGTGGCTATGTTGGTGGACGGCGTGACGAAAGTCAGCAACGTCAAGCTCACATTGCCGGGGACGGATAGCGGCGCGCAAATCCTCACAATGACGGAGGAGGAACAAAAGTCCGAGAATATCCGCAAAATCTTAGTGTCAATGTGTGAAGACCCGCGCGTAATCATCATCAAACTCGCCGACAGAATGCACAACATGAGGACGTTAGATGCGTTCCGCCGCGAAAAACAAATTCGGATTGCCCTTGAAACGGTGGAATTTTATGCGCCAATCGCCCATCGAATGGGGATTGCCAAGATGAAAGACGAGTTAGAGGACATTTCATTATTCTACTACGACCGATTCGCATATGACGATATTGTGGAGAGCATTGAGGACTATAAAAGCCGAAGTAAAGTCAGCATCGAAACTATTACCGAGCGCATTCGCGACAGGCTGTCCGACATGAACCCGCCGCCCGTGATTGAAGGGCGCATTAAAGGCGTTCACAGCCTGTACAGGAAATGTTACCTGCAAGGCAAAGACCTCAAGCAGATTTATGACGTTTACGCCGTTCGCATTATCGCTGCCACCAAAGCCGATTGCTATACCATTATGGGCGTGGTTCACGATATGTACAACCCGCTGAACCGCTTTAAGGATTATATTGCCAGCCCCAAGACAAACGGTTACCAATCCCTTCATACGACGCTTCTCAGTAATGAGAAACAGGCGTTCGAGGTACAGATTCGCACACAGGATATGCACAACACTGCACGGTTCGGAATTGCCGCGCACTGGCGATATAAACTCGGCGAGTCGCTCAGCCCCGACGACGTGAGCGACAATAAATTCTTGCAAATACGTCAGTTGTTAGACTTGCAACACCGTGAAGACGGGATTGATTTGTTGGCGGAATCCATCAAGACAGACCTGTCGCCCGACGAAGTTCACGTATTCACACCCAAAGGCGAGCCGCGCAGTCTGCCTTTAGGCTCAACGGTGGTGGATTTCGCGTACGGAATACACAGCCAAGTAGGTAACACCATGAAACGCGCCACGGTGGACGGTAAGGAAGTGCGGTACAGCCACGTTTTGTGCATGGGGGACGTAATTGAGATTCATACAGACAACGACGCGCCCGGTCCCGACCGTTCATGGTTAGGATACGCCAAAACCAACGGCGCGAAATCCAAGATTCAAAGCTGGCTCAAACGGCACAGGAGCGAGGAAAACATCGCTTCAGGGCGCGCATTTGTGGAAAGCATTCTGCGGAGGGACGGTTATCAGTTTGACGACAAGCTGAATGTCGCGCTCACCGCGTTAGCGTTCAAGAACCGCTTCAATACATTGGAGGACTTCTATGCGGCAATCGGCTACGGCGGCGTGTCTACCGCCAACGCCTCACGTTGGATTAAAGAGGAACTGCACAACGTCGCCCCTGTTGAAGTGTTCATTAACAACGATTCGGAACAGAAGAAACCTTTCACAGGTGCCAGCGTCTTGTCATACGAACACGCCGAAACGCCGCTTAAATTAGCCAATTGCTGCAGTCCGTTACCCGGCGACGAAATAGTAGGGTTCGTAACCCGCAACGACGGCATTTCAATCCACAAGAAAGATTGTTACAATATCGAGGTACGCGCGAAGTTGGAAAACAACGGCGACGACGAGAAATCCCGCGTAGTGGAAGCGGCATGGACGCAAACGAATGAGGACGTCTATAACGCCACTATAGAAGTCATCGCGCATGACCGTAAAGGTCTGCTTGCGGACGTGGTTTTGTGTGTCGCCAATAACCAGTTGATGATTCTTTCAAGCAACTCACGTATGATGAAAAACGGCAACGCCTCCATTTCGTTCACGGTGGAAGTCACAGGGGTGGAGCAACTAAGAATATTGATGTCTAAACTTAATCAAATAGACGGCATAGTTAATGTAGAGAGAGGTGTAAACGTATGACAGAAGTGAAAAAGTTAGTTTTAGGCGCATTACAAGTCAATACTTATATAGCAATCGCAAGCGACACGAAAGAAGCGGTGGTTGTTGACCCGTCGGACAGCCCTAAGCGAATTATCGCCGCTTTAGAGGAGTGCGGAGCTACACTAAAAGCGATTTTGCTCACTCACGGGCATTTTGACCATACAGGCGCGGCAGGCGAACTCAAAATGTTCACAGGCGCGCCGATTTATGTACATTCGCACGACGCTGTCATGCTGAACGACATGAACCGTTCCTATGCGTCCATGCTTCCGCAAGCGTTTCACCCCTGCGAGGCTGATGTTTTAGTGAAAGAGGGCGACGTGATTGCGTTTGGCGCATTGCGGCTCACCGTCATGGAAACACCGGGGCACTCGGGCGGGAGCGTGATTTACGTGTGCGATAACGTGATTTTCAGTGGCGATACGCTGTTCGCGGGGTCAGTGGGGCGTACCGACGGATGGTCAGGTGATGCCGCTGTTCAAGCGCAATCACTTGCCAAAATCAAGGCGTTGCAGGGGGATTACCGCGTACTGCCCGGTCACGGCGGCGAGACGACTTTGCTACGCGAAAAACGCGAGAATCCGTTCATGATTGATGATTTATATGAACTTTAACGAGCTGAACCACCCCTATCGCTACGCCGTTGAACGAATCGTTCACGGATTCGAGATTTATGAACAAAATGCGGACGTGTCGGCTTGTTTAGCGCGCAGTGCGAGCGCGGGTTCTAAGTTGGAGGCGTCTGTTTTTCTTTATGATGAGCTTGTGAGGCTCACAGGGCGAACGCTGCCGTGGGGGATTTTCACAGGTGTTCACCCCATACGTTTCATCAGGGAGAATCGGCATAACTTGGGCGAGTTTCGCATAAGCCCTGAACGATTACAGTTGGCGGACGAAATCATGGCTGTGCAGGACGTTAGGACTAATCCCCGTGAAGTTTTTCATCTTTACGTGGGCATTCCTTTTTGCCCGAGTCGTTGTAAATATTGCAGTTTCGTGAGCGAAAGCGTGACTAAGCCGAGTACGCAAAAGCTGATTACGCCGTACGTTGACGCGCTGTGCCGCGAGATTGCGGCAGTGGGCGAGTATTCCGCCGCGAACGGACTGACGCTTGAGGCGATGTATGTGGGCGGCGGTACGCCTACGATGTTGCCCGTCACGGCGCAGTCGAGGTTGTATGCGGCAGTTTCGTCGGTGAGCGCGCAGGCAGTGCGTGAGTACACGGTGGAGGCAGGTCGCCCCGAAACGCTGACTGATGAAGTGTTGGCGGCGATTAAAGCGGGCGGCGCGACGCGCATTTCGATTAACCCGCAAACCATGAATGACGAAACTCTGCGTATAATCGGGCGAGAACATAACTCGACGGATATTTACAAAGCCTACGAAAAAGCCCGCAGATTCGACTTTGCGGTAATCAATATGGATTTAATCGCAGGGTTGCCGGGGGAGGATTGTTCATGCTTTACGGACAGCCTGAACAAAATAATCGCACTCGAACCCGAAAACATCACCGTACATAGCCTTGCAGTCAAGCGCGGCGCAGCAGTCAAGGCGCGCTCTGATGCGGATTTCACGCTTATCGCTCACGACATTCTCACGGCGGCGGGGTACGTTCCCTACTACCTTTATCGGCAGAGCAATTGCGCGGGCGACAACATCGGGTATACGCGCGGAGCGAACGTGAGCCGCTACAACGTCTTGATGATGGACGAGAGCAGTACGGTGTTGGCGGCAGGTTGCGGAGGCGCGACGCGTGTGTTCATGAGCGATGGCAGCGTTCGGAAGCATTATAACTTCAAGTATGCCCACGAGTATATTTCACGTTTTGACGAGGTTATGAACAAATTTGAAAAAATACATGATATTCCGTGAAATCACTTTACTTTTGGGGAATTGTGTGATATACTATAACGTGATACAAATAAACGCTAAGGAGCCGCTTTATGAAAATACAGATTACCGAAACGGTTTTGCGGGACGCGGGACAGTCCCTCATTGCGACGCGCCTGCCGTACGATAAGTTTGAGGGCGTACTCGAGACCCTCGACAAGGCGGGGTATTACTCGTTGGAGTGTTGGGGCGGCGCGACGTTTGACACCTGTCTGCGGTATCTCGACGAAGACCCGTGGGTACGTCTGCGCGAGATACGCAAGCGCGTAAAACGCACGAAACTTCAGATGCTCCTGCGCGGGCAGAACCTGCTCGGCTATAAGCATTATCCCGATGATGTTGTGCGTAAATTCGTGGAGTTATCCGTCAAAAACGGCATTGACGTGATTCGTATATTCGACGCACTCAACGATTTGCGTAATATAGAAACTTGTGTGAGCGAAACAATCAAGCATAAAGGGGACGCGCAGGTCGCGATTTCCTACACTTCCAGCCCTGTTCACACTCTCGAAAACTACGTGCAACTCATCAAGAAAATTGAAGAAATGGGGGCGACGTCGCTGTGTATCAAAGACATGGCGGGCATTATGTCGCCTAAGGAGTGTTACGATTTAGTCAAAGCGATTAAGGAAAACTCGTCTTTGCCGTTGCACGTTCACACGCACAGCACGACGGGGTTGGCGTACATGACCTACCTCAAAGCCGTTGAGGCGGGGGCGGAAGGCATTGACACCGCGATTTCTCCTTTTTCGGGCGGCACGAGTCAGCCCGCTACCGAAACGCTTGTGTACACGCTTGAGCAGATGGGATACTCAACGAGCGTGGACACGTCCGTGTTGTCCGACATTAACGACTATTTCGCGCCTCTCGCCGAAGAGTATCTCGAGAGCGGTTTGTTAGACCCACGCGTTCTTATGACCGACGCAGGGATTCTCAAGTATCAGATTCCGGGGGGAATGTTGTCGAACCTGATTAGTCAGCTTAAATCGGCAGGAGCGATTGACCGCCTCGGCGAAGTTTTGGCGGAAACGCCGCGTGTGCGTGAGGATATGGGGTATCCGCCGTTGGTTACACCCTCCAGTCAGATTATCGGCGTTCAGGCGGCGACGAACGTCTTAGTCGGCGAACGCTATAAGAGCGTGTCTAAGGAAATTAGCGCGTATCTGCGCGGCGAATACGGTACACCGCCCGGAAAAGTCAACCCCGAGGTGATTCGCAAAGTTTTAGGTGAAGAGAAACCGCATACAGGGCGGTTCGCGGATACGCTCAAAGACGGGTTCGAGGCGGGAAAAGCGGAAATCGGCGACAAAGCGCGTTGTGACGAAGATGTGTTGTCCTACATCATTTTTCCGCAGGTGTATGAAAAATTCGCGGCGGAGCGTGATGAACGCGAACGTAATCGTGTGAAGTATACAATCACGAAAGTAAAATAAGAGCCAAAGGGTTGGCTTTGCCAATCCTGAGGCTTGACAATGAGCAAGTGGAGGATTAGTTATGTATGAAGCAATCTTTGGTTCGTTAGTCGCCCTTTTTGGCATATCTATGCTGGTTCTTATACTAAAACCTTATGAAGAGCGCGTTCAGCAGAGTACCGCGCCGACTGTTTCGTCGGCAAAAGCGGCAAAAACGGCGGCGGAAAAGCTATCGTACACGCCCGGTATTGTTGAGCTGAACAATGTCGATGAGCGCGTGGCAGTCCTCCTCATGGCGGTGATTGCCGATGAGCTGAACTGCCCTGTGGAAACACTTCATTTTGTTTATATGAAGGAGATTACGTCATGATTTATAAAATCACGTTAAATGATAAGTTATACGAAGTTAAGGTTGAAAAAGGCGAGGCGGCAATACTCGGCGTAGGGGCGGCACCCGTTGCGGCGGCTAACTTTGTTCCTGCCCCCGCGGTGACTGTTCCTACAACCTCCGCGCCTGCGCCCGCGTCCTCAGGCGGCGGTAATGCGGTTGTGTCACCCCTGCCCGGGACGATTGTGGCAATCAAAGTCGCAGTGGGGGACAGGGTTGAGAAAGGGCAAATGCTTATTATTATTGAGGCGATGAAGATGGAGAGCACTATTTCTGCGCCGAATGCAGGCGTAATCGCCGAGATTTTGACGACTGCAGGGGCTAACGTACAGTCGGGCACGCCGCTGTTGCGTATGCAGTGAGACACATAATGTCTTTTGCTTGAGTGTTTGAGGAAAGTTTGTCTTTGACAATTGTAAATTTAGGAGTAAATCATGGAAGAACGTATATACAGCATTACGCACCATAACAAGAATTCGATTTCTGTGAGTATAATCCCCGGGCATTTTGCGATTAAAAGCACGTACGGCGAACACAGCTCACACTGTTCGCATTACATGGATTTAAGTACACTCAAGTCCAACGCGGCGTCTGCCAAAGATATTGCCAAGGAGCTTGTTGTCCCTTATCAGTACGGCGCGCCTGTCGATACGATTGTCTGTATGGAGAACACCAAGGTTATAGGCGCGTACATAGCGCAGGAGCTTCTCGCGAGTGATATGGGCGAATCGGACATTCACATCACGACGCCTATGCGAAACTCGCTCAATCAGCTCACGTTCTATGACAGTGAATTGCCCTGGATTCGCGGCAAGAACATCTTGATTCTCACAGCGATGATTTCCAGCGGGCGTTCGGTTCAACTCGGCGTGGAGTGTTTGGAGTATTACGGCGGTATAGTCAGCGGGATTTCCGCGTTGTTTTCTGCCACGAATAAAGCACAGAACTATAACGTCAACGCTTTGTTTACGTCTGATTATATTGAAGACTATCGGCACTACCCCGCCAACGATTGTGAACTCTGCCGCAGGGGAGTGCCTATGGATGCGATTGTCAGCAGCGAGGGATATAAGAGGATAAGCTAAACAATGACTTGACGATGCAAGGTGGTTGACAAATAAACACATCAAGTCTTTTAGGCATAGTAGGAGGTCTGATTCATGGCGATTGTTGAATTTGTAACGGCAGGCTTGTCGCAAATGACTGTGAGCCGCGGGGTCATGGTTATTATTGCGTTAGGGCTTATGTATCTCGCCGTGTCCAAAAAGTTTGAGCCGCTGTTGTTGTTGCCGCTGTCATTCGGAATGCTTATGGCGAACATTCCCGGGGCGAATCTTTCGGCGTATGATACTTACACCGTCCTCATCGAGGGGCAGGAAATTATACGCCCCGGGCTTATGAACTTTTTGTATGGCGGGATTGTCAACGTCATTTACCCGCCTATGATTTTTCTGTGTATCGGGAGCATGACCGATTTCGGCCCGCTTATTTCGTCCCCCAAAAGCGTACTTATCGGAATCGGCGGACAATTCGGCATTTTTGTGGCGTTTGGGTTGGCTCTGCTTTTAGGGAACGTCCTGTCACCGCATATCAGCGGTTTTGACGGGTTTACACTCAAAGAAGCGGCGTCCATAGGTGTAATCGGCGGCTCTGACGGACCTACGTCGATTTATACCGCCGTTCGGTTAGCCCCTGACCTCCTGGCGAGTATTTCCCTTGCGGCATTCTCCTACATGGCACTCGTCCCGTTTATTCAGCCGCCCATTATGCGCGCGCTGACTACCGATAAAGAGCGCGTAATAAAAATGCCCGAACCCAAACGCGTCACCAAAAAACAAAAAATCCTGTTCCCGATTATCATGGCGATTATCGTTTTGTTAGTCGTACCCACAGCGGGGGTTTTAGTCGGAATGTTCATGCTCGGCAACCTCATTCGCGAGAGCGGCGTAACCGAACGGTTCGTGCGTACATTACAAAACGATTTCCTTAACATACTCACTATTTTAGTGGGTTTGTCCATTGGCTCGTCGGCAACAGCGGAGTATTTCCTCACCGTTAAGACATTGTTGATTATCTTTTTAGGGTTAGTAGCGTTTTCAATGGGGACAGTCGGCGGTATGTTAGTAGCAAAACTGTTGTGCAAAATCACGGGCGGAAAAGTCAACCCCTTGATTGGGAACTCGGGCGTGTCGGCAATGCCTATGGCGGCGCGGATTTCGCAGAAAGTCGGGCAACAGTATAACAAAGACAATCATCTTCTCATGCACGCGATGGGCCCGTTAGTGTCCAGCACTGTCGGCTCGGCGGTTGTCGCAGGGATTTTCTTGCAGTTGTTTGGGTGAGTTGAAAAAGTAAAGCCCCCTTTCGGGGGCTTTTGTTAGTAGACCTGTCCGAGAATTCTGAGCGAGCGAGTTTGCGCGCGGATTTTTCGGTAGACAAGGCGAGTTTTCGCAGTAACGCTTTGTGCATTACAAGAAAACTCAACGCAGTATATCGGAAAATCCGTGTGTAAAATCGCCGCGAACGGATTTTCGGACAGGTCTAGTATACCGAGAAACTGTTTCGGTTTGAGCCGAGGTAGAACGTGTCGCCAGGTTTTAGGTTAGTAGGCTGATTCACGGCGATTTTCGTGCCGTTCAAAAACGTCCCGTTAGATGAACCTTTGTCCGTCAACTGTAACGCCGCGCCTACGCGCCTTAACTCACAATGCAACCCGCTGACGCCTTCGGTGCCCGCCTGAAACACTATCTGACAGCGAGCAGGGTCACGCCCGATGAGCAGCGTATTCGTAACAGGAAAGTCCCGCCCGACGTATTCGCCGCCTGTGCCTTTAATTCCCGTCGCGTTACCTGCCGCCGCTACCGGAGCCGCCGCAGGAGGAGGTGGTGGTGCAGCCGCAGGTTGCGGAACGTGCGCGGCAGTCGGCGCGCTTTTCTTCTTCTTAGTCACCACAACGATAATGATAATCACCAAAACGATAAGCAACAAACCGCCGCCGCCTAACAGGATTATACCACCCGCAACACCCGCAATCACGCAACCGGAACCGAAAATGCCGTCATCTGTTGTGGCGTCATTATTACCAGGGGTAGGCGATGTTTCGTCGTTTCCCGGCGCGGACGTGTTGAGCGGAATACCGTTGTCGCGGCAGTAACTGAGAAGGTATTCGGTGGAGAGCGCGTAGGCGATGTTCGCGCCTGCCTCTCTATGCCCCAACGTGTTTATTCCAATAACTTGACCTCTCGCGTTCATCAACGGCCCGCCCGAGTTACCGCCGTGAATTTCCGCGCCGTGTGACGCGTACGAACGGTTGAGGGCACTTGCGTTGGTGCGGTCAAGATAACCGTTGGTGACGCGCACTGAGTCTATCGTTCCGTCAAACGTATTGGCTTCTAACATTTGGTCGGCAATACCCGGGAACCCTAACGCGTAAACCGTTTCACCCGGTTCTTGGTCTTTAGTTATGCCTATGGGTAACACAGGGCGGTCGGAAAAGTATTCCCCTGTGACCTCGATAATGACTAAGTCCATTGAATAGTCATTCGGCCCTTGCGGGCTGACGAATATAACATTCAAGTCCATGTCATACACTTCGAGAATGTTTGTGCGGATTACGCCTATCATCATCATGACTTCTTCGTCAGTGCCGTAATTGGCGACAACAACGTGACGATTGGTTGCAATGTACGTTTTACCTGTGGCTTGCGCGATAATGAACCCCGAACCGTGACCCATGATTTCGCCCGTTTGGGGATTAGCTGAAACAATCCGTACAACGCTGCTGCGCGCGTCCCGAATCGTTTGCGGCGCGCCGCCCTCGCTTGAGACGGGTACGACAAGCGTCGCTAACATCATGATTGTTACAAGAAGCGCCGCGATTTTTTTCGTGATTTTCATAAATAAACCTGTCCTTACTTTAATTTTCGATTTTGGCGTTAATTTTCGATAATGACTGCCGTATAATTATCTTGGTTTGGTTTTTGGGTGGTGGTGATTGCGTTTTCTAACGCAGTTCCCGCTTGCGTAATGTCGGGGATTGTCGCCAACTTAGCGATAACATCGTCGGGGACTGTCCCGAACACGCCGTCGCTCATCAATACCACGCGGTCGCCCGATTGAAGGGGAATCGGCGACGTGTTATAGTCGCGCATTACCTCGCCGTCCACGCCGATATAACTGATTAGCGCGTCTTTGTCCTTATGCGTGCGCGCCTCCTCAAAGGTGATTTCGCCGCGCGCCGCCTGCTCGTCTAACACAATTTTATGCGTATGTTCGCGATTGAGTTGCAACACTGTGTCACCGCGTAACAGGACGATTCTGCTGTCTCCCACTGCCGTGAAATGCAGCTCATTAGCTTTCAGGATTACGCACACCAACGTGCTTCCGCTGTAGTCATAGCCTTTCGAGGCGATAAACGCCCGCGCCTCCCGTTGTGATTCAGCGGTGATTTGTGCCAACAACTCATTCGGCACGTAGTCCGTCGTCGCTTCACCGAATAGTTTCACGGCTGTCTGCGTGCATAATCGGCTAATCACGTCCCCGTCTGATACGCCGCCCATTCCGTCCGCGACAATCGCCATCATGCCTTTCGCGGTGTCAGTGATGTCGGTGAGCGCGAAACTGTCCTGCTGATACTGTCGCGCACCCTGCCCTTGCAAGTTGGCGATTTTCCAACCGCCGCCAATTGCCGGAGGATTAACCGGTTCAGTCCGCGTTATGCCGCTCGCGGGAGTAACCGACACAGCCGCAGAGGGTTTCTTGCCCTTTTGAATCTTGCTCACAACAATTATCACGCCGACAACAATGACGATAACGGCGATAAGCGCGATTACGGCGATGATTATACCTGCGCCTGCTAACACAATGCCGCCGCCCTGCGCGGTCGGAGGCGTCGCAGTATCATCGAATCCGATTGTTTCGCTTGTGTCAGTCGGCGCGCTTGTCGTGTCGTTCGTGTCGTCACTCGGCGTGTCCGTAACGTCCGTAGTGTCAGGCGCGTCGGTTGTAGTGGACGTAGTAGGCGTATTGGGTGATGTAGTGGGTTCTGTGATGTCCGTAGTCGGCTCTGTCGGTTCTGTTGTTGTCTGCGGACGCGGGGGCATGGTGTTTGGCGGGCGAGTAGGTGGTGTTGGGTTGTTGTTTTCCATACTCAAGACTTTTCCTTTCCGCCCCACTCAAACGATTCACCGCAGAAAGGCACGAACTTGAGCTTTGTGATTTCGCTTAACTCAATCGTGTCATATGCTTTCAATTCGACAGTCCCCATAATCGGCTCGTCGTTCACGCTGATGATTGCTTTACCTTGGCTGGGCGCAAGCATGAACCGCTTGGCTTTTTCGGCGTAAGCGACGGTGGCGTGATTCTCGCGTGAGATTGTATCGTCGCTCTCAATCGAAATGTCCATCTTGGGCGAACGCCCGATGTAGTTATACCCTGTACGAATGCGATAGTCCTTGCCGATTTCGCGGGCGTTCCCTGCCACGCACACTAACCAACCCACCACAGGGTCGGTGCCATGTTTTTCGCGCATAATGGGCATTGTCGCGCCTATGTCCGACGCAGGAGCCGCCGCAGGTTGATTGAACACGGGCACAGTCGCGCCTATATCGGCGTTGTTGTTCATAATCGGCACAGTCGCGCCAATTGGCGTTGCGCCGGGTGCGGCGTTGGCGTTGGCGTTCGCCGCTTTACAGTGTGGGCACTCGCTATACTGCAATGAGTCATAGTAATGCGAGTTAGGGCAAAGTTTCATGTTCATAATTTAATACACCTTTCAATTTATAATACTTGCTTATAATACTGATTTAATCCACTCTTGATAACGTATAGGTATTACCGCTTACGGTAATGTCAAACTCGATTTTTGAAGAGGTATGAAAATCTTCATTCTTTATCCACAACGTCAAGGGTTCGTTTTCTGTGTTCAAAACATCAACGACGACTTTTATATCGTAATACCGCACGGTGTCATTACTAAAGTTGATTGTCAGATTTAGGTTGTTTGAAAATTCCTGCCCGTTCGGGATTCGGTTGTTTCCTGACCAAGACTTACCGTTTTCGGTTATATCAACGTGATTTATAGCTTGACCGCACTTGTTATTTACAACCACGCTAAACGAACGCGCGGGGTGGTCGGGTGTTTCTGTGACAGAAGGGCTCGTAGTCGGCGTAGTGGTGGGGGTCGTGGGAGGAGGTGCTAAAGTTTCGGGCGGAGTAGTGGTGGTAGGGGTGGCGGTAGTAGTGGGCGGCGAATAATAAGTGGGTGTAGGGTCGTCAATGCCACTTCCGATTATATACAAGCCGACAACCGCAGCTATCACAAGCCCGATAATAGGCAAACCCACAGCAGCGGCGACTATCCCGATAATCAACCCCGTCTTGGACTTTTTCTTGGGCGGTTGCGCGCTGCCTGCCATTGCCGCCGTATTAACGTGCGCGGAAGTGTGTGATGTGGTGGCGTTAGCCGCGCCTACGGGCATAGTCATGTTAGGTTTCACGGGCGGCGATACCGGTGCGGGGCGGTTCACCACGCTTGTGGTGTTCCCCGAGTACAGCGCGTTGGACAACGCCGCGACATTTTGCCAGCGATTCTGCGGCTGTAGCTGCAACCCCATCTCAATTGCCGCTTTGGTGTTGGGGGACACAGGGACAGTGAATCCGCTGAATGTGTCATTCCGCAGACGTTCAAACGCATTCGGCGGAGGCGCGCCCTCAATGGCGTGGAAAATCGTCGCGCACAGTGAGTACACGTCCGTCCACGGACCGTTACGGTCGCGGTTGGGGTCGTATTGTTCCTCGGGGGCGTAGCCGTGTGAGGCTACTGCAACAGTTGCGTCACCTGAATCGCCGATTTCGCGCGCCGCGCCAAAGTCAATCAACTTCACGCCGCCGTCGGGATATTGAATCATGATGTTGTCGGGCTTGATGTCCCTGTGAATCACGTTCGCGTTGTGGATTTCCGCAAGGGATTTTACAAGAGGGCGCATCATTTCAAGAACGTGCGCTTCTTCGATTTTGCCGCCCATTTGTGCGAGAGAGTGTTTCATGGTCGCGCCGTTGACGAACTCCATGATGATGTATGCAGTGCCGTTCGCCTCAAAGAAGTCTTTCACTGCGACAATGCCCGGCAAGTGCGCGAATTTGGCTAATCGGCGCGCCTCGTCAATAAACTTATCTTTACCGTCGGCGTAGTATTCGCCGCCCTCGCCCGTGAGCGGATAGACGGACAAATCCCCTGATGAAGCATTGCGTGATGCGTAACTCCTCGGGTAGTATTCTTTTATGGCTACTTTTACGGTAAGAGTCTTGTCATAACCCACGTACGTAATACCGAATCCACCCTCGCCGATTACTTTACCGACAACATATTTTCCGTTAAGCTCAGAACCCGCGCGTAAAAGATGCGGTGCGGCGTTGAGCTGTGAAAATTGAAATTCCGTGGTGTTACACTTCGGGCATACGCCGTTTTGCATATTATCCGCCATGCACGACAAACATAAGTTTTGCATAAAAACTCCTAACTAACAAAAAGTATTCTGTGATATTATATCATAATTCACTGCGAATTGCAAGGGTTTTCAGGGGGATTTTTGACAAAAATTTTGTAAGACCTACTATATTCTCTCAAAAAGCCTTGACACAATCCGTCGAAAGTGGTATGATGTAATTTAATGTAAGATTTATTCATGGGGAGGTTAAGCCATGCAAGGGGATAAAAATAACTCTAACTCTACAGAAAACTCTAAAGAAGAGTTGTTAGAGGCTTTGCTCACAAAAGAAGCCGAGATTGAATGTTTAGAGCATAATTTAGACGTTGCCAAAACGCGGGCAGACCATTCAGAGGTCATGGCGTTGGAGTTGTTAAGCGAAGTCAAGAAAGACGAGGAGCAAATCGCTAAATTGCGTGTCGAAGTGGATAACGACGAGAGCCAAATAAAAACGCTTGAGCGTGCAGTCAAGCAAGAAGTTGTCGCTATTCATAATCTTGAACACGAAATCGAAATTGACGAAAAGCGCATCAACTCATTACGTCATGAAGTCAAAATAGACGAAGAAATTATCCATAAACTTGAACACGAAATCGAAGAAGAAGAAGAGCAGATTAACGAGCTAAAGCAGGAAATTGAGCATGATGAAGAAAAAATCCGCAGATTGAAGCGGCGCAAAGCCATCAGCTCAATCGGCGTGATGATTGTTTTTATGGCGTCGGTCATGATGCTTGTCAGCCTGTTCACGCCCGTTTATCGAGTGGAGCGCAGCAGTATGTCCCCCACGCTAAACGAAGGCGAAACGATTATGGTGTTGACTATGGGTAAAATCGAGAATGAAGACGTGATTGCGTTTTATTACGGCAACTCTGTCTTGATTAAACGCGTCATTGCCGTGGGCGGGCAAACGGTGTACTTCTCGGAGGACGGCAATTTCATGGTTGACGGAGTTGTTATTGACGAGCCCTACGCAGACGGCATCGGTGCCGGAGGCGGCTTGATTGATGCGGAGTTCCCGCTGAAAGTCCCTGACGGTCACTACTTTGTCGTGGGGGACAACCGCGTTGAATCAATCGACAGCCGCAGTAAGAAATTCGGGTTAGTGAACGACGAGGACGTGATTGGTAAAGCGGCGTTGCGGGTTTTGCCGATTGGGGCGTTCGGGCGAGTGAGCTGAGGTGAGTGATGAAGACGTTCTTTTCTAAATTTGCCGTTGTGTTGGTATTTTTGGCGGTAGTCGCGCTGTTATTTTCCTCGTTTATCGTTGACTACGTTCGCGCAAGCAACCGCTCAAACATTGTGAACGAGTATCGCAAAGCAACCGCCGATACCGGCTATATGAGGTTAGTCGCCATGCGCGACGACGCACAGTTGTATAACGAGATATTACGTGAAAAGCACGACAGTTTTGCGGCGGACGAACACGGCAACATGGGGTATGAGGATTTGTTGCGCGTTACGGGCAGCGACGTCATTGCAATGTTGCGTATCGGTTTGATTGATGTTGAATTGCCCATATTCCACGGCTCAAACACGCGCGCGTCGAATATCGGCGCGGGGCATTTGCAGGGGGCGTCACTGCCCGTCGGCGGCGCGAATACACATACGGTGGTTACGGCGTATCGGGGAGAACCCGCCTCGACAATGCTCACAGAGCTTGACCGTATAATGGCTGGTGATACGTTTGAGGTTCATGTGTTGAATCAAGTTTTGGTGTATCAGGTTGACCTTGTGCATACCGTGGACGCAGGCGATTATGACGCGTTGCAAATCATCGAGGGGGAGGACTATTTCACCATCATGACAGGCTCCCCGCGAGACGTCAACAGTCATTGGCTGTTAGTGCGCGGTAAGCGTACCGATTATGACAATATCCAACACGTCATACTGTCCGACGCGCGCCGCATTCACACGAATCAGGTTATGCTCGTCATGTTGGTTCCAGCGATTATAGTGACGTTTTGTATCGTGGTATTCGGGCGGCGCGAACGAGTGAAAACTAAGTAATGCGCCAATCAATCTCGGGGACGTTATGCGCGCGCAGAAACGCGTTAGTCGCGGAAAAGTATCGCCCACCGAAAAAGCCGCCTTGGTTGGCGGAGAGCGGACTGGGGTGACTGCCCGTGAGCACGGAATGCCGCGTATTCGTCAGCAGTTTCGCCTTGGATTTGGCATGATTCCCCCACAAAACGAACACGGTAGGTACGCCCCGCGCGTTCAACAAGCGTATGATTTGGTCGGTGAAGTGCGTCCAGCCCTGTTTGCTGTGGCTGTTAGGGTTGCCGCGCCGTACCGTCAGCGTTGTGTTGAGGAGCAGTACGCCGTTTCGCGCCCACTGCGTCAAGTCGCCGTGGAGAGGTTGTATTCCGCAGTCGGCATATAATTCTTTGAAGATGTTATTCAGCGACGGAGGCAGTTTCACGCCTTGACGCACCGAAAAGCACAATCCGTGAGCTTGTTCGGGCTGGTGATAGGGGTCTTGCCCGAGAATCACCGCTTTTACACGGTCATACGGCGTGAGTTTCAGCGCGGCGAATATATCGCTCTCGGGAGGGTAGACGGTTTGGGTTTGGTATTCCTGCTTGAGAAACGCGCACAGGTCGGTGTAGTATTGTTTTGCGTATTCGCCTTGCAGGTGAGCGTCCCAGTCGGTGTTGGTTTTCATGTTTTACTCCAAATAAAGCCCCCTAACGGGGGCTTTTGATTAGTCAAGCCATTTCCTTGTCTTAACAAGCAGACGAAGCAAATTAGGCGGTTTGACAACATAGTCGGTCACGCCTAACGATAATGCGCGGAAAATGGTTTCTCGGTCTGCGTGAGCGGTCAAGAATACAATGGGCGTTTGGGCGTATTGCGGTTCGTTCTTGATTTTCGCTGCCAACGTCGTGCCGCACATATCGGGCATATCCAAACTCAAGCAAAAAAGCGAAACGTCATGACGCGCCATAACCTCCAACGCCAA
>WRJN01000014.1 GCA_009778605.1 Oscillospiraceae bacterium
ATTTCGACGAGGCCGCCGAGATAGCTATGGATTTATATAACACTGGTGTCGGAAGCTTGCTTTAATGTATTGTATGATATCGTTACAAGGGATATAATCAAAAACAACCTTGTTTAGCGCGCGAACGGAAGGTGATGATTTCCTTGAAGACCATATTCATCGTCGACGATAACGACACGAACCTGATGACGGCAAAGACGGCCCTCGACGGGACATATAAGACATACGCGCTGCCTTCGGCGGAAAAGATGTTAAAGCTTACCGAGAAGATAACGCCGGATTTGATATTGCTCGACGTCGAAATGCCGGTGATGAACGGTTTCGAGGCGATGTCTTTTCTAAAGTACGACGTGAGGCTTAAAGATATTCCGGTCATATTCCTTACCGCGAAGAACGACCCCGTTTCCGAAATAAAGGGTTTTGAGATGGGCGCGCTTGACTTTATCAACAAGCCGTTCTCCGCCCCTGTACTGATTCGGCGGATTGAGACGCATACAGAGTTAGACAAGTTAATCAAGCGCAGTCAATCCGTTGTGCGTAAAGTGAACAACGCCACCATTAAAGTCATATCAGACATGGTGGAGAGCCGCGACAAAACCACCGGCGGGCATATTGAACGTACGCAGAAATACTTGGAAATCCTGATTGACGAGTTGGTGCGCTCTGAGCTGTACTCCGACGAAGTGGGTGATTGGGATATGGATTTGGTGATTCCCTCCGCGCAGTTGCACGACGTCGGTAAAATCGCCATCAGCGACGCCATTCTCAACAAGCCGGGCAAACTCACCAATGAAGAGTTTGAACACATCAAGTCTCACAGCACGGAGGGCGAAGTCATCATCGACAAGATTATCAGCGACGTCGAGGACGACGTGTTCTTGTGCTACGCAAAGCGGTTCGCCGCGTATCACCATGAGAAATGGGACGGTACGGGGTATCCCTACGGTCTGAAAGAATACGCCATTCCGCTTGAGGGCAGAATCATGGCAATTGCCGATGTGTATGACGCGTTAGTGTCGGTGCGCCCATATAAGAAACCTTTCACACATGAACAGGCGTTCAACATCATCACCGAGGGGAGCGGAACGCACTTTGACCCTAACTTAGTGGCGGTGTTCAAGGCAGTCGCCGACGAGTTTGAGGCTACGTCAAAATGCGCGGTCTATGACTTGTAAAGGGGTGCGTTATGTTTGCCTTTTTTAATAAACGATTTCTGCTGTATTCCTGTATTCTCTTTGCGGGGATTGCTTTATTCAGCTCGGTTTCTTATGTGTTTGCGGCGCGCCAAATTAACAACAACTATATTCAGCAACAACTCATGGGAACGGCGGAGAGCATTAAACTGCACGTTACCATGGAAGTTACCGGGGAACTGTCGCTGATTACTAAAATGGGTAAATCGCCTATTATTCGTGATTATATGCTCAATCCCGATGACCCAGAATTAAGTGCGCGGGCATTCGGCGAGTTTGAGGTGTTTCAGGAACATATCAAAACAGGCGTGGCGTTTTGGGTGAGCGACGCCGATAAAATGTTTTATTTTACGAGGGCGGAGCCGACCCGGATTGAACCCGATGACCCCAAATACTATTGGTATAATCTGACGCTGTATGAAACGGAATACTACAACTTTAATATCAACTATAACGATGATGTAGACGTTGTGAATCTGTGGGTGAACGTCCCTGTTTTTGTCACCAATGACGACGGCAGCCGCACGGCTATCGGAATGTTGGGCACGGGAATCAACCTCACGGAAGTAATCGAAGTCACCAAAGCCGCCAACTTGGAACGCAGCGACAAAACCGAAGTGTATATGTTTAATGAGCTTCACGAAATAACCAACGCCACAGACTTTGATTTGATTCTTCGCAAAGTGTTGTTGGAAGAGCATTTGGGGGACGTGGGCAGGGAGGCAATCAAGAATACCGAAAACCTCGCAGTCAACGGCAGCCAAACCTACATCTACGGCGATAATATGTACCGCGTCAGCGATGTTGCATCCATTCAAGGCTGGAGTTTGGTTATCAGCCACCCCATGTCGGGAGTTTTGTCTATGGACGCGGGCGTGAACATTGTGTTTTTCGGAATGTTCGCGCTAATTTTCATGTTATTCGTTATTATGAACATTTTTGCTGCATACTCTGAACGCGCCATGAAAATCAAGAACGTGGAGTTAGAGGCGGCGTCTAAGGCAAAGTCGTCATTTTTGGCTACAATGTCCCACGAAATTCGCACGCCTATGAACGCCATTCTCGGGATTACGCAGATTGAACTGCAACAGCCTAACCACTCCGAAAGCAGCGTCATTGCGTGGGAGAAGGTCTACGCGTCGGGCAACAGCCTGTTGGCGATTATCAACGATATTTTAGACATGAGCAAAATCGAAACAGGAAAACTCGAGTTGATTAACGACGAATATGACACGGCGAGTTTGATTCAGGACACGGTTCAGATGAACGTGATTCGCATTGGCGACAAGCCCATCAAGCTGATTGTTGACGTTGACGAGAAACTGCCATCTAAACTGTTCGGAGACGAACTGCGCCTCAAGCAGATTCTTAACAATCTTTTGTCTAACGCGATTAAATACACCAAAGAAGGTCATGTCAAGTTGAGCGTGTCACACATTGCACAGGGGGACTCGGCTGCGTTGCAACTCGCGGTGGAGGATACGGGGCAAGGCATGAAAAAAGAAGACGCGGCTCTGTTGTTCTCGGAGTATCTGCGATTCAATGCCGAGGCAAACCGCAGTATTGAGGGGACGGGGTTAGGGCTGAACATCACAAAAAGCCTTGTCACCATGATGGACGGCGTGATTGACGTGCAGAGCGATTTCGGCAAAGGCAGTACGTTCTCGGTGACGGTGCAACAAGGCTTGCCCGATTGCCCACCCATTGGGCGCGAAACGTCCGCTAACCTAAGCGATTTTACGTTTGAGACACACGCAACTCACCTCAAATCTACCGAAGACGCACAGGGTAGTGTCATGCCTTACGGAAAAGTCCTCGTAGTGGACGACGTGGACACGAATTTATACGTCGCGGCGGGTATGATGGAGCCGTATCAACTTCATGCCGAAACGGTCAACAGCGGTTTCAAGGCGTTAGACGCAGTTTTCCCCACCGACAGCGACGAAATCAAGCGATATGACATTGTGTTCATGGACCATATGATGCCACTCATGGACGGAATCGAGACGACTAAGAAAATGCGGGAGGGTGGTTACGACGGAACGATTGTCGCGCTGACCGCCAACGCGCTTGTGGGCAATGCCGCCATGTTCAAGGAACAAGGTTTTGACGATTTTCTGCCCAAACCCATCAACATCAAATTGCTTGACGCAATTCTCAAGAAATATATCCGTGATAAACACCCCGAGGAGGCGGCGAAATATGCGTCGGTTCGCACAAACGTGGTGGCGCATACAGTCACACCGAAGCTGTTGCAAATATTTAGCCAAGACGCTAAGAAAGCTCTGCCTGCGTTGCGCGGATACGCCGACGACGTTAAGCTGTTCACCATTAACGCACACGCCATGAAGTCCGCGCTTGCCAACATCGGCAAGACAGACGAGTCCAAGACGGCGTTGGCGTTGGAAACTTCCGCGCGCGAAAACGACGACGGTAGCAGTATCAACGCCGCAGAAGTCAATGCGTTTGTCGCCATGCTCGAATCGCTGATTGCAGAGTATGACGACGCAGGGGAAGACGTTGTTGAGCGCAACGATGACGAGATTACAGAAGACCTCGCGCTGTTGCAAGAACAGTTGACGGTTATTAAGGACGCTTGTGAGGAATATGACGAAGTGGCGGTTTATGCCGCCCTCGACCTGCTTAAAACGAAGGAGTGGAAACACGATACACGCGCTGCGTTTGCGGAAATGCGCGATTTGATTTATATAGAGAGCGATTTTGAGGGCGTGTACGTACGCGCCGAGACGTTGCTCTAAGGGAGGCGACACAAACTTATGACAACAAGAATGATTGCGTTTTTATTGAGCGTCGCGTTAGGGTTGATTATTGTCGTCGGCTGTGATACTGTGCGCGGCGATAAGCCGACTAAGCCTGTTACAACGCTCGCGGACGTACCCGGCATTACTGCCGACGAGTTGGCGGCGGGGGAGGGGTTACGCCAACGCTACGATTCTTTCGTGTATGCCATGCCGCCGAGTACCGAAGCGTTCAGTGACATTTATACCGCCGAAATAAACGGATTTTCGCGGCTGTTTTGTGACTGGCTGACAGCGTTATTCGGCATTGAGTTTATCCCCGAGAATCGCTTGTTCGCCGAAGTCACCGACGCTCTCGAAAAAGGGACGGCGGACTTCACAGGGACAATGACCGCTACGGACGAACGACGCGAGAAATATCACATGACGTCGCCCATTGCCGTGCGGACGCTCAAATACTTTCGGTTGGAGGGGAGCGCGCCTCTGCCTATGATTCAGACCGTTCGCCCCGTCAAATTCGCGCTTTTAGAGGGCAGCTCAGTCGCCGACAAAGCGATTGATTCACTTAACCATTCCTCTTACGAAATCGTATACGTGCAGAGCAACTTGATGGTGTATGATATGCTTGTCAGCGGTGAGGTTGACGCGTTTATCCACGAAAGCGCCACCGAAGAAATCTTTGACGAATACGATGATGTTGTCGCGATTGATTTTCTCCCCATTGTCATGAGTTCGGTATCGCTGACCGCGTACAGTGACGAGTTGGAGCCTGTTATTACCATTGTGCAAAAGGCACTCAACAAAGAAACGCTGCATATGCTTTCGGATATGTATAACGAGGGCTACGTGCTGTATCTCAAAAATAAACTTCACACACGTTTGTCGGACACTGAAACGGCGTACATACAAGGCGCGGACAAGATTCGCGTGGTGGCGGAGTGTGACAACTATCCCATCAGCTTTTATAATAAACACGAAAAGGCGTTTCAGGGCATTTGTATTGACGTGTTGAATCAGGTTTCGCTTTTTACGGGTTTAGAGTTTGAAGTCGTCAATGAGCAGGGCGCGGGCTGGTCGGCGATTCTCGAAATGTTAGACAACGGGGAAGCGTCCATGGTGACGGAGTTAATCCGTACACGAGAGCGTGAGCGGTCGGGCAAGTTTCGGTGGCCTGATACGCCGATTTTTCACGAAAGGTACGCGCTGATTTCTAAAGTAGAGCATCGCAACATCAATATTAACGAGATTTTGTATGTGCGGATTGGGTTGCTTGAGCAATCGGCGCATACGGATTTATTCAACGGCTGGTTCCCCAATCATGAGTATACCACCACTTATGCGGGGTTAGAAGAAGCGTTCGCCGCGTTGGAGGCGGACGAGATTGATATGGTTATGGGCGGGTTGAATCAAGTTTTGTCTCAAACAAACTTCCATGAGAAACCGGGGTATAAAGCTAACTTGGTGTTTGACGATTCCTACGGCTCTACATTCGGGTTCAACGCTGATGAAGAAATGCTTTGCTCCATTGTTGACAAGGCACTCGTCTTGATTGACACCAACGCCACAGAACAATACTGGACGCGCAAGACGTTTGATTATCGCTCACAGATTCAACAACTCCGATTCGTGGGGATAACCGGCGCAATCGTGGTTTTGCTGTGTTTTATTCTGCTTATCAATATGTCCGTTTCGCGCAAACGCCTGAAACGGGAGAGCCGCTACAAATCGTCGTTCTTGGCGGTCATGTCCCACGAAATCCGCACGCCTATGAACTCGATTTTGGGGATTACGCAAATGCAGTTGCGGGACAATACGCTGTCACCGACACAGACAGAGGCGTTGAACAAAATCTACAATTCGGGCAGCACGCTTCTCGAAATTATCAACGATATTTTGGACATGAGCAAGATTGAGACAGGCAAGTTAGAAATCAATACAGGTACGTATGAAGTCGCCAGTATGATTCATGATGCCGTTCAGCTTAACACGGTGCGGATTGGCGGCAAAGACATTGTTTTACGCGTGAATGCCGATAAGGAGTTACCGTCGCAGTTAGTCGGCGATGAATTGCGCTTGAAACAGATTCTCAATAACCTTTTGTCCAACGCAATCAAGTATACCGAGAAAGGGCACGTTACCCTAACGGTGACGTTTTTGCCCGACGAGTCCATGCTTCGGTTCTCGGTTGAGGACACCGGGCAGGGCATGAAACCCGCCGACCGCGACAGGCTCTTCACCGAGAATTATCTGCGGTTTAATATGGAGTATAACCGCCGCACGGAGGGGACGGGGTTAGGGCTTAATATCACGCGGGAACTTGTGTCGTGTATGGGCGGTAAAATCGGCGTGGAGAGTGAGTTTGGTAAGGGCAGTACGTTTACGGCGACGGTTCATCAAGATACCGTCAAATGCGCGCCCATTGGTGAAGAAATCGCGGCGAATTTGATGGAGCTGAACTATTCGCGCAAGCAGGAACGCCGCGCGTCAATACGCAACATCATGCCCAATTGCCGCGTCTTGATTGTTGACGACGTGGAGACCAATCTCTACGTGGCGGAGGGGTTGATGTCTCCGTATATGCTCAAGAGTGAGACGGCGTTAAGCGGGTTTAAGGCGATTGAACTCGTCGAGAGCGGCAAAGCCTATGACATTATTTTCATGGACCACATGATGCCGCAAATGGACGGGATTGAAACAACAAAAAAACTGCGCGACGGCGGTTATAAAGGCGCGATTATCGCGCTGACCGCCAACGCGCTTGTGGGCAACGCCGAAATGTTCATACAAAACGGATTTGATGACTTTATCTCTAAGCCTATCGACATTCGGCGGTTGGATAATGTGCTGAACAAGTGGCTCACGGATAAACAGCCCAATACAGCCGCAACGCCTGCGCCCGCCCGCGCAGATGTGTCACCTAAACTGTTGGAGGTGTTCCGCAAAGACGCCGCGCGGGCAGTGCCGATTCTGCGTAATCATATCGGTGACCCCGAACAGTTCATCATCACGGTTCACGCCATGAAATCCGCCTTAGCCAACATCGGCAGAGTGGGCGAGTCCGCCCAAGCAGAACGGTTGGAGCGTACGGCGCGCGAACACGGCAGGTTGGACGAAGCGCAAGTCAAGGCGTTTGCCGCGGCGGTTGAAGCGTTGGCAGTTCAGGACGCCCCCGAAACACAACCTCACGACGATTCGGACGCTCCCGAACTTGTCGCGCTGTTGCGAACGCAGTTGACAGCGGTCAAGCGCGCCTGTGACGAGTATGACGATTCGGCGGCGATTGCCGCGTTAGACGTGTTGAATGACAAGCAGGCGTGTAAGGCAACACGGGCGTTTTTGAGCGATTTGCACGACTTAATCTATTTGGAGAGCCACTTCGAGAAAGCGACCGAGGCAATTGATGCGTATTTGCAAGAATTGAAATAATTGATTGCCTTAATTTTACAAATGCGGTTTTACATTTTTTTTACGAAAAATGCTTGACTTTGCAAAACTTTCGTGATACAATTGTTGGAGTATAAAAAAAATCTGCCCAAAACACAAGACCTCATTTCGCAAGAGTTCTGTTATTTGGGTGAAGTAATGAGGGGGAAACCAATGAAAAGGCGAATTTTATCAATGCTCATCGCAGTGACGATGGTACTTAGCATGATTCCGTTGGCGGCGGCTGATGAGCCGTTTGAACCCATTTCGGATACGCTTTCGCGTATGCCGGGCGACGTTGACGGCGACGGTGTCATTACCGTGGCGGACGTAATCGCGCTTTACAACTATGTAAACGAACGCGATATCGAAAACCTTGAACTAACCGAAGATGACGTTGCGTTTATGTTACTTACTGAGGAATCAATTGACTCGGGGGAACCGTCGTTGGCTGACGCGGTTGAGTTGTTGACTTGGCTCGGTGTAGAAGACGCTGACGAAGAAATGTTCTGCGGCAAAGAAGACTGTGACGGCGCGTGCGTGAAAGAAATCGAGGGTCTTGACCTTGATGCGGAAATCACGCTTGATGACGTCTGCCCTGACTGCTTGTGGTTCACTTGCGAGGGTGACTGTGTATGCGAATACTGCAACGGCGACGGCTACTATGAATTCGTGTTCGGCTGCGCGAATGGGATTCGTTGTGACTTCTGCGGCGTTGTCATTATCTTTGAAAGCGACGAATGCGGCGACTGTCGTTACTGTACCGAGGGCGCGGTTGACGGTAACTGTGGCAGTACGTTAGGTAACTGCACCGGCGACTGTGAAGACTGTGCGTTCAAAGATTGCGGCGGTTGCGGCGAATGTGAAATATGCCTTGCGCCCGTGTATCAAAACTACAGCGATAACGGCATTACAGATGCCGTTTTGAGAGAAATGGTTGAAAGCGGCGAAATATCGCCTAACGTAACTCACTTGTGGTTAGAGCGTAACAGACTTACTGACATAACGCCTCTTGAGTCGTTAGAGAAACTCGTTTTCCTAAACGTCAACTCTAACCATATCACAAGCATTGAGCCGATTGTAGGCATTACTACTCTGGCTGACCTTCGGGCGTTGCGTAACGATATAAGCGATATTCTGCCTTTGGCGGAACTCGAAAATCTCATTACGTTGTACATCGGGTTCAACTCGCCTATTTGTACCACTCAAATCGCTACATTGAAGGAAGCACTTCCTGAACTCGAAATATTCCACAATGCGGGGAATTGTGAAGGTTGTGTACCATGTGACATATGCAGCGCGAAATGTAACCTCTTGTGTGACCATAGCTGTACGGTGACTACGCCCTGCGGCAAACCGACTTGCCCGTTCTGCAACCCTGCTGATGAAATCGTGCGTATCGACTTGTCTTGGCGTAATGCCGACGGCGCGCAAATCGCCGCATGGGTGAAAGACGGTACGATTCCATCCGACGTTACACACTTGAACTTGGCGCGTAACAAGATTGACGACGTTACGTCGCTCAAAAAGCTCAACAACTTGGTATCGTTGTCGTTACGCGATAACCTGCTTTGCATGAACAGAATCAGCGACTTGCAAAAGTCTTTGGAAGACGTGTTTATCACCTACAACGCGATTGACTGCGGTAAAGCGAAATGTACCGCTTGTAAAACTTGTAAAGCGTCTTGTGACTTCTTCTGCTGTGAGCCTTGCGGCAGAACTTGTGACCAACTCTCTTGTAAATTCTGTAACCCTGATATTCCCGAAATCTACATTGACTTTTCTAACAAAAACCTCACCGACGCTGATTTGAAAGCAATGGTTGACGACGGCAGAATCCCCAAAGGTACAACGCATTTGTGGTTGACTAACAACCAACTCAAAGACATTACGCCGCTGAACAAACTCACTGTTTTAACCGGTTTGTGGATTGGCGGTAACGAAATCGAGAACGTCCGCCCTCTCGAAAACCTAACTCGTTTGACTGTATTGTCACTCCACGACAATAACATCTCAAACCTGAGCAGACTCACCAAACTTGAGCGTTTGGAAACGCTCAACCTTGAATCCAACGCAATCGTTGACCTCAAACCTTTGGCGGAGTTGGACGGTCTGATTGAACTGTACTTGGGATTCAACAAAATCGTTGACATCAAACCGCTTGCAGAACTTACTGCACTGACTGAGTTGGGATTGAATAACAACTCTATCACTGATATTGCGCCACTCGCGAACATGACAGGCTTAAACGCATTGCAACTCAACGACAACCGCATCACCAACCTCTCACCGTTGTTTGACTGCTTAGAGTTAATTGAACTTCGTCTACGCAACAACATCATCTGCTTGGAGCAAATTAACGAGTTGCGCGACGCAATAGACGATTACGGCGTTGGCAGACACGGCAGTGTAATCAGCCATAACGCGCTTGACTGCGGCGGTTGCGTGGAATGTGAAGTCTGCGGCGCAACCTGCGGTAAACTCTGCGGTTCCGGTTGCTACGTTGAACCCAAATGCACAGGCAACCCTGATACCTGCAAAATTCCCGGTTGTACAGAATGTGCAATTCCTGAATGTGAATGCGGAAACTGTGAAATCTGCGGATTTGACCCTGTAAAAGGCGGTATGCTCGGATTCGGCAATCTCATGGGTAATGGCGAACCCGGAATGGCGGACGCATTGCAAATCCTGCGTTTGTTAGTAAAACTCTCCAACGTAATCGAAGGCACGCAAGCACTGCCTAAGCCCGTTGCAGAAGCAGGCGGTACAAAAGACGACATTCGCATCGCCTCGAGAGTATCTGCCCCCGGCGAAGACGGACTGCCTACCATGTCCGACGCACTGCAAGTTCTGCGTTACGTGGTTAAACTCAGCACAACAGGCGGTTGGGCGGACAAATACAAAAAAGCAACAGAAGGCAAGTAAGTTACTGTCCATTACGAATAGCTTAAAAGCAAATCCCCCTCCCGATTGGGAGGGGGTATTTTGTTTATTTTATTTTGTGTTTGCTGTCAGGAATCCACTTCAAGAGCAGTGCGTTGAGTTTGCTTACGTCGATTGGTTTAGTCAAGAAATCGTTGAATCCGTTTTGCAGGAACATCTCTCGCGCACCGACTATTGCGTTGGCAGTGAGCGCGACAATGGGGAGCGCGTTGTATTTATCACCGAGACCGCGAATGATTTTCGTCGCTTCGATTCCGTCCATCTCGGGCATCATCTGATCCATAAACACAATGTCATAATCGTTTTGTTTAACTAACTCAATGGCTTCCTCTCCGCTGTCACACATATCGAGTTTCATCTCAAACGGATTGAGCAACCCCGCCGCCACGCGCAAATTCGTCGTTACATCGTCAACAATCAACACCCGCGCGTCAGGCATGGTGACTTGGGACGTTCGTTCGGTCTTGGAGATGACAACCTCCTCGCCGCTTAATACGCTGACAATCGAGAACAAATAAGCGGGGATGTTAAGCGTAATAAAATCGTCCGTTTCCACGCGCCCAATCGACGGTTCTGTCATCATGACGATTTTGCAATCCGTAATGTTCATCTCTTGCAATACGGTTCGCGCCGACGCGCTTAAATCCCCCTCCGCGAAGATGTATTGCCACTTGCCGTTGGTCATACACTGTCGCAGTTGCTCCGCGCTCTTGACAATGAGCGATGTTACTTGCAAATCTTTCAAGCACCGCACCATATATTCGGCGTGAATCATGGGGTTGACCTCTACGCCCTCGCCCCTGTCGATGATTTCGCCGCTTTTCGCGTATACTAAGACCGACGTTTCGGGGAACAATCCGTAACCCGCCGCCTGTACGCCGAGTTTGCGCCCGAGTTTCGTGCCGAGTTTTTGCGACATCTTGACGGTGAACTCACTGCCTACGTTGTACTCCGACTCGGCGTGAATTGTTCCGCCCATCAGCTCTAATATATTGTTGGTAATCGCTAACCCTAACCCCGTCCCCTCAATGTTGCGGTTTTTATTGGTGTCGAATCGGTAGAACTCGGTGAACAGTTTCTCAAGGTCATTCTTTCTAATCCCCACGCCCGTGTCCTTGACGCGAATGGTCAAATCAAAGGCGTTGTTCTCGCTTGACGGTTCGCCCATTATTTCAAGGCTGAAGTATCCCTGTTTGGTATACTTTTGTGCGTTACTGAGCAGATTAAGCATGATTTGGCGCATACGCATTTCGTCCCCGATTAACTCGTTGGGGATTGTGCGCTGAACGTATACCGCGAAGTTCAGCCGCGAGTCTTTCATGCGCGCTCTGATGATGTTTACAACGTCGTAAATCACCGTATGGAACAGGTATTTTTCGTTGGATATTTCTAAAGTCCCGCTCTCTACTTTGGATAGGTCAAGAATGTCGTTAATAATCGAAAGCAAATGATTGCCGGACATTTTGAGCGTTTCCATGTTTTCCAAAACTGCGGGAGGAAGCGGCTCACGCAGAATAGTGTCCGCCATGCCCATGATTCCGTTCATAGGCGTTCGTATTTCGTGGCTCATCTTGGATAAAAATTCTGACTTGGCAATCGAAACGCTCTCCGCCTCATATTTAGACGTTTCCGCTTTTTGAATGTGCGCCATCATGTTGTTGGTGTTAGCAAGCATCTCTGAGAATATGCCGCCGAGACGTTCATCTTCTAAGAGAGGCATACTTTCGCCGTTGAGCAGGGCGTTCTGCGCCGTTTCGTAGCTGCTTCGCAGTATTTCTAACGCACTGACTATTTCTAAAAACGAATCGGACACTTGGGATATTTCGTCATTGTTGCGTACTTCGATGTGTACGTTCAAATCACCTTTGGCGATTCGTTTCGCGCAGGTTGCCAACGTCTTGAGTGTACGCAGCTCTTGATAAACTACGAAAAGCAGTATACACACCGACACCATCAGTGCAATCAGCGTTGGAAACAACGAATCAAAAATCACTTCGGCAGGGTTCTCCACCGAGTCGGCGTCGAAATAGCTGATAATCGTCCATGCGTTGCGCGCCCCTGAAATGTAGATATACTGTTTATCACCTGAAATCGCCGACGTAAACCGAATGGTTTTTTCTTTAGGAATGTCGCTAAACTCACCGCCTACGCCCAACTCAGTTACGTTCAACCCCAAGTATTCCTGCCTATTTGAAAAGAAAATGATGCCGTTTTGGTCGGCTATGTTGACAAAACTGTCGTAATAATACGTGGGTTCTTTCAAAAAGTGGTCGAGAATATCCGCAACACATAACAGCGCGACTGTTCCGCGCAACTCGCCCTCTTTAATAATAGGCAACATAACCAAAAACTGCGGATTGTAATCTTCGTCGTCTTCAGTATCCACCACAAAGAAATCCGATATATACGGGCTGCCTATGTTATGCGTGTCGCGGATTTTATTGCTTATCATGCGGTCATAATTGGCTGAGGCAGTGTCGTCGCTTGCGCGCGCAACAATGTTGTAGGAAGCGTCGGTAACGAATATGTTTAGATAGGCTTGTACGGCATTGACTAAGTTTACACCGTCCAACAACGCCTGCAATCCTGCCGCTAACTCGTTTGCGGCGTCTTCATCTCCCGAAATTGCCGCCGGAACTTGCGTACGGTTTGCCACAGAGCCTAACATAATTAACGTATACGAATCCATGACTTCTATAATGCCGGACGTTGTTCGCGTATTGCTCTCTAACCGCTCATCAATCTGTGCTATAACCTGTCTGTTTATTTGCGCCGAGCGTATGGGGGCGACAATACCCACAACCAACACAGTAAGAAGCGCAATCGAAATCGCAAGTTTAGCATTCACGGACAAATTGCGCCAAAACGTCTTTTTTCCTGCAACCATCATACACCTCCGTAAAATTAGACCTCTGCGGAAACCAACGCACGGCGGAGGTCTATTGTTAATTATTTACTCTATATTATACACACACTTTGCAGAAATGTCAAGCGTTTTCGTATTTTACTTGACTTTTTTATAAAAGCATGATACAATGTAATGATTATAGAGTTTAGAACGCGTTTCTATTGCTTGGCGGCGGAAAGGTATGGACTTAAAAATGGCGAAAATAATCACGGTCACGAATCAAAAAGGCGGTGTAGGCAAGACGACGACTTGCGCTACAATCTGCGGCTGTCTGTCTGAACTCGGCAAGTCTGTCTTGGCGATTGACTTAGACCCACAGGGTAATCTGTCGTTCAGCTTGGGCGCGGAAACGGGCGGCGCGTATACCATGTATAACGCGCTTAAACATGAGGTCACTCTATACGATATAATTCAGCATACCGAAATATGCGATATTGCTCCTGCGAATATCACGCTGTCGGCGTGTGAGCTTGAGCTGACTTCCGTGGGACGGGAACATATACTGAAAGAACAAATCGACACCATTATCGCCGACTATGACTACATACTCATCGACACGCCGCCTGCGTTATCGGTGTTGACGATTAACGCATATGTCGCATCGGACTGGCTAATTATCCCCATGATTCCCGAGATTCTCTCGTTGCAGGGGTTCGCCCAACTAAAAGAAACCATACAAGCTATTAAAAAATACTACAACAAATCGTTGGAAGTACGCGGTATTCTTTTGAATCAATACAATCCGCGGTTGATTCTCACCAAAGAAGTCGAAGAACTTGCGGTGATTATCGCCGAGCAGTTAGAAACGGAAGTGTTCACGCAAAAAATCGCCACGAGCGTGGTGGTAGCCGAAGCACCTGCTCACGGAAAAACAGTGACGAAGTACGCGCCGCGCTCCAAGTCCGCCAAAGAATGGACAACCGCTACGCGCGAAATGTTGGGAATATAAATTGATGTTTGGGACAATTTTGTCCACCATTATGGTAGATAATAATGGTATAGTTAGAAAAGTATGAACTATATAAAAGTAATCCGCCCTAAGGCGTGGCTCAAGAACGTGTTTGTGTTCGTGCCGATTGTATTCGCCATACAGCTTTTTAATCTTGATAAACTACTGACGACTTTGGCGGCATTCGGGGCGTTTTGCATGATTTCGTCGGCGGTGTATCTGTTCAATGACATCTGCGACGCGAAAAAAGACGCGCTTCACCCCGTCAAGAAATCGCGCCCAATTGCATCGGGTAAAATCAAACGCAGTGTGGCAAGTGCGTACGCAATCGCTCTCGCGGGAGTCGGCATTGCTGTGAGCCTGTTGGTCGTCAACCGCACTATGACGGCGATTGCATTGGGATACTTGTGCCTTAACTTAGCCTACACGATACTGCTCAAAAACGTAGCCGTGTTGGACTGTTTTTGCATTGCCGCAGGGTTCGTGTTGCGCGTGTACGCAGGCGGCGCGGCGAGTGGCAGTGCCGTGTCGGACTGGCTGTTCCTCACCGTGACTGCCGCGTCATTGTTCATGGCGTTCGGCAAACGCAGAGGCGAGATTCTTAAACTCCGTTCACCTACGGCTGACGCCTCGGTTCACTGCGCGGGTCAGGCAGAGCCTGACTCCTTGCCCAAACTCCGTTCACCTGCGGCTGAATCCTCAAGCCAAACACGCACAGTATTACAGCAATACAACATCGACTTCCTCAAAGGCATGGTGTTCATTTGTGCAGGGTTGGCGGTGGTGTTTTACTCGCTGTGGGCAATGGAGAAATCCAACATGATTTACACCGTGCCGCTGATGATATTCATGGTGGCTAAATATCTGCTCAATATCCACAAAGCCGACTCTCACGGAGACCCCACGACTGTGGTATTCTCGGACGTGACGTTCTTGCTGTCGGGAGCGTTGTATGCGGCAGTGACGGTGGTATTGTTGTATGGCGGAAAGGTTATAATATGAACGACAATAAAGAAAAAAACACGAAAAAATGGTTACTCACAACGCTCAAAATCGCGCTATGTATATCGGGGACGTATATGTCCCTCAATTTTAATGAACGCGCAATGCCTTACTTTATCTCGTTCTTTGCAGGGAGCGGGAGCTTTTTCACAAAATCTGTGTCGGGCGAACCTACACCTAAGATTTTTGCCTTAATTTGCGTAATCGCGGCATTTGTTGCAGTAATGCTAATCGTGATTTTATTCAAAGCAAAATTTCTCGAAAGGTTGTACGCGCGGTTATCACAAAAGTCACTGCTTGCAAGAATCATGTTAGTCATGTACGCGTTTCTTTGTGCTCAACGATACGTGACCTACTACAACCACCACGAACTTCGCAACTATGATTACTACATGAACATCATTGAAGTTGGTGTCGGTGTCGGTTGGTTTGACTTTTTGCCGCCTTTTGTTGCTACAATCATTATGTGGATACCGCTCACGTTACTGTACCTTTTTTTTATAATGATTTTGGTTGATTTTCTATACGATATTATTAAAAGTTTTGACCGTTTTGAGCGCATTTTCTTTCTGTCGGGCAGTGGGTTAGGGTTCGCGTTTATCGCATACGCATACAACCAAACAAGCATTTACTACGGCTGGATTGACCGTGTTTATTCATACGATGCTTACCCCTCCATGCACTATCTGTTAAATCCGTTCTTCATCTGGTCATACTCCAACTACACCCTTCAACCGAGCTTCACCATGCCTGTGCTTTTGCCGTCGGTATGGTTTGAGCTATACTCACCGTTATGGAGAATCATAACAAGCGTCGGTATACAATTCGCACTTTTAATGGTGGTATTCGTTCTGATTTCACGAATGATTTCGCAAACGCCTAAAATCCGCAGGCTGTCACTACTGATTTTTGCGTTCAGTTTCCCTACCGTAATAATCGCAACAGTTGTCGAACGCCGCGTAATGGCATTGACGTTTTTGATTTTCGCTATCTATCAAGCATTATACAAAAAACACCATTCACACGAGCGTAATTTATGGTACGCCGTAGCAGGCGGCTCAATTATATGTAATATGTACGTTTTCTTGATGTCAATTCGTTCAAAAAGCACGGCATTAAGAGACTTAGCGGTAAGCGGAACGATATTTTTATTCCTAACCGCATTCTTGGGAAAAATCGGCGGGTTGGTGGACATAAAATCACAAGTAGAACGCTTTGAGAGTAGCGGCTGGTTAGACACAAAAATGAGCATGGGGGTGAAAGCCATACATTATATGTACTTAATATCTTCAACGCTGTTCGCACCACCCTCTGCCCCCAACGAAACCGGGTACTGGTGGCAACTACCTCCGACAACAGGCGTGTACTTCTGGCTCGGCGTAATCATTTTCGCATTAGCCATGTTCGGTTTCATCGCCAACTACAAGAGTGCGTACGCGCGAATTGCGTTCGTGAGCGTGTTGGTGTCAATCTTCTTCGTGTTCTACCAAGCCTTGAACATCAGCGAAAACGCAGTCGTGCTGAACACCCTGTTCTACGCATGGGCGTTCGTGTCGCTGCTGATAATGGGGTTAGATAAACTCATCAACCGCGAACGCATCAAGACTATACTGCTCACCGCCGTCGCAGGCGTGTGCTTGGTGTGGAACGTGACAACGGCAGTACAAATATTACGTTTCGGTATGGAACATTTCCCGACTAAAATATAACGCAAAAAGGCGGCTGGTTACAGCCGCCTCACTATTACTACTCACTTCTTATCGTCGTTTACGTCCTTACACCGCGGTTTATCCTTAATGCGTTCAATAGCATTAAGCACAACAAAATCGACATCGACGCTGTTCTGCCTGAGCATAACTTGGTCAACACGCGAAAACAACTCGCCCTGATGCGTGTTGACATACTTGGGAGGCAGTTTATTCAGCGCGAGACACTTAATGTCGCCAATACAAACAGGACATTCACAACAACCGGAACCGGGCAAGTACACCTCTAATTTAGCGTCAATCACTTTTTCCATGATATTAACAAGCTCAATAGATGATACAGCCATAACCGCACACCCCTTTTCAAACGAATATAATCTACATTATACACTATTTTCAAAGACTTGTCAATACTTTATGACAAATTTTACGCTACTTTTCGTATTCCGCAATAAAACTCTCGAAACCCTTGAGTTTCAGTCGCCTCACCTGCGCCTCTGCGTTGGCTTTATCGGCAAAACTCCCTGCGACTACGCGATACGTCACAGCCTTGCCTGTATTAGGCGTACTTGGCTTACTCGGCTCGCTTGGTTTGCTCGGTGTATTCGCGCTTCCCGCCGCGATTGCCTTTGTTACACGCGCCGTGAACTCCGCCCACGTAATGGGTCTACCCGCGCGAATGTTCGCGGGGCAGTTTTTGCCGCTCCAGTGATTGTGCTGCACCACGTTCGCTGCAGGAATGTTGTTGCGGATGCAAATGTCGGTAACCAACTCAATCGCGTTAGCAACTGCGGCAGAGAAATCGCCGTCGCTGTTGATACAAATTTCGATGCCTACTGACTGTGCATTCCCCGTACCGTTCGCGCCGTCACCCGCATGATACGCTGTTTCCTTCTCGGGCAGATGTTGGCGGATTTCCGTTGAATCCACCGTGTAATGCCATGACACGGGCATTCCCGCCGCAGTATCGCCGCGCAGATAATTACCGTGCGCTTTCGCGTTCGCTCCTTTTGACGTGTTACCCGTCTCGTGAATCGTGACGTACTTCACAGGGTTAGCTTTCGCAGGTCGATTTTTTCGCCCGCTCGGAATCAAATCCTCAAGTATTTTTTTCATTTCGTAATCCCCCTTATTCTCTTGCATAAATCGTTCGTCGCCTTGGTGTTTTCTTTAATCACCTTTTCGGTGCGAAGCATGAACCACAAACACATAGCAATCGGAAACCCCACACTCGTGACAATGTTAGTGAAATCACTCATCGCCGCCACCTCCCTTGCTTTCAACTGCGTCACCGCGTAAAATCTCCACATCTACTAACGCGTCACCCTCTGTCACAGGTTTCCACCCATGTTCCGCATTCAAGATTTTCTCCGCCAACGGCGAATAATCGTCAACGACATACTTCGCCATGCCGCACGTCCAGTCCTCGTTAGGCACGTCAGAGCGCGTTTGAATGCTCAAATCCTCAAAAATAATCATGTTTTCCTGTCTCCTTTCAAACTTCTTAAAAAACTATCTAAACGCAATATACCGAATCGTTTCCGTAGACGACGCAAGAACTTCTTGAACCCCGGTATTCGTTGTCGAAGTCGGGCGCGTCAAACCCCCGAGCATAACATTCGTCTTGAACCCGGTTTCAAGAATCTCAAGTGTCGAGCAACCCGACACAGACGGCGTAGCCGGGTGACGCTGGTCGCCATTGTTCGACGCAACAGCTAACGCGATATTTCGCCCCAACGCATTCCAGTTCGTACCCGCCGTGCTTTGAGTGCTATTCGTTTCACTCGTCAACGTCCGCGACATGACAATGACCGCACTGGGCTTGAACCCGAGATTAACCGTGCTGTTCGCCGACATAATCCCCGCAATCACCGTTGACATTATGTTGACTCTTTTAGTAAGCGCGTCAATCGCCGCCTCAAGAATCTTAAAATTGTTGTTAAAAACTTCAACGTCATAAAAATCGTTATTATCGGGCAATTTCTGCCCCAAAGTCGTTACCGTCATTTAACCTCCTCCTACTTCCTATCTGCCGCCTCGTTTTATATGCAAGTGCGTTCGTTCGCTCAACGCGGCGTGCGTGAACTCCGTCAACTCACCGTGGCGTATAAAAACAAGCCCTACATAAACGTGCATATTCGCAGGCGTCCGCAACCGCACATACCGCGTAATCTCGCCCATAAATGCCTCAATCGCCAAATCAAGCCATACATCAACCTGAAACGCCTGAACGTCCACCTCAACAGCATGAAGCGCGACGCCGTTCACACCGTACAATACCGTCAACGCCGAATCCATGCTGTTATAGGTATACGGCAAACGGTCGCTCAATCGGCTACGCACTTCCCTGACGCGACTTGCCATGTCCGCGTCCTCTTTGACGGCAATCTTGAACAATCGCTCCCACCGCGCAATGCCGCCCGCCTCGTCGGTGTAATTGACGTACGTGTTATCCAACGCTTGGGTGACTGCCGCGCCAATCAATTCACACTCCGCGTTGACCGCCTCCATAATACAGGCAATCTCCTCGTTATCGCTCAGATACTGCGGCAAATATCGGCTCAGCGTATTACTGTTCATATCAGCCATTTTAGACCTTCCCTCCCTGCCACTTTATCGTGACATGAAAATACTTCCCTTGGATTTGCGAAGATTTATTTAATCTTGAAGCACCGCCCCTCGTAACGGAACGTCATTGGGCAATAACGTGATGTTCCTGCCCGAAACGCCGCCGTTGAGTTTCAAATCAGCAATGTCAATGACGCGTCCGTGAGGTTCGCTAAGCAATCGCGCCTCAATTTGCGCCGCCCGCACAATCAACGCATCGGTCTGTGACCATGCCGCAGACAGCCCTTGTAAATACTCGGCGACAATGTTCTCCAAATCCGCCTTGATTCCCGCAAACGTCCAGCCTTCCGCCAACGTGAACGCGGCAGAAACGCTGATTTCAACACCGCGAACGCTCACAACGGTAACGCGGTGCCCAATCGGAGCTAACCCCACACCCTTGCCGCTCTCTCCCAAAGGGTCAATGACATCGGAAACACGCATGAGCAGCTCACTCGAAGCGGGCAGAAACTCACCGTCCTGAACAATCAGGCGAACCGTGCCGCCGCCATTCCACGCAGGCTCGACTTTTACACCCCCCACGCCCTGAACCGACAACGCCATTCGCCGATAATCCGCCGCATTGCCGCCATAGCTCTGCACTTGCAAACTCTCGAAATAGCGTTGCCGCAACTGCTCAAGCCCCTCATCATCACGCGCAGGAATCAACAGCTCGACAATGCGCGCCGACGTAAGCCCCTCGATATAATCAACAGGGAGTAAATCCCCCACCGACCGATTACCCACCGTGCCGATGCTCTCGCACACCAAGCGATACCCACCCCCGGCGGAACTGCCGACTGTTTCGGTCACTCGATAACGCAATTCACCCAACGAAAACCGCGCCCCGACAGGAACCGCAATATTAAACACGCCGCGAACCTCCGCATATGTCGCAGTATAAGGCTCTATGTCGCGCTCTGCCGCACGCCGAATGAGCATTTCGCGCCCCGCCGTATCTGCAAACGTCTCATCTATAACACAGTCTAACTCGCTGTAAAACCGTGCTAACTCCAACGCAGTGGGGGACAATGCATCGTAAATGACCGACCCCTCCCGCTTATCGAATCCGTCAGGCACGCGCCCGAGCATACGCCCCAACAAAAAATTAAACGTCATGTTGTTATACATTTTTATCTACGCCTCTCCTATTAAAACTTTCTCGTCCACTTGAAACGCCCCGTCTGCGGTGTTGACGGTGAACGCCGCTCGCACGACACATCCACCCGCCGAACGCTCCACGCCAAAGCTGAATGCCGACACGCCGTCAATGCGCTCATCAACGCTGAGTGCCTCCGTAATGCGCCGCTCCAACTCTACACCGACATACTCATTATCCGCCCCCAATAAACCGTCACACTCAATGCCGTAATCGTCCGAATAAACGGGATAACGAAACCGCTCTGTTTTGAGGATTTTGTAAACCGCCTGTTTAACCGCCTCAACTCCGTCGATGAGCCGCCCTGAACGCTCCAAATCATAGGTACGGCTTACCGCCGCCTGCACAGGGCGCGCCTCGGCTACTTCGTCTGCCGCGTCATAGAATCCCTCAGGCAACATTAAACCACCCCCAATACTACAAACCGCTGACCGCCCTGTTCACGTAAAAGCGCGACCGAATCACCAACCGACAGCTCCCCGCGAATCGCCACCAACTGCTCCCCCGACAACTTGAGCTTCTGCTCAACCTCGACTGTCAGCGGACTTACCGCCGTCACTTGCCCGTACAAGACGGCGACAGGTTTATCCGCCTCCACCGCGTCCAAAGCCGCTAACTTAATCACCCCCGCAATGCTGTCCATACTCATACCGCCCCCCTTTATTTAACCAATCCTTAATACAACGTCCATCAAATGCCGTTCCGGTAACAGTCTATGCAGACAGCGCGTAACGTGCGCCTCCCCTGAAAAAACAGGCAAGTCAACCGTCACCGAAACCCCGCCGCGAACGCGCACATCACCGACAATACCGCCAACGGAAATGGCGGTATCGTTTTTGTTTTGCAATTTCAACAGCGCGTTTGCGTGTTCGGTTAGCTTGACGTCGCTGCGCGCCCCCACCCTGACATAATGCTGTAAAACACCTATGCGTTTCTCGCTTGCCGAGTCTGATGCAACACCGATTTCGCGTTTTCCCGCTTTCTTATCATACCGCGCTACTTTAATGCGGTTACTGCGGTTATCCACCGACGACGCAAAACTCACCGTCCCCGAATTCGTAGCATCAATCACTGCTTTTGACTTCATTCTGCTCTGCTCCGCCAACCGCAACGCCCCGAACTCGTCGTACAAAACATACCGCCGCCCCGTCTGCGAAAGCTCAATGTCCAAAGCGTTCGCAATCATTTCCGCTAACGACACGTTGTCCTCGACGCGGCTTGCAATGACATACTTCGTCTGTGCAATTTCGCCCAACCGCAAGTTATAATCCATGGCGATTCTGCGTACAATATCGCTGGCGCGTTGCTTTTCATAAACATAAGTGTCCCGATTCTTCAGATACCTAAGCGAGTCATACGCATAAACGCTCACCACTCCGCCGGACTGTCTCCGCCCGAATACCACCCCGAGGAACACACCGCTCCCACCCACGCGCAAGCTCACAATATCCCCTTCGGTGACTGCCGACTGTGAATCGGCTAATATATCAAACGACAGCTTAGAACAGCGACCCTGCTCAAAGCTCTCGTACAAAACTTCGCCGCACACAAGCGGCTCAATGACTTTCTTGCCCGAATCAACCCGCAATTCAAAATCCATGCTTTTCTCCCCCCCCGAATCGCTCTTGTTTAGTTTCTCGTCAAGCTATCGGAGCGGCAAAGCCCCCCCGAATCGCTCTTGTTTAGCTTCTCGTCAAGCTATCGGAGCGGCAAAGCCCCCCCGAATCGCTCTTGTTTAGCTTTAAGGCAGATTAAACACCTGCCCCGGATAAATCGTGTGATAGGCGTTACCGGTACCTTTGTTGCGCGAATCTATGGCGGTTTTGTTCAGATTGTAAATCTCTTTCCAGCGATTGCCGTCCCCCAAATGTTTTTGCGAAATCGCCCAAAGCGAATCGCCTTTGACTACCGTGTGCGACCGTGCGACGGGCTTCGCCTCGACAGAGCGGGCGGGCACCGAAACATTGCCGCCCCCGCTGCCTGAGGTCACACGCCGCACTTGCGCCTCTGCATACTCCACTAACTTAATATCGACGTATATATCCGAGCCGTGTTCGGCGTCCTCGCGAACGCGAATTTCTCTGAACACCGCCCGAATATTAACCGACGCGGGTACCACCCCCGCGACGCGCCTATGCACGATAAACCGAAACGCCTTGCCGCTCTCTTTAAGAGCCAACAACTCCTCAAGAATCGTATCACCGCGCTTGAACCCATTGGTATACACCGCAAACGGAAGTTCGCTGTACGGGAGCAACGCCGTAAACTCAACCTCACACAATGTCTTGCCGCCCATAAAAACAACCTCATCGCCGGACACCAAATCAACGCGCCGCACCCGATTACCATGCCGAACGTCCAATCGTCCCGGCGCGACAGGTAGCCGCACATCACCCAAGTAAAAACTATAACTCACAAATGTACCCCCTCCGCCGCCAAAGCGACTGCTTCGGCCAACCTCTCACCGAATGCCGACAAGACCGATTCTACGTCTGCCCCCGAACCGCCCTCACTCATACGAACTTCATTATTCGCCGTAAAATTAACAGTAACAGGCGACGAATGATGATGCACAATATGGCTTGCAAAACTATCACCCTCACAGACTTCGCTGACTTCATTCACAACACCGCCTTCATTCACTTCGCGAACGTCGTTCACCACGCTGTCATGGTAACTGACGTTCTGCACTTGCTCAATCACATCGTTATATTCGTTGACAACGCCCCCGCTCTCAAAAACTTCGTTCGCTTCATGTGATTCGTTCACAATCTCATGAACCTCCACAATTTCATTCACTATGTCGGACTTGCTCTCGACAAAACTCGCATGATTCACCACACTCGATTCTTCAAAAACGCTCTCGTTACTCACCGCCGCTGACTCGTTCAAAAAGCTCGTCTGTTCATAAACGTCCGTTTCTTCAACATAACTGCGCGAATCTTTGTCCACGTCAACAACCACGTCCCCAACGCCGAGGCTGTAGTGATTGACCGTGCTGTCCACAGTCAGCGGCTCACTGTTACCATTCATCAGCTCTTCAATAAACCCTACATCAGTCACTACGCCCCACCTCCGTTCCTAACGCCGATACTCGCTATGATAAACGCCTTTTCGTTACGGCTCAGCCGCAAATAATCACTCGGCATTAACTTAAAATTATGCAAACAATAATGGGCGATTTTGGCATCAAAATCGCCCTTGATTAGTTTTTTGCCTGCTCAACCCTCTCACTTAAAGACACGTCAACCTCCCCGAACCGTTGCACAAACTTCACAAACGCCTGATACTCGGCAGGGCAGTCAATCATCTCACGAATCAGCTCCTCGGGCGTACTCACGTCGTAGGAATTCTGCAAATTGGCGTTGTACAAATTCGGCTCAACTACGGACAATGCCGCGATTTTCGCCATATACTGCCCCGCATCCAATCGGAACCGCCCCGTCGCCGAATCATACACCGTACACGCCTCACGAACCGCCTCGTCCTCGCGCGTAGTCACGGGACGGAGTTCCCACAAAAGTGGTTCTCCGTCCGCGTTGACTAACGATTGAGTAGCCGCAAAATGCACGTTATCCTTCTTGACTTTGTTCTCCTTCAAAAAAAACGCAAGCTCACTCATTGTATCATCTTCCTTTCAGCATTACTCTTACGCTATTTCGTCGCCGTCAGGCAATTCAAAGCGCGCCCTATTGAACTGCCCTTGTTTAGCGCATACCTGACAAGTCTTTAAACTTCTGCGGCATGCGGAAGTCCTCGAAAGTGAACTCCAACTTCTCATCGAGATACTCGCCGTTCGCGTCAAACTTGGCTAAGATTCCGCCGTCAATGTTACAGTCAACGAAAACTACCGTCTGCTTGCCCACGCTGGAAGCAGGGTCACTGTTGGTGACTTGAATCTCGAAATAAACGTCCTGCCCCGTGTTTTTATACTTGAGCATCATATCACGAAAGACCGACGAGTTATAATGGAAAGTCGCCTTGCCCGTCCCGCGCCACCCGGTAGATTTGTTCCCCGCCCCGGTGTTGCCGAGAATCGGCACTTTCGTTTTCGTCCTCTCAAACTTCGCCTCAAAATCAATCGCTTGCATAAAGTTGTAGCGATTGCCGCCAATGGTAACAAAACACTCGGCAAGTTTCGCCGAAATCGCGTCCTTACCCTTCATCACTATCTTGCTCATTAAAAAAACCGCCTTTCACATTTTTATAATCATACTCGTCAAGCTATCGGAGCGGCAAAGCCGCCCCGAATCGCTCTTGTTTAGCTTAGGCAATCACACAAGTCATATAAACCTGTGCCATCGCGTTGACTACGGTAACTTTGTCGTTGACAATGACCGAACGCTTATCTTCCCCGGGAAGAACCTCAACATCATCGTCCGAAAACGCCTCAATGGCACGAACGCGCTGTAACTCCTCATGATGCTTAACTATATCCGCCCAAAGGCTGATTCGCCCCGCCTCGTCATTAGGCACGCTCCCGAGATACTTCTCGTTGAACAACGCCGCCACATCGCCCGCAATCTGGTCAATGACGCGAATGGTCTGGTTATCCTTGAACACATCTCCTTTGGTATCGCTTACCGTAATAAGCGCGTTAATATCCGCCAACACGCGAACCGTATCACCCACACGATGCAACGTAAACAACCCACCTGCAATCGCTTCTTCGAGTTCGCGTTGCGTATAATCACAAGCCACGGTATACTCCCCGTCGTAGACTTTGTTGAGCGTCGAGCGGTTGACCTGCGTACCCGCAATCGCCCCCGTGACCCAATAAACCAAAGCCGACTCGGGGACGGTTTCCTCTTGCGAAACCACTGCGTTGTTGACAACAACAACCCCCTCATGGTCATACGCCTGACTATCGTTACCGCAACCGTAAACCACACACTGGAGTTTCATACCGACATTATCGCGCAAATTCTTGGTGAATGCCGCAAACATAGAATTGACGCGTTCGTCTTCCGAACAAACCCCAATCGCATTGACCGCATAAGCCTCGATTTTGTCCAAAAACTTTTGATACGACGATACGTTGACAGCAGCATTATTACCACCACTGAACGGAACGCCCGCTGTAACGGCTAAGACCGCCTCATCATTCCACACCACAAAATCATTATCCGTGAGTTGTTCCGCGCTGGCAACAACCTGCGAATCCACAACAGTGTCGCCGAGGAACGTACGCACGCGAAACTCATCAGCCGCCTCCGTGATTACAACCGTCAAGTCGTTCCCGCGAACACCGCCAAACTTCGCCGTCCCGAACGCACAAGACGCCTTGTCCGCACCCATACCCAAGCGATACCCATACAACGTCTGTGTATTACGGAAAAGCTCACGCAAAGCGCGGCACTTTTCGTCGCCGTAATCATACCCGAAAATCTTGAGCGAATGCTTGACGAACTCCTCATTCGTCACGGTGAAGATTTCCTCCTGCACCCCCCAATCCAACTCCAAAGGAAACGCCGCGGTTCCCCTTTCAGAAAACGCCGAGCCCATACGCGCCAACGAAACAAAGTTGACATACGTCCCCGGCAACGCCTTATTCTGCGCGATAAACGCGCCTCCGCCTAAAGCCATTTTAGCTTCCTCCTATCTTCCTGCTATACGCTAAGAGCGTGCACCAATAGACTGAACGTGGTAAATTCGCCGGAATTTAACCGCGAACGACTATTGGTACACGCTCTAAACTTTCCATAAGTTCAGGCTCACCAAAGCCATACTCCACAAAAACGTCATAGCTGACGTAAAAATTAAGCACATCGTCCACATACTCTCCCTGCATACTCTGACCGCGAAGAACATCGCCGCCCTCACCAACCTCAATATATTCAAGACACGTAAACAACCTGTCCACAACGTCCGCGAACTCCTTCTGCAACGCCTCCGTACGAACTTTCGCAGAAGGATTCACCCGCACACAAGCAGGGCGATACTCCACACAAAGCCCAACGCTGCGTACATACCGATTACCTAACAATTGCCGACTTGAGAACAGCCGTTCCTTGACGTTGCCGGCACGCGGAATACGATTGGTAACAAATAAACAACTTTTTACCTCGCCGCCTGCCGACTTGTCAGAAACCGCCCCGTTAGGGCGTTCGGTGAGAATGTCATAAACGTCCTCACCAAACTCTAAAACTAAAGCAGAGCGAACCCCCGCAATAATCGTGTTGGTTACACCCATAACGATTAACCCTTAGAGATAATCCGCGCAATCGGAATCTTCTTATGGTCAACATAAACATCAAAATCCATGTTAGCGAGCGTCCAGTTTTCGCCGTCCGCAAGTTCCTCATCGGTGGGGGAAACGCTTGCCTGAATCTGCTTTTCATAGCTGATGCCATACGGCGCGAAAACTTTACGCTGTCGCATATACAGCGTATCTTCCCCTCCGTTAGTCTTAGGGTCACGCGCTAACTCATATGCGTTCTTGACGCTTATATCCTCGTAAGAGAACGCGCCCTCGCCGAGAATATAGGTAGTGTAAAGCGTGTCCGCGCCGTTTTTGATAACGG
>WRJN01000015.1 GCA_009778605.1 Oscillospiraceae bacterium
TCAACGCAGTATGGCGGAAAATTGACCGCAAAGACACCGCATTTTAATTTCGCAAGAGGTCTATTTATGTTTATCGTATCCATAAGAATAACACTTAGCGGACAAAAAGTCAAGCGTTTTTGACAAAAAATGTTTGACTTTTGTGTGAAAATATGTTAGAATTAACTATTATTTTGAAATGAGGCTTATAAAAACTATGCAAGACTGTATTTTCTGTAAAATCATCAAGGGTGAAATCCCGTCAACGTGCATATATGAAGATGAGGACGTGTTTGCATTTCGTGACATTAACCCTGCCGCACCTACTCATGTTTTGCTCGTTCCGAAACGCCATATTGACGGCGCGGACACGCTGAGCGACGATGACCCCGAACACGCCGCGCTAATCGTCAAGCTGATTTTCACGGCAGGCAAGCTTGCCCGCGAATTGGGGTTGCAGGACGGCTGGCGGCTTGTTACCAACGTCGGCGAACACGGCGGACAAACCGTGCGACACTTGCACATTCATCTGCTTGGCGGCGCGGCATTGGGCGATTTCGGCGCGAAGTTAGAATTCCGTAAGTGAGCGCGTCACCACGTATAAGAAACAAAGCGGCGGTCGTGGGCGTGTCCTACTTTTGCGGGACAGCGGCGGCATTCGCACTAAACACCACGTTTTCGCTCGTAATCAGCGGTGTTTTATTAGCGACGGCATTGCTCTGCGGACTGCTAAATAACAAATACAAGACTGCAACAATCGCCTTGATGTGCTTTTCAATGAGCATAGGCGCGTTGATGTTCACTCTGCATGACGTGAGGAGCCGTCAACCCGTATTCGCACAGGCAGGCGAAACGCTCACGCTGACGGGCACAGTCACCGAAAAGAACGACATGGCGTTCTACACGGCGAACTACGTTATCAAAACACAAGTCGCAGGAGTGAACACAAGCGTACGCATTATCGCGCCCGAAAACAGTGACGTAGCAGTAGGCGACGAAGTCGTCACCGAGGCTACACTGCGCCTGATTCGCGACACGGCTACGTTTCCTGAACGCAGTTATAATCATGCGCGCGGCATTCTCTTGGGAGGAAACGCCGACTATGTGACGTTCGTCGGACAGGGCGAGTTCTCGTTTCTCACGCGAATCCGCGCCCATAACGAATACGTTCAAAACGAGATTGGGTTGGCGTTCCCGGGTGAGGTAGGCGATTTACTCCGCGCGGTCACTTTAGGGGACACGTCGGGGCTGTCGCCCGAAATGCGCCAAAACGTCCGCATTGCAGGCGCGTCGCATTACACGGCGGTGTCGGGTCTGCACATGACGTTAGTCGCACACATAGCGATGTTGGTGTTCGCGTTTACGCCGTGGGAGAAAAACCGCCGCGTCAAGTTCGCGTTCATGCTCGTCGCTTTGGCGGCGTTATCGGTGTTTTGGGGGTTGAGCGTTTCAGTCATACGCGCGGCAATCATGCTTGTTATAACATTCGGCGGTGAGGTATTCATGCGGCGCGGGACGACGTTTAACTCATTAGGGTTCGCGTTGTTCGCGATTCTCCTGTTTGAACCCTATGCCGTCTTTGACGCAGGGTTGCTGATGTCTTTTTCGGGCACATTCGGCGTGGGCGTAATCGCGCCGTTACTGCTGAAAAACGCCGATAAAACCAAGCTATTCCGCATAAAAGAGCTTTTTGTGGCTTCGGCTTGCGCGAGTTTGTGCGTACTGCCCGTGTCGGCGATTTACTTTGGCGGATTCTCGTTTCTGTCACTTCTCACAAGCGTAGTAATACTACCGTTTTTTACTGTCGCAGTGGGCGGTGTAATGCTGTTTGCGGCATTGTGTTGGTATCCGCCGTTGGCTCAGCTCCCATTGTTGGTGGCAGGGCTCATGTCGCGGATTATGACAGAAATGTTAGCTTTTGGAGGTAGTTTTCGTTGGTCGTGGCTATCGCTTGACTATTGGTTTGTGCCGCTGTGGATTGCGCTTGCACTCTCGGCGATTGCAATTGTTCACGTTTCGTATAAATCAGTGAAAAGCCAAGGAGGTTCGGCTTTGCCGAACCCTGCGGAGGGCGCAAGCGAAGCGCGGACGCCCGGAGTTAAGCGGTCGGTGAAGGCAACGGCAATCACACTCGCCGCGCTACTGCTCATGACTCGCGTGTATGACTATCACGCTACACGCTCACAGCGTGTGTACATCACCATAGCGTCGGACAGTGTGGCGGCTGTCGTACAGGTGCGGCAGGGCGAAACAGAACTGCTGATAGTCACCGCCGACACGCCGCGAATCCACGCGCTTATGTGCGATTATGCACGTTCGCCCACTGCGGTGGTTCTGCTCGGCAGAGCGCGCAACAACGAAAAATCGTTCATAGACTTCGCAAAACGTGAACAAGCCGACTACCTATCCCCCTCTGACACCGACGCCGTATATGACATCAGCGGGCGGTTCACGTTAGACATTCAGCACAACCGCGACGATGAGGTTATGCTGACAATCGGCGATTATACAATCCTGTTCACGCGCGCGTCTAACGGCGACGCAAGCCCTGCCGATATAATAATCGCATCGGGGAGCGTCCGCCGCAAACGCGAATTTGACAGCGATTGCGTGGTGTACGTATCGCGAAGTGTTCCGATTTTGGAAGAATATGAACATAGCGCGTATTTTGAACCGCTGTACTATATAATAGAGCCCTGAAGTTTCCCCGAAGTTTAAGGAGAAAGTATCATGACCGAAGAACAATTGCTCAAAGAGTTGAAAAGCGACGTGATTCGCCGCGTGTATTACCTGCACGGCAAGGAGGCGTTTTTGGTGCAGACGTATGCCAAACAAATCGCCGAAAAAGCATTGGGGGAGGGCGACCCCCTCCTTAATTTTGCGCGATTCACACGCACGGCGGACTTGTCGGACATGGCAGACTTTGTAAACGCGTTGCCTGTGTTCGCGGAACGCAGAGTGGCTCTGATTAACGATTTAGACGCCGAAAAGCTCAAAATGGAAGAGTTGGACAGCATTGTTGAGCTTATAGCCGGCGTGAGCGATTCCTCCTGCGTGATTATCTACGCGACGGGGTTCGTGCCTGACCTCAAGAAAGTCAAAACCAAGAAGTTAGTCACCGCTGTCAACGCTCATAACAAGAAAGCCACTAAAACTAAACCCGCCGCCGAAAATGCCGCAGTCATCGAATTTGACAGGCTCACCGAAGCGGCAATCGTGACGCGCATTGAGCGCAAAGCCGAGCAGTTGGGGTGCAGCATTTCGCGCAGTAACGCCACGCATTTGGCGCGGCTGTGTCTGCGGAATTACACGTTAGTCTCCAACGAGTTGACGAAACTGTGTGCGTATGCGGGATTCGTCGGGGAAATAAACCGCAAAGCCATTGACAAACTCACCACACGGCAGTTGGATTCGGGTGTGTTTGCGTTGGCGGCTGAGATTACCGCGAAACGCGGCGCGAACGCCATGAAACTGTTAGACGAGTTAATTGCACAGGGCAACGCGCCTGTCGTTATTATGTCAACGCTGTCCATGACGTTTATTGACCTGTACCGCGCGGCAATCGCGTCGGCGGCGGGGAAACGCGCCGCAGATATTGTCCGCGATTTTGCCTATCCGCCCAATCGCGCGTGGACAGTCGATAAAGCAATGTCGGCGGCCGCGCGCCTGCCTGTGTCCAAGATTCGCGGGTGCGTTCAAGTGTTGTGTGAGGCGGATTACAAGCTCAAATCCTCCCCCGCGTCCATGAGCAACAAGGACAGGGTGATTATGGAACGGGCGATTGCGAGGTTATTGGCGTTATGTTGAGCAAATTCTTTAGTAAAAAGTGGGAAGAAGCAACTGCACCATTAAGAATTATCGAAGTTTTTATCGCAAGTGTAGGGATTCTTGTAATCAGGTATTCCATTCAAGACGATACCGAGACACTTATTGTTGCGATAATTTTTGTAATGACAGTGGAAATAATTTTTGCTGTTATCAGATGGCGGCTCAGGAAAAAACGTATCAGAATAGTAAACAGCATTATCGGTTTTTTGAATAATTGCGAGCCCGATAATTACATTCGCACATGGCAGGCGGTTTACGACAAGTGCGGACGAGATAAAAACCTAAGATACTCGCTTTTCCACAACTTAGCCTCGGCATATGTTGACAAAGGCGATTTTACAACAGCAATAAAAATCCTTAAAGACGCAGAATCAGAACTAAAATCTCCGACCGATAAAACAACACTCACTCACGCGCAGGTACTTATAACAGCGAGCTTGTGTGACACAATGTATTTAGCGAGAAATGTTGAAGGAACCATGTTTTACTATCGTCAATTGATTTGGTTTAATAATCTGAAAGCACCGGAATATGTTGCGAATATGGTTGTACGCAATTTAATGATTATGAACAATTATTTTGACATAGAAAATGGCAATTATGAATTGGCACTAAACGCTTTCATTGGAGATTTTAACGAAGCCCGAATCACCGAAAACTTGCGTGTAATGGTTTACTCCCAATTAAGCATGGCAAGAATTTATTATAAGTTGGGTGATTATGATAACTTAGACCGTTGTCTTGATTTCGTCGCGCAAAATGGCAAAAACACATACATGGCGCACATCACCTACGGTGATTATGAACAGTTATGGAACAGAGGTCAACTATGACTAAACTCCACATTAAACAAGCCGTTATAGTAGAGGGCAAGTGTGACCGTGCGGTGTTACAAAGCGTGTTGGATTCAAGCACGGTTGTTATACCCGTTCACGGGTTCGGTGTGTACAAAGACAAGGCGAAACTCGCGCATATTCGCCGATATGCGCGGACTGTCGGGGTGATTCTGCTCACCGATTCGGATAACGCAGGGCGGCAGATTCGCAACTATCTCAATGACTGCTTGCGTGGCTGTAAAGTACACCACGTCTATGTCCCGAATCTACTTGAAGTGGAGGACACGGCTGTGGCAGTCCTGCGTGAACGGCTGTCGGCGTATGCAATCACACAAGCGTGTGCGGACGGAGGCGCAGTCACGCGCCGTGTCGAGACAATTACGAGGGAGATTCTGTTTGACGACGGATTCATTGGCGGCGCGAACGCGTCAAGCCGCCGCAAAGCGTTATTGCGCGCCATGGATTTACCCGAAAACCTGTCGGTAAATGCCTTGCTTGACGCGATGAACGTGTGTGATTATGATTATAATAACTTAGTGAGGAGTTTAAGTTTATGATGGTGTCTATTCACGCGGCAGTCGGTATCGGAACGTCTTTGCTTTTTCGCAAAAAAGCAGCCGACAAACCCGAAAAGAAAATTTACATAATTCTTTTAGCTTGTAATGTCGCATTACATGGGATTATGGATTTAATTCCACACAGCCACCCTTTGCCTTCATATGTTGACATAGGTATAGCGTTGTCGATGCCCACATTCTTGATTTCGTTCGCGTTTATGAAAAAACTCAAACGCATAGATGTAATACTAATGTTGTCTGGTTATACAGGCGGTCTTCTGCCCGATATAATCGACTTGGGGGTATTTCGCGTTCTCGGCTTAGGAGCGTTCAAGTTCTTCCCGTGGCACTATATTTGAAAGGTCCGGTTTAATGGTTTTTTCGAGTTTAACATTCCTGTTTTTGTTTCTGCCTGCATTTTTCATTCTGTACTTCGTCCTGCCGCGTCCGCTCAAGAATGCGGCATTGTTTGTAGGCGGGATACTATTTTACGCATGGGGTGAGCCGCTCTATGTGTTGATTTTGTGCGTGTCGGTGCTGTTTGACTACCTCTTCGGGCTGATGATTCACTACAATGATAAACGCCCGGAACTACGCAAACTCGGGTTAGTGCTGTCCGTTGCGCTGAATCTGTCGCTACTCGGGTTGTTCAAGTACGGCGGATTCGTTGCGGAGAACATCAATGCAATTGCGGAGCGGGAACTGTTCAACATTGACTTGGCTCTGCCTATAGGAATCAGTTTTTACACGTTTCAAACCATGTCATACACCATTGACTTGTATCGCAGGCGTATCACCGTGCAGAAGAATCCCGTGAGTTTCGCAGCGTTCGTGACCATGTTTCCGCAGATTGTGGCGGGCCCGATTGTGCGGTATGAAGAAATCGCCACTGAATTAGACAGCCGCAAAATCAACCTTGACGCGGCGTATGAGGGGATTTGCCGATTCGTGTTGGGGCTGGGCAAGAAAGTCCTGATTGCGAACAACATCGGGTTGTTGTGGGCGACAGTTAAAATCGCCGACTTTGGCGAAATCTCGACTATGACGGCATGGTTGGGCATTTTGGCGTTCACGTTTCAGATTTATTTTGACTTCTCGGGATACACCGATATGGCGATTGGGTTAGGACGAATGTTGGGGTTTAGTTTACCCGAAAACTTCAACTACCCCTACTCGGCGCGCAGTGTATCGGAGTTTTGGCGGCGGTGGCACATGACGTTAGGTAACTGGTTTAAGAGCTATGTGTATTTCCCGCTCGGAGGCAGCCGCAACGGGCGCGCACGGACGGTTCTTAACCTTGCAGTAGTGTGGCTCGCTACGGGCGTGTGGCACGGCGCGAGTTGGAACTTCATCTTGTGGGGCGCGCTGTTCGGCGTGTTCGTCATTGCCGAAAAGTTGTTCTTGAATAAGGCGTTGGCGCGCCTGCCTGCTGTAGTCTGCAACGCTTACGTAATGCTTGTCGTGGTGATGATGTGGACGTTGTTTGACCTGCCGACATTGTGGGACTCGCTCGGGTTGCTTGCGGTGATGTTCGGCGTTCGCGGAGGCGGACTTTTAGATGACCAAGCGGCGTATCTCGTCATGAACTACTGGGTGATGTTTGCGTTGTGTGCGGTGGGTTGTACCGAACTGCCGAAATCAGCCGTTGCCGCGCTGAACAAACGCGCCGCGCCGTTAGTAAATTACGGCGCGGTGGTGGTGATTATCACAATCTTCGTGGGCTGTACTGCGTATTTAGTCAGCGCAGGGTATAACCCGTTCTTGTATTTTAATTTTTAGAGCACATTAAACAGTGTCGGATAATAAACTTGACACTGTATTATTTCACCTTAACTAACTCTGCTGACTTGACGACTTGGTTTGCCATGTCGCGCAAAGTCTCAAACTCGTTTAATTCTTTAGGAACATACATATAAAACCACGTATCGCCAATCAACCCCGCAATTAGAGTGTGGTACGGGCTGTCATCGTAAACAAAATCGCCCCGAATTTCTCCGCCTCCTCTTGCGATGCTTCCAAGTGTCGGCGGTGAGGGTATATCATCAAAAGCACCTTCCCTTACTATAGACAGTTGAATCGCCGAATCCATAGAAAAGCAATAATTCCCGTTTTTGTCTAACATTTCATCCGTAGGATTAAGCGGTGCGTAGTCAAAAGTAAACGCCCCCGATAAAACTCCTAAACAAGACATCTCAAAGCCATCAATTTCGTGCGTAGGAAAATAAAACTCCGTTATTTCCGAAATCTTGTTTATCGAATACGTCCCATGGCGTTCGTCGTTTTTGCTCATAGAACGTGAAGATTGAATTGCCGCAACAAGTTCGTTCTTAAAATCGACTTTCTCGGCATTACGGTCAGAACCGAGAATGACTAAAGGAGCATACGAAGCCTCAACTCTATCAACAGCAAGAGAACTATCTGATTCGTTGCGCTGTAGTTCAGAACAACCACCAAGCGAAACGAGCAACAGGGTTGCAACAACGGTTGTAAAAAAACATTTTTTGGTTTTCATAAACAAACCTCCTAACAAAAGTCTATGTTTGATGTAACGAAGTTCATCGTTATAATTGGGGCAAACCCAATAAATACCTCGTAACATTAAGTCTGCAAGTCGTACACCATGTATCAATAACAGATGAACCTGCATTCATAACACACCTATTTTGGCAATCGTTCATGCCTATGTTATGCCCGTATGGTATAATAGAGACACAGCAGTAAAACCCGCTGAATCAAGGGTTTATACGGTTTGTCTCTATTTTTTTCTGTCAAATCAAAGTGTAAAAAGGCTATGTAAAAATCGTCGAAAAAAGGGGGTGTTTCATTAGGGACACAGAAATCACGGGCAAAAATCTACTATAATATGGAGCGAAACGCTCAGGAACGAGGTACGTATGCAAACCAAAACAAAACCAAGAAATGCCAAAGTTATTTCAGTCATCAACGAAAAAGGAGGCGTCGGCAAGACGTCAACTGCCACAGCACTTGCCTATCTTTTGGCAAAAAAAGGTGAGCGGGTATTGTGTGTTGATTACGACGGGCAAAGTCACGCGACAATGTTGTGCGGTGTCAAGAATTCCAATCAACTTGAAATCACTATTTCGACACTGCTTAACAAAGTAATCACTGGCGAACCGCTACCCGAACCCGAATGCTACATCATTCACTGCGAAAACGGCGTTGACTTAATTCCGTCGAACAGTATGCTCTTCATGCTGGAACGCAGCTTGGCGGGTACGGATTTCCGAGAATACAAACTCGCCGAATTTATCGCGACAATCAGGGACAGGTATGATAAAATCATCATCGACTGTATGCCGCAACTCGGAACTCCGATGATTAACGTGATGATGTGCGCGGACAGTATCGTGATTCCTACACAGGCGGAGTTGCTCTCAACGCAGGGGCTTGCGGAACTTATGCGGCATTACAACGCCATCAACCAAAATCGTAAGCAAAAACTGCAAATCGAGGGGATTCTCATAACGATGGATTCCGAGCGGACACTCGTTTCGGCGCACGTCAAGGAAATGATTAGCAAGGCTTTTGACGGCAAAGTGAACATTTTCAAGACGCGGATTCCGCGCTCAATCAAGGTTGCCGAGGCGAGTTTGTATCAAAAGACGATTTGCGAGTATTTGCCAAATAACCCCGCCGCGATTGCCTACGAAAACTTTGTAAAGGAGTTGATGTCGAGTGGCTAAACAACAATTACCGGACTTCGGCGACCTTTTCACGTTCGATTCACCGCCTGAAGTTTCTTCGGGCAATGTCGAAATCCCCCAAGATAATGTCGGCGAAACTCTAAAACCCGTCGCAACAGAGATGGATTTCAGCCGCATGAAACCGTTCCCCGGTCACATTTTTCAGCTCTACGAAGGTCAGCAATTGGCGGACATGGTTGACAGCATCCGACAATTCGGGATTCTGCTCCCGATTATTCTGTGGGATAAAGACGATTCTCACATCATTTTGAGTGGGCACAATCGCGTGAATGCGGCTAAGATTGCGGGATTGACAAAGGGACCGGTTGTCGTCAAAACTGACCTCAGTCAAGAAGACGCGATTCTGATTGTCACTGAAACGAATCTGCGACAGCGTTCATTCTCGGATTTGTCGCACTCTGAACGAGCTTTGTGTCTTGCACAACATTATGAAGCAATGAAATGTCAAGGCAGGCGAACTGACTTAATTTCAGAGATTGAAACGCTCTTGAAGCCGCATGATAACAGCGTTCAAGAGTCTTCTGCACAAGTTGTGCAGAAGTTGACAAACAGAGAGAAAGTGGGCGGTGAATATGGGTTATCTCATGCAAAAGTCGCACGATACATCCGACTTGCAACGCTCAACAGAGATTTGTTATCGCTCGTAGATTCCGGCGAAATCGCATTTTTAGCCGCTTACGACCTCTCCTTTATAGAGGAGTCGGACAGTCAATCGCTAATCGCCGACACAATCAAAACCGGCGACCGCAAAGTTGACATGAAAATGGCGGCATTACTTCGGGAGTATTATGAGAAAAACAAACTCACCGAAAAAGCGATTTTGCAAATCATGTCGGGCGAAAAGACGGGCAAACCGCGAGGCTCGGACAAGCCGAAAGCGTTCTCGCTGAAGTCGGCGGTTGTCGGGAAATACTTCACAGCGGAGCAGACAAAAAGCGAAATTGAGCAAATCATCGACACGGCATTGTCGCAGTATTTCGCTCAAATCGACAAGAATGGGGGTGATAATGTAGCCTAAAAAATTCTTGATATATTCTATTATACACTGTATAATAGATTTTGTCAAGAGTTTGAAACGATTTAATCAAACATGGAGGTAAAAGTTATGAAATTTTTAGAAGCTTTAGAAACGCGAAAAAGCAAAACGATTGCGGGAATCGTTTCGGGGGCAGTCGTGCTAATCGCAGTGGTTGCGATTGCGAATCTTGCACCCGACAATCAAACAACCCCGATTTCGGCGAATGAATCGGCTACCGTTGAACCCGCCGGCACTGCCGTCCCGGAAGCTGAACCAGGCGAAACTCCGGCGGCTACGCGGCGTTCGGTGACAACTCGGAACGCACCGAGTACGGCGGAAACTGTAGCAGCAGGCAGTCCCGAAAATGAACTTCCAGTGGTGGAGGTCACGCTTGCACCAGTCGAAGTGCCTGACGAGCGTGTGTCGGAGATTCTCGAAGAACGCGATGTGCAGGTTGCCGAAAATCCGCCGGCGGCACAGACAACTCCGCCGCAAACAGACGGTATGCCCGAAGGCGCACAGGGCATAGATTCAAATGGTTGGTATTACAGAATCGAAAACGGTCAAAAATATGTTTGGCATCCTGTTCTCGGCTGGGGAGAAGACAACGGTTCTGGTGAAGTAACTATTATGGACGTTGAAAGTGACGGACATCGGTTCTACACCGACCCGGACGGCAATGTTCGGCTTGACAGAGTTGTGACGCCGAGCGGCGAAGTGATTACCTATGAGGAATACGAGGCATGGCGGAATTCCCGCTAACCCAAGCAAAATCAAATAAAATCGTAAACTGCTTACTCCTTTGAGTGAGCAGTTTTTTTTATGGAGGGAAAGAATATGAACAATTTCAAAACAACTAACCAACGAATCGAGGAAATCTCTCTCGATTGCATTAAAATGGGGGCGTACCAGCGACCGACTAACAGCCGTCAGGTGATGTGGATTACATCGGAGTTCGACGAAACATGGCTCGGCATTCCGATTGTCAGTGAACGTGACGGCAGTTATTACCTGCTCGACGGAAACCATCGTGTTGCGGCACTTCGTAAGCAAAATTATACACACGCAAAATTTATCGTTTTATCCGGGTTGAGTTACGAACAGGAAGCGGCATATTTTCGGGTGCAAAACAAAAACAACCGCCCGCTGTCCAAGTTTAATCTGTTCAAAGCCGGACTTGAAGCAAAAGACGAAATGTGTGTAAACATCGAAAAAATCGCCCTTGCGAACGGTTTCAAAATCAGCGGTTCGAGGCGTGATTCCAATGCAATTACAAGCATTTTCGCCCTTGAAATCGTGGTGGAAGTGTATGGGTATGAAGTCTTAAATGACACACTCTCACTTCTCGGCGAAACGTGGAATGGTGTGAAGAATGCGACAAACCGCGAGTTTATCGTGGGTGTTGCGGATTTTGTGAATCGTTTCGGGAAACAAGACTTTGCACGGCGTATGAAAAAGCAAAAACTCAAAGACATCTGGCAGTATTACATCTACCTTGTGCCGAACGGCAAACGTGCCTCGAACGACCCGCAAATGAGAAAAGCGTTTTGCCGCGTTCTTGTAGACCATTACAATGCAGGTATTCGCCCTGACAGCGAAAAGTATCTGCGAATGGAGGCGCGAAATGGTGAAAGTTGAAATCAGCAGAATCAAGATTGCTGAGCGGATTCGCAAGGACATCATCAACATTGAGGAATTGGCGGCAGATATTCAGCAAAACGGTCTGATTAACCCTGTCACAGTTATGCCGTTTTCAGGCACAGAGGACGGCGAGTATCAACTTCTTGCGGGGCTTCGGCGGATTATGGCTCTTCAATCGCTTGGTTGGAATGAGGTCGATGTGAATGTTCTTACACCGAATGATGCAGAGAAAATGTTGCGTATCGAAATCGGCGAAAACGAACAACGTGTAGAGTTTACGGAGTCTGAAAAGCTCGACTATGGACGGCAACTTGAACGGCTTGAATCTGTTAAAGCATTGGAACGAAAAGCAATCGGCGGTAAAGGCGGATTTACGGAAGATACGGACCCGGGTCCGTATCTTAAACGCGGCGAAACACGTAATATAGTCGGAAAAGCACTCAATATGAGCGGTAAACAATACGACCGTTTGAAGTATATCGACGAAAACGCACCGCCGGAAGTCATGAAAAAAATCGACAGCGGTGAGTTAAAAATTCGTCCGGTTTACGATGAACTTCGTGCGAAAGAAAAAGCGAAACTATCTCCGCCAATACCTGTCACAATTCCTGTTGTAATGCCGCCTAAGCCTGCTGAAGAGCCTTCTGAAAAAGAGTATAAACCGCCGGAAGATACTGATTTTCTCAGCAAATACGCAGAAGCCTCACACCGTTGCGACGTTCTCGAAACTTTGATTCATAATGAGCGTGTGCAGTGGGAAGCTGAGCGTTCCGGCAAAAATGCAATGATTGAATCATTACAGGCGCAAATCGAAAAACTCGAATCGGCACTTGATACGGCTCACGCAAAAATACACGAACTCGGAGGTACGGTATGAAGAAAAACTTTTTACGGGCACTGAGTATGCTGTTATCGGCAGTCATACTCACGCAGAGCTTTTTCGCGGGCAACCCGAATGTTGACGGCGGAGGCGGCGGACTTCGGCGCGCAAACAGGAATAACGGCTGGGTGGTTTCGTCAAGGAACAACGATTTCATTTCCACCGCCGACGGTTTGCGGACGTATATCGTCAACGCGACAACAGGGAGACCTGTTACAAACGCGATTGATATTACAAATTACAACATCGCAACGAGCAACATCGTAAATTATAGGCAAAAAACAAAGTTTGACTATAAACACGTAAGCAGTGCGTTAAACTTTACCACAACATACTCGTACATCAACCCGACCACGCCCCTGCCCCGAATCGTTTCGTCCAGCATGAGCGGCGGTAGTTCGGCATCACGGGTTGAGGCGATTCGCGAGTGGTTTTCGGACATAAACCATTTTTCGTGGGTTGTAGCACAGTTTGGATTTACGCCGGAAGAGCTGTCGTCAAACGGGTACAAACTCGCCCTTGAACCTATGGCGTATTTCCGATACGAGAGCGTGAATTACGCTATGACAGCAACCGAAGCCGCGTTGTTCGACCAACTGTCCGGCGGCAGTTTGAACTACAGAGTCGGAGCGTTGACACGGCAGAACCTGCCTCTTGCGATTTTCCTTGAGACCGATGAATTTGTGAACAGCGAATTCCGAATAAACGCGTGGACAGGCACTCGCACGAGCCGCGTGCCAAACGAGGACATCATTCGCCAGCTTGGAATCGGGTACGTCAACTTTTTCAGCGAAACTCCGAGGCTTGAAACCGAAGGCGGTGCGTCGTTCGCGTACCCGACCGATACGTGGGTGGTGACTCCGTTTCGGCTCGCCAACGTGCAGCATTCGGGCGGCAACTGGATTGAATCAAGTGCGATAACGTCCCGCAACCCCGCCACAGCGACGATTACGATTAACGGAACGCGGTACAGCATTCCGAACATCTACATTCCCGCCGGCGGCGAGCAGTTGGTGTGGGTGAAATGGAAAACGCCGTCAACGCCGCGAACGCTGACCGCAACGGCGACTTCAACACGCGGATACTTTTTCAATCGGCAGAATACGGGCACTGCGAATCGGTACGCAAGTACAATCAATGCGACCATCGAGATTTACGACAACGACATGGAATCCGAGCCGCCCGACCCAACGTTAGACGACACGCAGCAGAGCATCGGGTACGCGCCGACGAACGCCGACAATACCCGCCGCGGTATGACTTCATCGGGCAATCCGAGCGGGGCATGGTACGTCTGGGATTGCAACGTCGTACAGGTTGACGGGGAGTATCATTTCGAGTTTCACAAGATTATGTACCGTGCCGAAATTTCGGGCGGTAATGTGAATCTGACGCCTGATTTCTGCAATCCCACGGCGTATACGCGGAACTATCAGACGTTTATGAAATCGGGGTACGGCGTGAATATCTCGACCGACCCGTTCATCAGGATTACGGTGACGCACGAGCGGACAGGTGCGACTTCAACGAATACGTATCACTCGGCGACGGCAACTAATTATGCAACCGCTCCGCAGTACGTTTCGGTGTGGTTTCGGGAGTTTGGGTATCAGTCATACAACCGCCAATTGGAGCAGGTGAATAATCGGTTTGTGTTCCGGCGAAACCGCTTCAGCACGTACAACAGCCGTGTTCACTATACGCCGTGGTGGCTGGCTGACGGCACGAATTATGACGTCATTGCAAGCAGCGATAACGCGTACACGCCTGCGGGACGATTGACTGTGCTGACGGCGAGCAATCCGCTTGTAATCGAAGGTGTTTTTATGGATGATTGGCATATCGCAGCAACGAGATAGTATGTAAAAGTCGTGAATTAAATCACGCAAAAATAAGAAAATAAGAGGTAATAACAAATGAACAAATTACGCATTATTTCAACCGTTTCAGCAGCAATTGCAATCGCATTTGCACTGAACATCACAGGGAGTTTCGCGAATCCGGTCAGTGCGAATATGCACACGATTGTCCTTGACAATCAAAGCGGTTCGGGCGGTACGGAGTACGTCACGGCGACGACAGGACAGCCGCTCCCCGACAGAATCGTTCCGCCGAATTCGCCATTTCCTTCGCAGGTTTTCGGCGGGTATTACACCGAGCCTAACATCGGCGGTACGCGGTTTTACAATTCCAACGGTAACAGAGTTTTCGGCGAACTGTGGAACGGTACGACCAACATCACGCTGTTCGCACGATGGGCGAATCCCGCGCTGGAGCTGCTGTTGGAGCATAATAACGGCACGGGCGATTACGAGTATTCGGGGTGGTTTTTACCGGAATCAGCAAGACGACCGATTCTGCCTGAGAGCATTACGCCGCCCAAGCCGCCTACACCGCTACACGTTTTTTGGGGCTATTATTCGAGCAGAAATGTTACTGATAACACCGTTCGTTATTTTGACGAAAACGGTCTGAGAGCTTGGAGGGTTAGCTTAGTACAAGAAACTGAATCCCCGATTCATCGCGTGGCGTATGCACATTTTGTGCAGACAAGATTCCCGCTTGTTTTCGAGAATAACGGCGGTATGGGTGAGTTTGACGAAATCATTTTAGAGCGTCCCGTAGTTGACGGCGAGATTCTTAACGCGGAATTTCCCGACTTGGTTACGCCGCCGACACGTTCAAATTACACGTTCAACGGCTACTTTTTTGAGCGTGACGGTGTGCGGTTTACAGCGTTCAACGCTGACGGAACTCGGGCGTATGTAGGCGAGTTTGATTCAGTCGAACCGATTACCGTTTCGGCTCTGTGGCGTTGTGAAAAGTGTAGCGAGTTTGAAAATCAGTGTGTTTGTGTTGCCGAAACAACTTCACCTGTTACTACACAAACTACGTCTACTGAAACAACAGAAACAACGCCCACAACTACACAAACTTCGTCTACTGAAACAACAGAAACAACTCCGACCGAAACTACAACAGAGCCGACAATTCCGACACCGGAACGCGGCGGTGCGTTCGGATTAGGGCGGGTTACGGACAGCAGTCCGGAGCCGTCTATCGCGGACGCACTGGCGATTCTGCGGTATCTCGTTGGCTTGTCGAACCCGATTACTCAGTGCGAAGACGCTCGTGCGGCGGCGTTGATTACCAACACAAATTCGCCGAACCCGACAATTCAAGACGCACTTGCAATTCTGCGATTTGTGGTCGGTCTGTCGAGCCCTGTTTTGGACGAGGTGTGGCGATGATTGAACACAATTTGCACTTTTCGGGCGTACCGCCTTAGAATTTTAAAAATTAACATTCCACGCACTCCATTGCATTACTGTAATGGAGTTATTTTTTACTTTTTTGGAGGTTCATTATGAACAAAATCATTACAAAGTTTGCGGTTGCAAAAGTAAAAGCAAAATGCCGTTTTAGTGAGGTTTTAAGCCGTTTTACGGACACTCGCGGGGAAGGGCACGTTGACACCGCCATCAAAATAATTATAGCGGTTGTCATCGGCGCGTTGGTACTTGCGGGGCTTGTTTTGCTGTGGAATTCGGTGATTATGCCTCGACTTAATCTTGAAATCAGTACGATGTTCGGAGGCGGCGGCGGTGCAGCTCCCGCTCCGTCGCAATGACGGCAATCATCGCAAGTTCCGCATTGCTGCTGCTCTTAATTTGGGTGTCGGTGCATGACATTCGCACACACAAAATCGAAAATGTTGTGCACGTTATTGTCATCATCGCCGCCTTTTTTGTCAACGATTTACCGCTCGGGCAGCGCGCTTTAGGTCTCGCCTTTTGCTTTATTCCGTTCTTGATTTGTAATATCATCAGCGGTAACAAAATCGGCATGGGCGATGTCAAATTAGTGTCGGCGTTTGGATTTGTGTTAGGCGTTTACGGCGGATTCGTGTCCGCCGTAATCGGCTTAACTGTTATGGTTCTAAGCGTTAGTGCATACCAAAAACTCAAAAAACAAGACTTGAAAAACAAAGCAATACCGCTTGCACCTTTTTTGTGCGGCGGTTTTGCTTTAATTCTACTATTATCTTTTTGGAAGGGGAATTTCTAAATGTTAAAAAACAGAACTCTTTTAGGGTTAATCAGCGTCGCGGCGGCGATTGTGCTTGTGTTTGGCATTTCGCCGTTGTTCAATAAAGCGTTTGACGGAAAAACACCCGTTGTGGTGCTGAACGCACCCGTGCTTCAGGGGCAACAAATCACCGAAAATATGCTGTCGGTAGTGCAAATGGGGAGTTATAACTTACCCGAAAACGCTATCACAAACAGCGAGTCAGTCATCGGGCTTTACGCCGCGTCGGACTTGTTTTCGGGCAGTCTCTTGCTCCCTGAAATGCTGACTACTTCGGTGAATACCACCGACTCCATGTTACGCAACTTAGAGGAACACGAAATTGCAATGTCAGTGACAATCAACAACTTTGCAAGCGGATTTTCAGGCAAGCTCATGACCGGCGATATTATCAGGATTGTCATGGTTGACTCGGACAGAGTGGCACACCTTTTCGACGAATTGCAGTACGTTGAAGTGCTGACGACGACTTCGGGTAACGGCGGCGATAACATCGAACGCGCGCCTGCTCCGGACGAAAACGGCGAGATTTCGATGCCCAGCACAATCACGGTAATTCTGCACGATAACTTGCAAGTGTTACGGCTTGCCGAGTGTGAGCATATCACGCTCCACGCTGTTTTTGTGAGCCGTGATGAAGAAATGCGTGACGAATACGTTCAAATGCAGATGGATTTGATTGAGCAAATTTATGAGAACATGGAAGAAATGGAAACTGAAATTTCAGTCATGGAATCTGCGAGTTTCGGAGGTGATACGAATGACTGATGTGCATAAAATCATCGCCGTGTACGGTAATTCTGGGAGTTTCAAAACCGTCACGAGCGTGAATCTTGCAAAAGCGATTGTCAAAGCTGACAGCAAGGCAAAAGTAGCGGTCATCGGAATTGACCACACAAAACCGTTGATTCCATTGCTGTCCGCTGAGGCGAGCACAGAAATCTCATTGGGGCGGATTTTGTCCTGCGAAAAAATCAACGAAACTGCGATTTACAAGCAGACGCACTTGCACAACGGCATTGCATACGTGGGCTACAACTCGGATGAAAATCTATTGACCTACGCGTTCCCGACGGGCGAAAAGTTTGACGAGTTTCTTATGCAAATGCGTCACATTTTCAACTATACGATTATCGACTGTAGTTGTGACGTGTCCTACCGAATGACCAGCAAGTCGCTGATTGGCGCGGATGAAGTGCTGTACTTGATTTCGTGTGATAACGACGGATTAGCGTTCTACAAGTCTCAGGAACCGATTTTGATTTCCGAGCAGTACGGCTACAACAGCTACATTCGTTGCTTGACTGTTACCGGGAAATTCGCGCATGACGTGACGACAATGGAGAATGCGATTTCTCGCGTTGACGCTGTGATTCCGTATTGTGAGAAAGTCCCTCAGATGTGGAACGAAGACAGAGCGTTAGAGGCTGTTCCGAAAAGCGATTACAGTAAAATGCTCGACGCCATTGCTGACGATTTGATGAAGGGCGGTGCGAAATGAAAAGTAGTAATAACAAACCTTTGTTTGAGCGAAAAAACAGAGCCGAAAGCGAGACTCAAACTGTCCGTAAAAAGCTGATTACGTTCCCCATGTTACTGAGCGAAACGCAGGCGTACGTTGCGAAACACTACGCCTCGACATTGTACGAATCGGACAAATCCGAGATGGTAAAGCAATACATCAAGCAGTATGTCATCGACAACAATTATTACGTCGATGGTTGTATTTTAAGCGATGTTGTGGACTCTATTTACATCGAAATGGCGGAGTATTCGTTCCTCACACCCTACCTCAAAAGCAAGGAAATTGAGGAACTTAACATCAATGCGTGGGACGACATCGCCGTGCATCCGATTGGCGGGAAACCGTTTAAGTTACAGGAACATTTCTCGTCGCCGCAGCACGCCATTGACATCATGCGGCGGTTGTTGCATAACAACAAACTTGTGTTTGACGAATCCCGCCCGATTGTCACCGGGTATCTTGACGGTAACATTCGTATTACCGCTACTCACCCGATTGTAGTTGGTGAGCATATCGGCGTTTCGGCGAGTATCCGTATTGTCAACCCACAGAAAATCACGCGGGAGCAGTTTATCGAATCTGATACCTGTACTGCTGATATGCACAGTTTTCTTAAAGACTGTTTCATCTACGGAATTTCGCAGTGTTATGCGGGCGGTACGGGTTCGGGTAAGACGACTTTTATGGCAGATATTATGAGCTTTTACCCCGACCACAAACGGCTGATTACCATTGAGAAGTCTGTGCGTGAGTTCGATTTACGCAAGTTTGACGAAAACGGAAACGTAATCAACAACGTGATTCATATGGTGACTCGTGACAGCGACGACCCTAACCGAAACGTCACGATTATGAACTTGCTCACGGCAGGTCTGACTATGCACCCCGAGGGGTTAGTTGTCGCCGAAATGAAGAACGAGGAATCGTGGGAAGCACAGGAAGCAAGCCGTACAGGGCACACGGTCTTGACGACAACACACGCCAGTTCGACGCAGGGGATTTACACTCGGCTGGCAACTTTATGCTTGCAAAAATACTCGAATGTGCCGTTCCCGATTATCATTCGGCTTGTCTGCGAAGCGTTCCCCATTGCGATTTTTATGAAACAATTAGAGGACGGTAAACGTCACCTTATGGAGATTGCAGAATGTTCCTACCGAGATGGAGACCAATACGATATTCGTCCGTTGTGGACGTATGAAGTACGTAACCAGTACCGTGACGATGTGGGCAAGGTGTGCATTGACGGCGGATTTGTGCGGCGAAACGTCGTCTCTGACGGACTGAAAAAACGCTTGCTTGAGAACGGAATGCCGCAGAATTTAGTCAACAAATATGCGAATGACGGAAAGGAAGGTGTAATCAATGTTAGTTAAAGTTATTGCGATTGTTCTCATGATTTTTGGGATTTGTGTGGTTCTTGGGCTGACACCTGAGCGAATCGGGAATGATTTGCTGACGCTTCTGCACAAGGAAAAGAGCCTCAAATACAAAGTACGATTGGCACAAGGCAAGGCGAAAAAGTCACGACTGCAAGCGGCTTTGAACGAAATGCACAATGCGCTTAAAGCCACGGGTTCGGAGAACAAATTCGCTGTTTTGATTTCCGTGTCGGCAATCGGATTAGTGGCGGGCTGTTTGTTCGCCGCTATGATAGGTAACATCGTTTTTGTGCCTGCGTTTGCTATGATTTCGTTTATTCTGCCTTACGGGTACGCAAAAATGCTCGCCTCGGCGTACAACAAACAGTTATCGGAGGAACTCGAAACGGCTCTTTCGATTATCACGACATCGTACATTTCCAACGAGGATATTATTCACGCTGTCGAGAGCAGTATCGACCATATCCGTCAGCCTGTCAAGCAGGTGTTCAAGGAGTTTTTGGGCAAAACAAAGCTCATTAACTCTAACGTGAAATTGGCGATTAGTCAAATGAAGGACAGCATTAACAATGAGATTTTCCACGAATGGTGCGACAATCTTGTGGACTGTCAGGACAATATCACGCTAAAACACACGCTTCAACCGCTTACGTCACGGCTCGCTGACGTGCGGATTGTCAACGCAGAATTAGCCGTCATGTTATCGTCGCCGCGCCGTGAATACATCACAATGTTGATTATGATGTTGGCGAATATCCCTATGCTGCTGCTCATTAACCGTGATTGGGGTATGGTGCTTTTCGAGACATTCGCAGGGCAGTTAGTGCTTGGAATCACCGCGATGGTTTGCGTTGTGACCGGGCTGATGTGCTACAAATTCACACAGCCGATTGAGTTTAAGCGTTGACGGAGGAGTACGCTCGGGGGCGCTGCCCCCGAACCCCCGCAATTTTTTGAAAAAAATTGAGTAAAACTTTTAAATATTATTGAATTATGTTGTAAAACATTAAAAAGTATATCGACATAAATAATAAAAAATTAAAGTTTTTGGTCTCGCTTTTTTCAAAAAGCGAGCGGGGTTCGGGGCAGCGCCCCGAGAACATTAAATTTAGTGAAAGGAAATCATATAAGTGGCAACAATATTATTTTTTACCGTGCTTTTAATTATAGGCACGGTTTTTGCTGTGGGCGTGTTTCAGTTTTTGCTGATTGCAGCGAAAACGCCGTCAAGCCGTACTACGAAGACGATTAAGCGGCTTGCGGCTCGGCGTAAAAGCAAGGGTACAACAAACATTCACACGGAAAGTGTTTTGCAGTTAATTGCAAAGTTTGTGCGAATCAATCCGTACAAACGTGCGATTTTGGAGGACGAACTGAAAGTCGCCGAAATCGCTAAAACACCCGAAATGTTCTACGCAGGAGCGGTTTTTGCGTTCCTGAAATTCGCGGTACTCGGCGTTCCGTTTCTGTTTTTCTTCCCGCTGTTATCGCTCATATTCCTGATATTAGCGTGTTTGAAATTCGCGCAGGAACGCCAAAAAGTAGACGCACAAATCAAGGCGAAACGCGAGCAAATCGACCTTGACCTGCCGCGATTCGTGTTCACGATTGTGCATGAACTCAAGAACACAAATAACGTGTTGGCGATTTTCGAGAAACACAAAGACAGTTTTTCGCCGGAGTTCAAAAACGAGCTGACGATTACCATTGCGGATATGCGGACGGGTAACTACGTAGCTGCGTTGCAGCGGTTCGAGGGACGAATCGGGAGTACCAACTTGTCAGAAGTTGTGCGCGGGTTAATCGAAACATCGAAAGGCGTCAAGACCCACGTTTATTGGGAAACACTCGCCGTGCGATTCTCCGAAATGCAAAAACAAGAACTGCGTCGGGAAGCACAAAAAGTACCTGCGAAAGTCCGCAAACTTTCGTTCGCACTGCTGATGTGCATGATGCTGATGTACGGCGTTGTGCTGATGATGCAGGTGATTGAAAATATCGGTGTGTTCTTGTGAAAGGAGGCAAAATGTTCAAATTTGTGCAAAATAAAAATCTGTTATACCGCATTAAATCAAGGAAAGGCGAGGGTTACATTGACGTTGTTGTTATGACGATTGCGGCGATGCTCGTTCTGACTACAATCATCACGATTACGCCGGTATTTCTGACGAAGCTCACGCTCGATACGTACGCCAACGAGTTAGCGCGTGAGGCAGAAATTGCAGGCAGAGTCGGTATCGAAACGACACAACGATTGAATCGTCTGAACGAAATCAAGGGGCTTAACCCTACTGTGTCGTGGAGCGAATCCGGGCGCGTTCAAATCGGGAATGACATTACTGTGACGGTGACTACAGTGGTTGACATCGGGTTTTACGAATTCGGCAGTATTCCGATTACGCTGTCATCAACCGCCACGGGAACTTCGGAGGTGTTATGGAGAAATTGAGAACGATTATAGCCAAAATCACAGCGAAACTTAGGCAAAAAGACGGCATTTCGTATCCCTTTGTGGTCTGTATTTTACTCGTTTTGTTGATTCTCATGTTCGGTACGCTCGAAATTATTCGGGTGAACATTATCGCCTCGAACGTGCGGGATAAAGCGCAAGCCGCGATTATTTCCGAAACAACGGCGAACTATGTCATGATGTACCAGCCGCTTCGTGACGGGTACGCCGCGCCGTTTCAGTACAGCGATTCGGGGTGGCAGCAGGCGAGTTTGCCGACGCGAAACAGCATTACGAGCAGGCTTAATGCGAACATGGACGACGGCGAACAGTTGCAAGCCGTCATTGAAAATGTTGATTTCAGTACGCTGATTTCAAATATCGCACCGTCCGCCGGCTCAGGCGATTCGGTGCAGTTTACAATCAGAGGGGAGGTTGAAATTACAATTCCGCACAATTTTTTGTGGACGGAATTACCGCCGATTCGTTTGACTGTTAAAGTCAATTCGACATGGCGGGAATTATTCTAAATGCCTATTAAAATAGGCACAAATTTTACTTTTCGGAGGTTTTTCTTTATGCAAGAAAACAACACAAAACAGGCAAATCAAGGAGTACAAAGACAGAACGGGCAGTTCCAAATTGCCCCGCAGGACTGGAAGAATTTCTTCTTTTACACCTGCGGCGAAGACGAAAAGCAGAGCGTTCTCGAACTGCTTAAAGCGCGGGAATATCTGCTTTCCAACGGCGAACCTAACATCGAAATAATCACAAAAGAAGCGACTTTCTTTGCCGGGTCGTTGGCGGAGCGAATTAAAAATCGCCGCCAAGCGAGGCGATACGGATTCCGCAAAATCGCTGCCAACGTACAGCGATTTTCGGAACTCGGCGACACATCGGCGTTGTACTTCTACATCACCAACGTCTACGGAATGGTGCGTTGGTACGCTCCGTACAATCTTCAGCGATTGCCGATTCATCGTGACGCACTCAAGGCGTATCTGGCGGTGTTCTCGGAGGTGTTTGTCAAGCGTTTAAGCGAGATTACGGCTAATACGCCGTCTGTTTCTGCTGCACTTACTGATACACTTTCCGATACACTTTCTGATACTTCGCACCGTCCCGAAAAGACCGCAAAACCTAAGCGTAAACGCAAGGCTTTAGAGCTTGTTGAAACCGCTGCGGTTGCTGTCCCGGAGGTCGGCGACACTCCCGAAGTTGCCGAATCGTTGGTCGAAAATCCGCCGGAATCGTCGTCAGAAAAAGAAGAGAGCAAAGAAATTAAGGAGGAATCTGCCCATGAAAAAAATCACAAAAGCGAGTACCGCGATTACAGAGACTACGAGGAAGAGGGCTTGGAGTACGACTAAACCACAGTTGAAAAAGCTCGCTGTTTTCGCGTATGTATGTGTGATTTTCGCGCTCGTGCTGTCCACAAATGTCTACGCCACCGAGGACGTTTTTACTGCCGCGAATCGAATTATCCGCACCGTTTACAACAGCATCGCGGGGATTTCGACAGTGCTTGCGGGGCTGATGAGTACGGTCGCGGTCATCGGCGCAAAACTGTCAAACAATCAGCAAAAAACTGACCAATCATGGGATTGGCTTAAAAGAATCTGGGTTGCGTGGGCAATAATTAACGGGATTGGAGCCTTCATTGCTTACATCACGCCACTTTTTAGGGGATTAAATACGCTAACCCCATGATGTTGAATGACAATAGTTAGTTACACTTTACAATAGAAAAATAAACTTTACAAAACTATTGTAAACTAAACAAAAGTATGGTATACTTGATATTACAGTAGCGGCACAAAGGGGGTG
>WRJN01000016.1 GCA_009778605.1 Oscillospiraceae bacterium
GCTATGTTGGTTTTCTCATTATTTCCACCGATATTGTACACCTCGCCGGGGTTGCCGCACGCTAAAACACGCTCAATCGCCAAGCAGTGGTCTTTGACAAACAGCCAGTCACGCACCTGCAAACCGTCGCCGTACACGGGTATAGGTTGCTTGTTAAAACAGTTGTTGATAATCAGCGGAATCAGCTTTTCGGGAAACTGATTTGGCCCGTAATTGTTGGAACAACGCGTAATCATCACGGGCAATCCGTACGTTTCGTAATACGCGCTTGCGATGTGGTCTGCACTCGCTTTAGAAGCAGAATAAGGACTGCGTGGTGACAGAGGTGTCAACTCTGTGAACAATCCCGTTTCGCCAAGCGAACCGTACACCTCGTCCGTTGACACCTGCACAAACCGAACGCCTTCGCGATAGTCGCGGCAGTGTTTGTCGGCAGGGTCAAGTGACCAGTATTTCTTGGCACAATCAAGCAAAACCTGTGTTCCGAGTATGTTCGTGTTGAGGAAAACTGCAGCATTTTCAATGCTGCGGTCAACGTGCGACTCCGCTGCAAAATGAATCACCGATTCAAATTTATACTCCGCAAACAGCTTGTCCACACAAGTTATATCGCAAATATCTCCGCAGACAAACGTATAGCGCGCATGATTTTCTACCTCGCTGAGATTTTGCAAATTCCCCGCATAAGTGAGCGAATCAAGGTTTACAATATGCAGAGTTTCATGCGTTTCTAACATGAGTTTGATAAAATTAGAGCCGATAAAACCTGCGCCGCCTGTCACGAGCATTCTTTTCATTTAGCGCAACTCCTCTTCCGCAATTTGCTGTAAATATCGCCCATAGTCTGTTTTAGACATCGACTCTGCGTGGTTCAACAGCGTTTCTTTTGTAATCAAACCTTTTCGGTAGGCGATTTCTTCTATACAAGCAACATACAACCCCTGACGTTTTTGCAAAATTGAAACAAACTCCGCCGCCTCAAGCAACCCGTCATACGTACCTGTGTCCAACCACGCCATTCCCCTGCCGAACAGCTCGGCTTTTAGCTGACCCCGCCGCAGATATTCTTTGTGAACGTCTGTGATTTCCAACTCCCCACGTGGTGACGGCTTTATTGATTTTGCAATGTCAACCACTTGATTATCGTAAAAATACAACCCCGGCACGGCATATTTTGAACGCGGATTCGTGGGTTTTTCCTCTATGCTGAGTACATTCATATCGCCGTCGAATTCGACAACTCCAAAGCTCGACGGATTGTTGACATAGTACCCGAAGATTAGCGCGCCCTCCTGTATGTTCGCCGCATTTTGAAGTAGTGACGAAAGTTGCCGACCATAGAATACGTTGTCGCCCAAGATGAGCGAAACGCTGTCATTTCCGATAAACTTTTCGCCGAGAATGAACGCCTCGGCTAAGCCGTTTGGCGCATTCTGTACGGTGTAAGAAATGTCCAACCCGTAGGCACTGCCGTCCCCGAACAAGTCTTCAAAACAGTGAATGTCCTGCGGTGTCGAGATAATCAGAATTTCTCGAATCCCTGCAAGCATTAACACCGATAGCGGGTAATAAACCATCGGCTTATCGTAAATCGGGAGGATTTGTTTTGATATTGACCGTGTTATCGGGTGCAACCGTGTACCTGACCCCCCCGCGAGTATGATACCTTTCACAATTCCACCCCACTCGCCCGAATAACCAAAAACTTAACCACATCTTTCATCTCGGGATACTCTTTGGCTGCTTTGCCGAACGCCGCAATACACCCTGACACATCGCCGTCTTCCAGTGCGGTTTTGCCGACTGCTACGTAATACCCGAACCGGTGCAATGACGGCAGTATACCGACATCGTTATCGTCCAACAACGCAGAAGAGTAGGCATTCGCCACGTACAACGCCGCTACATCGCTGAAATTCGTGAACAAAGCCGCCTGTTCCGTTTCGAGAGTCACTGACTCATCTTCATCAAGGTCTTCGGTAACAAGCACCGCCCGCTCCAACATAATCAACGCCCAGTAAAGCTGACGAATACTACCCATGAACTCCTCGGGCAGAACGTACCGCGTGACAATCTCCACAAAGTCATCGCCGCCGATTTTGCCGGAAACGCTCAGCAATTGTTCATGATTGAGCGCGTCTATGAACGCTGTGATGTTCGCGTCGTGTTTCATTGCCAAATACAACGCCTCGCCGAAATATGCGTAGATTTTCCCGTCGAAGTTTGCCGTCATGTCGTCAATGTGCGCCTGCACAGCCGACTTGTCGTCGCTCGCGGCGACTTTCATTAAGCCGAAGAATCCCACATCAGACAACGCCGACGCCTCCGCCTCAAACTCACGCGCGCGCTCGTCTTGTTTCGCATCGTCGTACAGCCGCATGAGCATACCGTTGAAAAACTCGATTTTGCCGCTGTCTTCGTTAGCAGTTACTGTGTGGTAATACTCGGTAATCCGCTTGAAGTCGGCTTTTTTGTGCGCGATTGCGTAGAGGGTGGTAATTAGATGTTCAAAACTCATGTCGCTCATTTTTTCAACTTGTTCAGTGTCGCCTAACTCGCAAAACCCCTCGAAATAGATGTATGCCTCATCGGGCTTGTCCAAACAAGCTAACGAGTTCGCAGCGAACGATTTCGCTCGTATGCGTTGATATATATGATTAAGTTCAAGTGTAAAAAAGCCTACCGCTAATTTATCAAGTTTACCTTTATCAAATTTATAACAAAACTCCGAATATTTTTCAACCGCTTCGCACACAGCAGAGTATTCTTCTAAATTAAAATGAGCATTAGCTTTATAAGCATAAGTATCAATCAATGCTGGGGTATCGTGAGCGGCGAATTCAACAAATTTATTAACATAGTCTATGGTTTTTCGCGGCTCTATATCTAAGTAATACCTCATAGCTGCAAGGTAAGGTTTCGTAGCGGCATATCTGTGTGATTCAATATCAGGGTTGTTTATTACATCAAGCGCGCGCAAAATGTAACCTCTGCCCTGAGGCTTATAGCTATAGGCATCAATAACATGACCTAATGTACGCAGGCAATTAGGATTTTCGTCAAGTTCCTCTAATAAAGGTTTAATATTTCTTTTAAACTTTTTTTCTTCTTCTTTCTTGTTTTCAAATACATACCCCCAGTGATGGACAAAGGTCTTCATGGAGTATTCAGGAGGAGATAAAAATGTTAAATACTCATGAATAGCACCTATGAAACGCATTTCGGGGTGTCGCCGCGCTATACGTACAAATGTTGTAATAGCGTAATTCTCTTTATTTTCTTTTATTCGATAATTGTGAATTTTATATGATGCTATATTATAATTAGAGTTTATATGTTTGCTTGAAAAAAACTTGATTATATCGCTCATATCTTCATCAAAAATCTCATCCGCATCAAGAAACATAAACCACTCACCGATACACCGTTCTAATCCATAATTACGCGCGGCGGCAAAGTCCCCAATCCACTCAAAATGATAAACTTTATCGGTGAACGATTCGGCAATTTCGACCGTTCTGTCAGTTGAACCTGTATCAACAATGACAAGTTCACTCGGGACAGCATTTAACAACGGTTGTAACGCCGTCAAACAATCTTTGAGATACTTTTCTTCATTTTTGACAATCATTCCCACAGAAAGAACGCAATCGGGCGTAGGTTCAGTAATCCTTGCTTTCATAATTTCCTCGCAAACGTAATTTATTTACTATCCGTCAGGCTAAAGCCCTTGTTTTGCTTTATGTAATGTCAAATCCCCCATAATGGGGGATTTGACGAAAAACTTGTAACTACAAGCTTAACGGAGAAGTTGCAGAACTGCTTGAGGAGCTTGGTTAGCTTGTGCCAACATAGCTTGAGCAGCTTGTTGCAGAATGTTGAACTTAGTGAAGTTAATCATTTCGCTCGCCATATCTGTGTCGCGGATTGCACTTTCAGCCGCTGTCAAGTTTTCGTGAGAAGCTGTCAAGTTGTTGACAGTAGACTCAAGTCTGTTTTGCCAAGCACCAAGTTGCGCTCTTTGAGAGTTTACAAGGTTAGTAGCAAAACGGATTGAACCGGGTTCAAATGGTCCTACGAATTTATCGCCCGAAGATAACGAAATGTCAGTTCCTCCACTTGAACCTAATGCAACTTGTGCACCCGCAAGGCTCATAAGGTTGATGTTGTTAAGACCGAGACCTTCAGCAGTCATGTCGCCGAAGTTCATAACAAGGCGTTGACCAGCTGCTGCGTAAGCACCGATTTGGATGGTGATACCGCCGCGATTATTAGCCCATGTAGCATTGTTTGAAACAGATGTCAGCAACGCCGAGTCATACTGGAGGAAGTTCGCCGAACTGTATGCAGCAGTAATATCAGCCGAAATGCCGCCGTTTGTGGATGTCGAGATGCCCCAGTTAGTTGTAACGAGGTTCATTGTAGTACCGTAAGTTGCGTTCCCTCCAACAAACGAAGATTGAGTGCTATTTGCCACACCCGCAGAGCTTTGAATAGCCACCCGCACGTTCCCTCCGCCGTCAACTGCGATAGCGAGACCGTTAGAAATCGCTCCCCCAGAAGCAGTCAGAATTCCATTTGCGCTTGTTGTTGCCGAAGTAACAGCACCGTTTACGCCACGAGTACCGTTGAACAAACGAATGCCGTTGAAGTCAGTTTCGCGAGCAATCCGAGTGATTTCAGTAAGCAATTCTTTTGCTTCACGTTGGATTTGAACACGGTCAGTGTTGTCATAGGTGTCGTTAGCCGATTGAGTAGCGAGTTCTTGCAATCTGTGAAGCATTGCATGAGTTTCTTCCAATGCACCCTCTGCAGTTTGAATCAAGCTGATACCGTCGTTAGCGTTGCGGATTGCTTGACCTAAGCCGCGGAGTTGTGCGCGCATTTTTTCGCTTACTGCGAGACCTGCCGCGTCGTCAGCCGCACGATTGATTCTGAAACCCGATGCGAGTTTTTCAGATGCTTTAGAAGTACCTTTAACATTTTTTGCGAGGTTGTTGAACGAGTTAAGAGCGTTCAGGTTGTTTTGAATTACCATTGACATAGTAATACCTCCTGTTTAAAGTCCATTCGTTAGGACTGCCCACCACTGTCGAAATCCGTCTCGGCAGTATAGGTGGTGTATATAAGTACGAGGGTTGCCTGAGCTTCCCGACCGCCTTATAACTACCATATCGTCACGCTTTGGCGAAACTTTAGCTTTTTTTGATTTTTTTTTATTAAAAGCCAAAACTTTTTGAAAAGCGATTTTTCGAGGAATTTCGACAATGATACGCAGTCCTGACATGGCGAAAGAAATGATTAGTTTCACTAAGTTCAACATTCTGCAACAAGCGGCGCAAGCAATGTTGGCACAAGCTAACCAAGCCCCTCAAGCGATTCTGCAACTTCTCAGATAAGCTAAAAGGATGCTTTAGAGACCGGCATGATAAAATCCCCCTCATTGAGGGGGATTTTCGGGCGTTAGGGGTTTCCGTGGAGATTTATTATATCGCAATCCAACTTAAAAACCAATAACTTCCCCTTGATGTTCGCAGAAATGCTGCTCCCCATTCTCTCCGCTAACTCTCGCGCAATTGCAAGCCCCAACCCGGTATTCTTACTCGTGCGCGATAAATCGGTAGTGTAGAACCGCTCAAAAATTCGCTGTGTATCGACTTCGCCGACGAACTTATTCGCAACCTCAATCGTGTTACCGCGCAATTGTACCCGCAGATATTCTCGCCCGTGAACGCAGACATTTTTCAACAAGTTCTGTAATATACGACGAATCGCATTGACGTCACATAGCCAAAGAACAGGCTCGTCGGGAATGTTCACGTCCACCGAAAAGCCTTTGCGCTCGAGTTCGATGTAGCTTTCAGAGAGGCAGTCGCGCACAACATTACAAATGTTGACTTTTTGAATATTAGGCTCGACATTCCCCTCGATTATTTTCGCAAACTCAAATAAGCTGTTCATCAGCATTGACAGCGACTGTAAGCGGCTCTCGATTATGCCGATATACTCCGCTTGTTTAGTGGAGGAAATGTTATCATCTTGCAGCATTTGCAAATAGCCAATCGAAGAAGTCAGCGGTGTCCGCATATCGTGGGATATGTTCGTAATCGCGCGCTTGAATTCGGCGTTTGACCGCTCATATTCGACTTTTGTTTTGCGATTCTCGTTAAGAAGAACATTTATATTGTTGCACAACTCACAGACGTCCTTATCGAACGTCTGCGTTGTGAGTTTGGTGTTTGTGTCCTCATTCTTGATTAGCTCCATGGTTTGGTTAATTTGCCGAATGTCACGTTTAATCATGGCTGCGCCTCCGTCAAGCAACGGCAAAACCGTTGCTCTTGTTTTGCTATTTAATTTCAGCCTTTCTGAACAGCATAATTCCGCCCGTTACGCTTGCGATAATACACACGCCGCCTAAAATGAGCGTTCGCGGCAAACTCGGTTGTGTCAGCATTTCATGCCCATAGAATCCCCAATACTGCATATTGACTGCGAGGTCATAATCAATCAAGTTTCTGTCGGGATACTCCGACAACAAAGACAATGCCATCATAGGAACAATCGTAAAAGCGATGTAGACGGTGTTAAGAATTGCGGTTCGTTTGAACGCAAAAGTCAAGAATAATCCTACACACCCGAACGCCAACAGCAAATACAACTGCGGCAGATACATCGTCGCTAACAACTTGACATACTCCGCGTCAATGCTGCCTCCGAATCCTGCATTTTGATACACCGAAGCCGTAATCATCATTATGATTATGTTCAAAAGAATCAGCATGACGCTTGCTCCTGCGACCAAAATCAGCTTTGAGAGGTAGTATTTGTTTCGTGAAACACCGCTTGAAACGAGGTTCTTCACAGCCCCGCTTGAGAAGTCAGCCGAGGCAATAAACACGATAAACGCCAACAAAAAGTAAATCAAGCCGACTGTGTATGACGCTAATTGCAACGGCGCGGATTTTCCTGTCATGCTCTCGATATACGCGCCGCCACCGAGCAGACTCATACTGAAATCTCCTTTTGTTGAGGTTTGCATTACAATTCCGACTATGAATATTGTCAACGCCACATACACACCCAATCCCCGAAAAATCCTGTACAAATCTGCTTTGATGATGTTACACATATCATTTTACCTCAGCTTTTCGGAATATAGCGAAACTCCCTGCTATCGACAAGACTATATAAACCGCACCGATTGCAATTATTTGTCCGATTTCGCCGTTTGACAACGTATCAAGATGAGCCGCTTTTCCGATGAGCATACTTAAGTCATAGTCAAACAGATTCTCGAACCAATCGTTTGCAAAAGTCAAAACAAAAATCAACATTTGCACTCCGAGCATAAACGCGATATACAGCCCCACAACTGCACCTGAACGCGTCAGGAATGCGAAGAATTTCCCGACACAAGTCACGGCAAGGAACAGCCAAACCTGCACAAGTAAGACTTTGGCGACGCTCCATACAAACTCGCCGTCAAACGTCCCGCCGAATCCGCTGATTAGCGTTGCAATAACAACCGAAAGCACAACGTAAACAACAAGCATTACAACACAAGTTATACCCGACAATGTGAGCTTTGAGGCGATATATTTTCCGCGCGAAATTCCGCTTATAGGAATGTTTTTCGCCGCGCCGGACGTAAAGTCGGAAGTCGTGATAAAAACAAGAAACGGAAGTAAAATATACACCAAACTGTCCGCGCCATCCATGAGCTTGAACGGTGCTTGTGACCCCGTAGGTTTTTGTGAAAGTTCCTGCGTATACGCTTTTATTGCGGCGTCAGCCTCTTCCTCACTTAATCCCTCGATTGAATCAAGAAACGCTCGGTCTTCGTAACTAATTCCCACATTCATTACCCCGCCGGTTGCGGTTTGTAAAACAATCAGCCCTAAAAAAATCACAAACACAATGTAAACACCCTTGCCACGAAAAATGCGGTATAAGTCAGCTTTAATAATGTTACGCATTGCTTTTACCCCCAATCAAGCTCACAAAGTAATCTTCGAGGTTATCGCCGACTTCGCTCAAACTCGACACTCTAACGCCGTTTGCGTTAAGCTGAAAAGTCACCTCCGCCGAATTGTCAAAGTAATCGTACAGGCGAATCTCATCATCACCCAAGACCTTAAACTTAGTAGTGTTCAACACTGTTTCGAGAACGACCGACGCTTTTGCGGTGTCGTCAACCTTCACGGAAATGCACTTTTGGCATTGTTCGCGCAACTGTTCCTGCGTTAATTCCTTGATTAGCTTGCCGTCATTGATGAAGCCGTATTGCGTAGCAATCAGCGACAACTCGGTCAGAATATGGCTGGACACCATGAACGTGATACCGTTTTCGGCGGCTAACTTCTTGATTAACTCACGCATTTCCACAATCCCCATCGGGTCAAGCCCGTTAATGGGCTCGTCAAGAATGATGAAGTCGGGGTTGTTGAGCAGAGCGAGTGCAAGCCCTAACCGTTGTTTCATTCCGAGAGAAAAATTCTTGAAACTTTTTTTGCCTGTATCGGTTAAGTTCACGACTTTAAGTGCGTTATCGACAGATGACTTATCAGGAATACCGCGCAAAATGCGGTAGTATTCAAGGTTCTGTACAGCCGTCAAATTAGGGTAAAATGCGGGCATTTCCACAACACAGCCCATTCTGCGGCGTGATTGATTCAATCCGCTTTCGGTGGTCTGCCCGAACAGCTCAAGCTCGCCCGAATCGGCGAAAGTGAGCGCGGTAATCATACGCATGAGCGTGGTTTTTCCTGCGCCGTTCCGCCCGACAAGCCCGTAGATGTCGCCCTTGCGAATTGACAGGCTCACGTTATCCACAGCGGCGACATTCTTATAACGCTTAGTGATGTTGCGTGTTTTCAGTACAGCTTGGTTCATTTGATTATCTCCTTTTTATATGATGTTCCCAGTTTAACACGCAAGTCTAAAATAAGTCTAAACAAAGTCTTAAAAAAGTCTTAAACATTCATTTTGAATCCGATTCCCCATACTGTTTTGATATATTCATCATTTGTATGCTTTGCGATTTTTGTGCGAAGTTTGCTGATATGCACGTTGATTGTGTTATCATCGCCGAGAAATTCGTCATTCCACACGCTTTCATATAAGTTATTTTTGGTGAATACTTTTTGTGGATTTTCCATGAGCAGTCGTAATATTTCAAATTCGCGCTTGGATAATTCAAGCGGCTGTTCGCTCACGAATCCGTCAAAACGCTCTAAATCAAGCGTAATGTCCCGAAATGTTAATTGGCGCGTTTGTTTGGGCGCGCTTGAGCGTAACTGAACTTCAATCCGCGCAAGCAGTTCCGAATTATCAAAGGGCTTTGTGATATAATCGTTCGCGCCTGCTTTAAGCAAAGCCACGACGCTTTCTTTGTCGCTGATTGCAGTAAGCGCGATTACAGGGGTGTTGATGTTTGCTCTTATTTCCGTAAGCACTTCGATTCCGTTTTTCCCCGGGAGCATTAAGTCAAGCAATATGAGCGAATATTCCTCACTTTGCAACAACAATAACGCCTCTGTTCCCGAAAAAGCGGTACAGGGCGTGTAATTGTTCCGACTCAGCAATTCGCAGAGCAATCCGCTGATGTGTGGGTCATCTTCTATGATTAAAATTTTATTCATATGGCACTTTCGTTTGAGGACGCGTACCAATAGCCTGAGTTTGGAAAGTTTCGCCGGAATTTTACCGCGAACAGCTATTAGACCTGTCCGAAAATCCGTTCGCGGCGATTTTACACACGGATTTTCCGATATACTGCGTTGAGTTTTCTTGTAATGCACAAAGCGTTACTGCGAAAACTCGCCTTGTCTACCGAAAAATCCGCGCGCAAACTCGCTCGCTCAGAATTCTCGGACAGGTCTATTGGTACGCATTCTTGATGTATATTATCGCGTCTGAGTCAATGTCTTGGAGAAACGTCAAAGGAAAATCCTCCGCGCGCTCTGCAAGTTTATCCAATTCTGCTTTTTTGAGCTCAAACTCCTCATTGTTGACTTCCTCGCCGTTTATATACGCCTTCCCATACTCGTAATTATCTTCGGAGTAATACACTCCCGATTCACGGTCTATACGCACTGATTGCACATAACCCGAGGGCGTCCAGTCATAAAGCGCGTAATTCGTTATATTGCCGTACGTGCCGTCTGTGTGACCGTAAAACTGTTGATTGAGTATTTGCTCTGTTTGGGCAATATATTTTGTAAACTCCCACACTGAATCGACAGTCAGTGCCAACACCAACACGCCCCCGACTAATGCTCTCACTTTTCTCATCATTTGAACTTCTTATACCCCGGGTGTCGCCCGGTAATGCCGTACTGTCCGCGCATAGCGGACAGTTTTTCGATTTCTGCTTTAGGGATTTCGCAGACCCAGCCCAATGCCGCCGCGTTGAGGATTGTTTTAGCCCACAACTCAAGCGTCTCCATGCGGCTGTACGCTGTCTGCAAGTCCGCGCCTACAGTCAGCGCGCCGTGATTCTTGAGGAGCAGAACGTCATGTTCTTTAAGGAACGGCGCAATAGAGTCCCCTACTGCGGGCGTAGAGGGCGTAGCGTAGGGAGTGACAGGTACACACCCGATTGTCAGCACAGCCTCCATAAGCGAATAATCATCAAGCGGCTTACCCGCGACAGCAAAAGCAGTCGCGCCCGGCGGATGTGCGTGAATCACGGCGTTGACGTCCTCCTCGCGCTCCATGTAACAACGAACGTGCATATTAAATTCAGACGACGGCTTGCGCTTGACTGTTGCGTTGGTCTTATACGCGCCGACGACACGAATCACGTCGTCTTCCGTAATATCGCCCATGCTCACGCCTGCGGCAGTGACTAAGTAGTCCTCCTCCCCCATTTTAACGGAGATATTCCCGTCGTTTGAAGCTACCCAGCCGAGCGTCCACATTTTTCTGCTGATTTCGCAGATTTGCTTTTTCAGTGCTTGTTCATTCATAATTCGCTAACCCTCCGTGAAAGTTGTATTTATAAATCTTGAACGTCTCAAGAACAGTACAATATTTGTCGATGAGGCACACCAACCACGCCTCCCGACACGTAGGGATATTCAACACTGTCATGGGCCACATATGCTTGCGTATTATGTTACACTCCCGTGCATTCAGCCCGAACAGCTCCCGCGCGTTTTCCAACGCGATTCGCGGGTGTTTGAACCCGTGAAGTAAGTCCCAGTCGTCGTGCCAGTCATATCGGAAATAGTCGTGGAGGAGCGCGCCGCGCACCAAACTGCGAAAATCGACACGTAACCGCAATTTACGCGCAAGGCGGCAGCTATACTCAGCGACGGCGACGCTGTGCGAAAAGACCGATACGTCACCATGCTGGACATACTCCTGCGATTTCTTCATATACTCGTCCCCGAGAATCTCGGCTATGTCGTCTTTATACTTAATCAGTGATTTCACTGTCTGTTTCCTCGCTTTCAATTGCTTCATCGGCTTTTCGGTTAGGCAACGCGATACTCGGTCTCGGTATTTTCTCAATGTTCTTCTCAATATTTTTCTTGAGCGTTTCGGTGTTCTTTTTTATACTCTCCTTGAGATTCTCGCGGCTCTCTGAAACAATCTTGCGAAATTCGCGAATCTGGCTGCTGCTCCCCATTCGGAGCATGGATTTAAGCAAAACTTCACGCATTTGTTCACGGTTGAGTTTTTTAAGAACATCGCGTATACGAACGTGTTTGCGCGCCTGAAGAAATATATCCGTACCCATGACAGCGGTCATGACTACGTTTACGATGACGACTACGCGAAAATCCAACGCGCGGGCGTGGGTGATTACTGCGTCATACAAAAAAAACGTCACGAACAGAGCACACACGCCGAAAAACAGCGACGATACAAGAGAAATGCGGTTTTTATACGTGAACTGCGCCGTGAGCTTCATGGTGCTGTAGTCCCAGAACTGCCTCTTGAACAGCCGTTCCATGATACTGCCTACGAGATATTCCAACGCAGTCGCCAACAATGCCCCTACAAAAAAGACCAAGGCAATGCTGATGAGCGGATTGGAATAACTGTCGCGAATAGGCGGGCCGACTGATGAGAACAACACACCACCAATGCCGAATATGGGGATATACGGGCCCGATAATGAGCCGCGGTTAATGACGCGCTTGTGATTGACGGACTCCACCACGCTCTCCAAAAACCACCCCATCACGCTGAACGTGAAAAAGAGAAAGAGCCAGTAACCGAATGAGAAATCTTGCGTTACGGGAATATGAAACATTTTTAATTAGCCTTTATAAGTTTTAATATAACATAATGCTGCATCGTCAAGCTGTCGGAGCGGCAAAGCCGCCCCGAGCAGCTCTTGTTTAGCCTTTATAAGTTATTATATAAATACATAGCCAACCCGCCGACTGCCGCCCCTGCAAGAAACGTGAGCAGAGCTAACACAGCCGCCGTGCTTGCTTTGACTGTTTTGTGATAATGCTCTTTCGCGAAACCAAACCCCGTCTGATTACCCTGTATCGGTTCGGACGGCGGCGTAACCTCTTTAACTTTAGCCGACTTTGACGGCTTAGGCTTATGCGGTTTTTGCGCGACGGTTTTCGCGTTTATATCGTCCTCATCTGATTCAAGCGCGTCATTGCCGAAATTCTCACGGCTCCCGAACGTGAACGCCGGATTATTGAGCTTGCCTACATTGTTAAAAGATGCCGTACGGTCAGACGAATCGCTGAACATTTTGCTTATTTCGTCATTATTATTGACTTCATTAGGATTCATGCAAACCTCCCAAGCAAATACAAGTCTATTGAAACAGTATACCATATTTCTTGTATCATGTCAAGTCATTTTTTACAGCCTGTCCGCATATGATTGACTAACTGAAGTTTAATGTCAAGGAGGGATACCATGATTACAAGCAACAAAACGCCGTTTCACCAAGCGGCAGACTACTTAGGCGCGCTGAAACGCTCATTATATGAGCTGCCGCGCTCCGTCACCGATAACGTGTGCGAGATTCGTCTGAGGGCAGGGCAACCCCTCACCCTCGAGAGTTTAGACAGCAAAGGCAAGCGGCGTCTGCGCCTGAACACAGTCGTCACACCCGCGCAAATCGCCGAATGTGTGTTGGCGTTCTGTGGGCAGAGCATACACAGCTACGAGAAGCAATTCCGCGAGGGCTGGCTCACGCTTGAAGGCGGACACCGCGCGGGATTCAGCGGAACAGCAGTTCTGCGGGACGGTAAGGTGGAAAACATACGCGACATTTCGTCCGTCAACCTGCGGATTGCCAAGCAATACATCGGGTGCGCGGAAGAGTTGTTCCTACAAACACAAAAACATGAACAAAGCTCAGACTTCGCAGGTCTGCTCATCATAGGCAAGCCAATGAGCGCGAAAACGACGCTCCTGCGCGATTTATGCAGACTCACATCTATATCTCACAAAGTCGCGCTAATCGACGAACGCGGCGAAATCGCGGCAACTCACGCAGGAGTACCCACACTTGACGTGGGTGAAAACACAGACGTGTTGAGCAATTTCCCCAAAGGCGCAGGGATTATGAACGCTTTGCGTAATTTATCTCCCGAATATCTCTTTTGTGACGAAATCGGGTGGGAGGCTGACGAAATCGCCGCGCTTGCAAACAGCGGGGTCAAGACAGTCCTGACAGCGCACAGCGGTAGTGTTGATGAGGCGTTCGCCTCGTCGCGAATCCACAGAATTATAGAATCGGGCGGCGTGTCGCATATCGCGCTTCTCGGGACGAATCAAAACATAGGGAGGATTGAAAGTTATGGGAATGTTAGGGGGAATCGGAAGCTCGGCAATCATAGCGGCGATTGCGGCAATCGTGTTAGGTGCGGGTGCGGGTCTGTACTTTTCGTACCGCCTGAAACGCCGCGAACAGTCTTTGCGTGAACTCGCGTCGGCTCTGCGCGAAATGGCTCTGCTCATTCGTTATCGCACGTTGACCGTCCGCGAATTGTTCATAGAACTGTCAAAATATGAATTTATCCGCGAAGTAGGCGACGGGAGTGACTTTCGTATGCGCTGGTGCAAAGCCGCCGATGCACTGACCGAGTTGCAGGAGGGCGAACGCAGCGTCATCAAGTCGGTTGGGGCGGCACTCGGTACAAGTGACGTTGACGGGCAGTTGTCCATGTTAGAAGTCAACACGCGGCTGTTAAGCGATTACGGCGACGAGGCGCATGAACAGTATCTCAAAAAAGGGCGAATGTATCGGACGTGTGGGCTTCTTGCGGGATTATTAGCCGCTATTTTAATTGTATGAGGTGTACGCCAAAGGAGAAAACATGGAACTTGATTTGATTTTTCAGATTGCGGCGGTGGGGATTATCGTTGCCGTGTTGTCACAGTTGCTCAAACAGTCGGGTAGGGAAGAACAGGCAATGATGGTCAACATTGCAGGGTTGATTGTCGTATTACTCATGCTGATTCGCGAAATCAGCGTGTTATTCGACACAATCCGCAGCGTTTTCGGATTCTATTAAATGGGGCTGCGCCCCAAACCCCCTCGATTACACTTCGGACAAACGGAGCTTCGCTCCTTGTCCTGCGCGGGTTTAGCAAAGCCAACCCCTTGCGGCGGCAGAGCCGCCTTGGTTCGCTAAAAGAGGGAGGAGCCCTATTCAAAAGCAGGAGGTTAAAAATGAGTTTAATATCTATCGTGGCGGTGGGCATTATTGCCGCATTGCTGTCAGTCGTCGTGAAACAGCACAAACCGGAATTCGGAATGTATATCTCCTTGATTGCAGGCGTTGTCATACTATTAGCGGTCATAAGCGGGCTTGCGCCTGTGTTGGACACGTTTGAAGAGCTAATCGGGGCAGTCAGCCTCAACGCGGTGTACGGTGCGGCTCTGCTGAAAGCTCTCGCGATTTGCTACATCACGCAGTTGGCGTGTGACACCTGTCGCGATTCGGGAGAAACCGCCATTGCCTCTAAAATTGAAATGGCAGGGAAGTTGGCGATTGTATTGGTATCGCTGCCGCTTTTCGCCGCAGTCGTGACCACTGTCACGGAATTGATTACAATGTAGAAGTATACCGCTTAACTCCTAAATTTAACACCGGCTTGCGGTATTTTTACCGCCATACTGCGTTAATTTTCGATTGAATATCAGCGGATATTCGCAAAAAAATTTGCCTCAATTGACATAAAATTCGCTCAAAATCCGAATATTTCGTTTATTGAGGATAGGTTCTAAGAGTTAAGCGGTATATATAAAAAGGACGTAGATTATGAAATATTTTGTCGTATTATTACTATTAGTAATGACAATCCCAGTATTATCAGTATCCGCTGAGGGGCTTCCTGAAACGTCGGACGATTTATCCGAGCTTGAGCGTGCCGTAAACGAAGAGATTGTGAACGCGTTGCCGCCTGAAGTGGGCGACCGCTTAACCGATATTAACCCCCTTGAGCTGACATTCGGCGGCGTTATGGCAGAAGTGTGGGAAATGCTCAAAAGCGAGGTCACTCGCCCGCTACAGTTACTCGTTTCGTTAGTCGGCGTGATTATCCTGTGTGCGGCGGCGAACGCCCTGCGCGATTCAGGAGGCGGAGCCGCGAAAAGTACAGCAGCGACTGCGGCGTTCGAGATTGTGGGTGTACTCGCGGGTGCGGGTCTGATGAGTGCGGCGATAGCGCAAAACGTCTTGCGAACGAGCCAGACGTTAACTGCGGCAGGTGCGTTCATGCTGACGTTTATCCCCATTCTCGCAGGGATTATGGCAGTCATGGGTAATCTGATTTCCGCGAACCTGTTCAGTACGGCAGTCGTCGCCGCCGCACAGATTTTTTCTCAAATCATGGTGATGGTCTTGATGCCGCTGTCCGCGTCCATACTCGGCGTGTCGGTTGCGGGGGCGGTCAACCCCGACCTCAAAACCGATAAGTTAGCCGAAACAGTCAAGACGATTACGGTGTGGGTCTTAGGTTTCTCGGCGACGATTTTCTCGGCGTTGTTGGGGTTGCAGAGCCTTGTTGCAGGTAACGCCGATTCAGTCGCCATGAAAGCCGTGAAGTTCACTATATCGGGCGGTGTACCGTTCATTGGCGGCGCAGTGGGTGATGCGTTGGGCGTAGTCAACGGAAGCGTGGGCGTATTGAAAGGAACGACAGGCGCAGTGGGCATGATTGCGATTGTGATGGTGTGTCTACCGCCGATTTTGTCAACAATCTTGTTTCGGCTTAGCCTTAATTTGGCAGGCGCGGTCAGCGGATTATTCGGCACGGACAGGCTGACTTCCCTGCTCAAAAGCGGCGAAAACGTCCTATCTGTCGTACTGGCTATGTTGGTGTGTTTCACGTTGATTATGCTTGTTTCGATTGCGCTGATGATTCGGATTGGGACAGGGGGTGTGTAATGCGTGAGATTTTATTAAACATTTGCATGACGTCCATTGCGTTGTGTTTATTTAAGATGTTGTTGCCCGAAAACGTCATGAAAAAGCAGGTGTCGTTCCTGATTGCGTGTTTCTTTTTAGCGAGTGTGTTGTTCTTTTTCACCACTGGCAAGTTTGACTTAGCGCGTGATTTAGATATTACACGCGCATCGGCGGAAACGTATGCATTCGCTGACTTTGATGAGGTGTACACGGCGGCTCAAAAACGCGCAATCGAGAGGGAAACCAAACGTGCGATGACGTTCAGGGTAACAGAGCTGTTAGAGGGGGTAGAAGGATTTCGGAGCGAAAACCTTTCGGAAATTTGTACAAGTGTTAATATTTCGGACAGTCTCTGCATATCTATTAGTGAAGTCAGGCTTGTATTGACTCTTGAGGGGGTTCAACCAAGCGACGAGGAATTGGCGTTGCTAACCGACGCAGTTCATATTATTCAAAAGGAGGTAGGCGAAAAAACACTTGTAACAGGAGAATTCAAAAGTCAAGGGGGTCAATAACAATGAATGACAGCAAAGCAAAAGAAAAGCAATCAAAAGCAAGCAAGTGTCCTGACACGACGCGAGCAAGCAAGAGTTCCGATAAGCGCGCTGTTTTTGATTTACGGGCATTGCTCAAAAACGAGAAGGCAATCAAAGCAATCGTGTTGGGGAGTGCGGGGCTAATCTTGTTATACTTTATATCGTCGTCGTTTTCGGGCGGAAACGCGAGCCGCAAGACAGAAAGCGACACCGTTGAACACTTAACCATGTCTGAGTTAGAGGAACAACGTCTTGAGCAAAAACTTGAGCGTGCGATTTCCGCGATTGACGGCGTGGGTGAGTTGACAATTGTAGTCACGCTGGAGAGCTTATCCGAAACAGTTTATGCGGAACGCGGGTCAGGGGTTCGCACGGTAATCGCGCCGAAAGTACGCGGCGTGGCAATCGTCGCCGAGGGCGCAAGCAACCCCGTAGTCGAGCAACGAATCGTAGAGTTGACCGGGCGGCTTCTCGGAATCAACACGACAAGAATCAACGTGACGTACTGACAGTACGCAAAACAAGGGCATTCGTTTGCCCGAAGCAAACCGCAAGGCGAGGCGGCTCTGCCGACTCCCGCGCAGGGCAAGGAACTTTAGTTCCGTTTGCCCGAAGCAAACCGCAAGGCGAGGCGGCTCTGCCGACTCCCGCGCAGGGCAAGGAACTTTAGTTCCGGTTGCCCGAAGCAAAAGAGAATTTAGGAGAATACTTATGAAATTAAGATGGAGATGGCGCAAGCCGCGAATCAACATGATTATCGGGAAGAAGCAGATTATTATTGCGGGGCTGACGCTCCTGCTCGGTGTGGCGGTGTTTGCGAATTACGCAGTCAACGCGAACAGAGAAGTTCGCCCCAACACCCCTGAATCCACTGCCCCGAATTCACCTAACGGCGGCGGTAATACCGATGAAAACAACGCTAATCAAGGCGGAAACTATGGCGATACGCATTTCGTCAATGGCGGAATCGACGACGATGACGTGTCCGCGTTTTTCGCGTCGGCGCGTTTGTCTAAGCGGGAGAGCCGCGACGAAGCGATGGACTTCCTGCAAGCAATCATAGCAGGAGGGGACGTTCGCGGTGAAGAAATTCAGGCAATCGCCGCAAGCGCAAACAACCTCGGCGATTTTATCGAGAGCGAGGCGCGCATTGAGGCGCGGCTCCGCGCACAAGGGTTCGCAGATGTGCTGTGCTACATTTCGGACAAAGGCACGAACATTATCGTTCGCACCGACGGGTTGACCGCACAATGCGCCGCGATTATCCGAGACGCGATTATCTCGGAAGTCGATGTAGCAGTCGAGAACATCACCATTGTTGAAGTGAATTGACATAATCCCCCTGCCAATCGGCGGGGGGATTGCTTTACTTTGCCATGTCCTCTACTAAAGACATAATGGGGTAAAGTTCATTATAATGCTTTTGTATGAACAACGCACTCTTGCCCTTATACAGCGTTTCGGCGGCATAGTCGGCAATGGGGGTAATCAACTGCTCGTGAGCGCACTGCATAGGTGAAACGTCGGTGGTTATGCCGCCGTTATCGTCTGCCACGAGGCTGTCGTTACCGTAGTTACAGCGCGTACGAATCGCGCAACTCTGACAATCGGGCGGAAGTTTATTACCCTCATCAAAAATGACTTTCCGGCGCGCTTTGTCCAATCCGTCGAACACGTTGCCGATTTCAAACACTTCATTGTCCAAATACTTGGAGCTGTAGCAGATTCTGCCGTCGGGGGTGATTGAGGGTTGGTTCATTGCCATAAGCAATCGGTCAGCGTTATACTTTTCGCCCTTCAAATGTGACAAAATCTTCGCGTCAAAAGGTGACAGGTAAAACTTATGTTCGGCTTTCGTCCACTTGATGTACATTTCTGCCATTTTGTTATACTCGCCGCGCAGAATGTCCAAATGCTCCCCGGTCCACGGAGCGGTACGGCAATAATTGTGCGACAGGTGAAGATAGCGAAAACCTTTATCGTACCAAAACTGCATCATCGCTGCGGCTTTGTGTACCGTTGATGGGTCAGTAACGCTCATACCAATCGCATAGGGCTGATACTTGATTAACAGCGCGATTTTGTCCTCTAAGTGTGCGAACGAGGGCGTACCGTCCAAGAAACGCCGACAGTCGTCCTGTGCGGGGCCGTCGTGTGACAGCCCGATTGTGATGTTGTACGTTTTGGCGAACTTGAGGAAGTCTTCGTCAAGAAGTGTGCCGTTGGTGGTCATTTTGTAGAAGAAATTATGCCCTGTTTCTTTCTTGATTTGCTGTGTATGCGTGACTATATCGTATATCAGTTGACGCTCCAACAGCGGCTCACCGCCGTAAAACAGAATCCCCGACGTTTTTACACCCTGCATACCGATTTGGATTGCCTTAAACGCGATTTCTTTCGTCATGCGCTCAACGCCCCGCCTGACAAAGCAATACTTGCAACCTAAGTTGCATTTATTTGTGAGATGTAGTGTCAATTGCATGGTTTTATACTCCTATCTCTATTTTTCAGAGCCTGTTTAGTAGACCTCTTGCGAAATTAAAATGCGGTGTCTTTGCGGTCAATTTTCCGCCATACTTCGTTGAATTTTCTTGAAAGGCACAAAGCCTACTGCGAAAATTCGCCTTGTCTGACGAAAAATTCGCTTCAAAATTTCACTCACTCGGAGATACTAAACAGGCTCTTACACGTTGAACTTGAACAAAATCACATCGCCGTCTTTGACTACGTACTCTTTCCCCTCTAACCGAACGAGTCCTTTCTCCTTAGCCGCGCTCATGCTCCCGAGTTCAGCCAAAACCTCATACGCGACGATTTCCGCTTTAATGAACCCGCGCTCAAAGTCGGTATGAATCTTCCCTGCCGCTTGGGGTGCTTTGAATCCGTCGCGAATCGTCCATGCGCGTACTTCTTTTTCGCCCGCAGTGAGGAACGAAATCAACCCGAGAAGCGCGTAACCCTCACGAATAATGCGCGACAGCCCTGAATCGGTGAACCCCAACTCGGCGCGGAACTCCTCACGGTCGTCCTCGTCCATAATCGCCAACTCCGCCTCAATCTTCGCGCAAACCGCGACAATCGCGCTACCATCATCGGCGGCAATCGCTGACAATGCCTTGTAATGCGCGTTATTGTCCGCTCCGCCGACGAAATCTTCTTCGGTGACGTTTGCGGCGTAAATGACAGGCTTGTTTGAGAGCAGCGGCGTGGTTTTGAGCAGTTCCGACTCGTCGGGCGAGAAGCCGTAACTGCGCGCCGACTTGCCCTCCTCTAAGTGCGCCATCAAAGCCTGTACGAGGTCTATTTCGCGCTGTACCGATTTATCGCCTTTGAGTGCTTTTTTCGCCTTGTCTAATCGGCGTGCGAGTATTTCCATGTCTGAGAAAATCAGCTCTAAGTTGACTGTTTCGACATCGCGTGCGGGGTTGATTTCGCCGTCAACGTGCGTGACGTCCTCGTCTTCAAAACAGCGGACAACGTGAATAATCGCGTCAACTTCGCGAATGTCCGACAAGAACTTGTTGCCTAACCCCTCCCCCTTAGACGCACCTTTAATCAGCCCTGCAATGTCCACGAATTCGAGGATTGCGGGTGTGATTTTTTGCGGTGAGTAGATTTTTGCCAAAACGTCCAACCTCGTATCGGGAACAGGCACGATTCCCGTATTAGGTTCAATCGTGCAAAAGGGGTAGTTTGAAGCCTCAATTTCCGAAGCCGTCAAAGCGTTAAAAAGCGTAGATTTGCCCACGTTAGGCAATCCGACCATACCAAGTTTCATATTTTTTATTTCCTTATTTTTTATTTAATTGTACCACATAATACATTGAAAAGTCAAGCATATCATCACACAAGATAGAGAATAATTGTTTTATGAATTTTTTTGTTAATGAACCAAGGAGTTTAGATATAATGAGCAATATAAACAACTTGCCGCTTAGGGCAATGAAAGAGATTCCGCAACCCCACGCCAACGCGCAACGCATTGTCGCGCTCGCCAAAGAAGGCGGACGAATCACAGGGTATCAGCTTGCGGACGGTCGAATTCTAAGTAAAGAAGAAGGTATTCGCGAGGCGCGAAACGGCGGTATCAGCGGCGTCGGCGTGTCGGAGCGTCGCGGCACCGAATACCTCAAGTCACTGCCCGACAGCGACAGCGCGAACAACCTCAGCAATTTGCCTACGGCTAAGTGAGAACCGATTCGGGGCGGCTCTGCCGCCCCTACATATAGCAGTTCCACTTGCATTTACATTTTCTGCTTGCAAATTTTGCCGAAATATCCGCCGTGTGTGGGTTTCCGTGGAGGTCTAATATAAGCGTATATTCGCGAAATTTTCGACTTGTATAACACAAAATTTATCTGCGAATAAAACGCAAATGTCAAGCTGAACTGCTATATCACCTAAAATACGTCGTTGCCAATCGCCTTAACTGCTTAGCCATAGACGGCTTGAACTCTCCGCGTTGCATACGCCACACCCAATTCGAGGGTAAAACCTTGCCGGGAATGTTCATGCGCGCTTTATCGTCAAGCCCGATAATATCCTGCATGGGAATCACCACCAAACCTGCGCTTGATGCGTACAGACTGCGTATACACGCCATGTGAATCTTCTCAAACCAATTCGGCGCGGCATAGCTCTTCGCCATAGCATTCGTCGCCCGCACCGCTGACTTGAGGTAGCCGTTTATGGTGGAGTTATCATGCGTCCCCGTATATACCACCATGTTATTGTTGTAATTATGCGGCAGATGTTCATTATCCGCGTTGTCACCGTTGAACCCGAATTGCAAAATCTTCATGCCGGGGAATCCCGTGTCGCGTAGCAAGACTTTCACGCTGTCAAACAACTCGCCCAAATCTTCGGCGATTATAAAGGGATACTCGCCGCTGTTGTCACCTATTTTGGCATCGCGAATCGTGTTGAACAAATCCATACCCGGACCGTTGAGCCACTCGCCTTTTACTGCCGTCTTTTCGCCGTACGGAATGGCGTAATAGGTATCAAAGGCGCGAAAGTGGTCAATCCGCACTGTGTCATACAACTCCGCCGATTTGCGGACGCGCTTAATCCACCATGTATAACCGTCCGACTTCATTGCCCCCCAGTCATACAGCGGATTCCCCCACAACTGCCCTGTTTCGGAGAAATAATCCGGCGGTACGCCCGCGACTTTGGTGGGATTTCCTGCGCCGTCAAGTTGAAACAGTCGGCGATTTGTCCACACGTCCGCACTGTCGAATGACGCATATATGGGAATATCGCCCACGAGTTTCACGCCGTTTTTGTTGGCGTATCGCCGCAGTTGTGACCACTGCCGATAGAAAAAGAACTGCGTAAACTTCCAGAAGTTAATTTGCTCAGTCAGGTTGCCGAACGCCTCGTTCAATGCCGCGCCGTCGCGGTTACGCAGGCGCGCATCCCCCCAATCAATCCACGACACGCCGCCGTTTTGCTCCTTGAGTGCCATGAACAGCGCGTAATCGTCCAGCCACGCCGATTCTTCCTTACAGAACGCCAAATACGCCACATCAAGCGCGCCGCCTGTACTGCTCGACGTGAATGCCGCAAACGCTTCTTTGAGGAGCGGCATTTTCGTTTTGACGACTTTCTCGAAGTCAACAAACGTAGGGTCAGCACCATAGTCAGCCGCATCGCACTTTGCTTTGGTGAGCAGACCGTTCGCCACTAAGTCATCAAGGTCAATCAAAAGCGGCTCACCCGCGAACGCCGAGTAACTCTGATAAGGCGAGTTGCCGTAACCGACGGGATTAAGCGGCAGAACCTGCCAAAACGTCTGCCCGCAATCACGCAAGGTGTCTACAAACGCCTCCGCAGCTTTGCCGAGTGTCCCGATTCCGTAGGGCGACGGAAGTGATGTAATGTGAAGTAAAACGCCGCAAGCTCGTTTCATTGTAACGCCTCCTGTTCATACGCAAATTCAAAACCATGTGTAAGTTCAAAGTAATACTGAGCTAACTTAAACGTCCTCATTCTGATTGTGTTAAAACGCTCCGCCGCCACTGATATATACACGCCCGAACCCCAATTATCGCCCTCGCGAATTGTCTGGGACCATAAGGATTGCATAAGCTCGTGTTCGGTCTGCCATGCGGCTTGCGCTTTTTCGAGTTTCGCGGCTGTTTCGTCAGACAACTCGCTCATCAAATTTTCGTAAACGTCGTTCATTTCGTGTTCCCAAATAGCGTAATACTTGTCGTAAAACTCGACTATTTCAGGCGTTTTGTACATTCTGCTCTCGTTCTCCTCGCGTTTCATGTCACTGTCTATCTTATTTGAATAGAGGTATTCTATAAACCCGCTCCCGGGTTCGCCGAAAAACAAACTGTAATCATATGTCGGGGGTTCGGGTTGTTTGGGTACACCTGTCGTGTCGTGTTCGCCTGTGGTAGTGTCGGTGTCGCGTGGCGCGAAACACCCACTCATTGCAAGCGTTGCGAATAATAGCGAAACTGTGATGAGTAGTTTCATTGTCATGCCCTCCCCTAATGCTTCAATCTGCTCTATCCCCCCCATTCTACCACACTCCCGCCCATATGTCAAGCGATTCCGCCAAACAAAAGCCGCAGGATTGTCTTTGACAATCCTGCGGCTTTTGTTTGGCTCAATCAAGCCTTTGGGCTCTTGTTTAGCCTACAACGGCGTGTTCGCCGTGCGCCTGAACTTCAGCTTGAGCTTGTCGGCAATCAGAGCGATAAATTCGGAATTCGTGGGTTTTCCTTTCGCTGTGTGAATAGT
>WRJN01000017.1 GCA_009778605.1 Oscillospiraceae bacterium
CCGATAATTCCGCCCGCTATCAACGCCACTAACGCCGTGATAATTGACATAATCGCGTCACCCTTGACGAATTTGGTAGCACCGTCCATTGCCCCGAAGAAATCCGCCTCGCGCTGGATTTTCAGGCGGCGTTCTTTCGCCTCAACGTCGGTTATTGCGCCTGTGTTCAAGTCTGCGTCAATCGCCATTTGTTTACCCGGCATCGCGTCGAGCGTGAAGCGCGCCGCAACCTCTGACACACGCTCAGAGCCCTTAGTAATAACCAAAAAGTTGGTGATTACGATGATGATAAACACTACAAAGCCGACTACGGCGTTCCCTGCCATAACAAACGTCCCGTACGTTTCGATTACGCTGCCCGCCGCCGCCGTTCCGTCAATCGCGGCGTTCCCGAGGATTTTTCGCACCGTAGAGATACTCAACGCTAATCGAAATACCGTCGTAATCAACAGAATCGTCGGGAAAATCGAAAATTGCAGCGTTTCTTTTATATACAGCGTCATCAACAAGATGATGACCGCGAGTGCTACGTTGATAATCAGCAAAAAGTCAATCAAAAACGTAGGGAGCGGTATAACAATAGCAAGCACGATTGTTATGACAAACACCGCGAACATATTACCGAGCATTCGTTTAATCATGCTTCGCTTTTCCCCTTACATTAAGATTTTTCACATTAGTTTACGTCAATTCTTCACGTTGTTCTGTTTATCATCAAGAGTAATGCCTTTTGCCGTGTACATATCGGTCAATATAATCGCGATTGCGTTGTATAACGACGGCGGAATCTCCTGCCCAACTTCTACTGTGTCGTACAACTCACGCGCTAACGGGCGATTCTCGGTGACGTAAATATCATGCTCTTCGGCTATGTCGATTATTCTTAACGCCAACGCATCTTTGCCTTTCGCGGTGACTGTCGGCGCGGAAATGTTGTCCTGTCGGTTATACGAGATAGCCACTGCAAAATGCGTCGGGTTACGCACAACCACGTCTGACTGCGGTACTTGTTCCATCATGCGCTGCCCTGCGATTTCGCGCTGTTTCGCTTTGATTTTGCTCTTGATGGCAGGGTCACCCTCCATCTGCTTATACTCGTCTTTGACTTCTTGTTTGCTCATCTTGAGTTTCTTCTCATACTGCCACCACTGAAACAAATAATCCCCGGCGGACACGAATATGATAATCATAACAATGAGCATGACTAACGCAAAGATTTCTTTGCCCATATAAAGTATGCTCTGCCGCAGTTCCATATCCAACAAATTGTAGTATTCCCCTGTCGCGTTATAGATTCGGTTGAACACCAACGCCATAACCGCGACTATGACAATCAGCCCTTTTACGACGTTCATGACCGTCTGCATAGAAAACAATCGTTTCGCGCCTTTAATGGGGTCTAACTTAGAAAACTTTGGAGTCAGCGGTTTCATGGTGAACAGCCCTTTAGTCTGTGCTACGGAACTCAGCACGGGAATCGCCAACGCCACCGCGAACAGCGGCCCGATTGACACCACAAACGACGTGATAATAAACCGCACAATTTGCATAAGCGTTTCAACGCTCACGCTCCCCTCCACGCCGATTGACATAACCATGTCCAACGATTCCTGCGTAGTCGTCATGAGCCGTTGCAGGATATACTCGCCCATGATGTAAAACAAAAAGAAAATGAGCGCGAGCGATGCCGCCGTCGTAATCTCTTTGCTTTGCAGGACATTGCCCTCTTTCTCGCGAGCGTCCTTACGCTTCTTCGGCGTGGCTTTCTCCGTCTTTTCCTGACCGCCACCTTGACCCATATGACCTCACCTACCTCGACTCTATCCGCCCGTTCCCGCTACCTCGACTCTATCCGCCCGTTTCCGCGCCGCCTAATCCATATAATACTCCGAACAGGTTTTGGAACATAATGTCCATCAGCTCCTCTAAGAAACCGGACATTGCGGGGGTTATCATCATGATGAGGAATAATCCCATAAGCACCCTCATCTGAATGTTTATAACAAAAATCTGAATGGACGGAACGGCTTTCATAATCACGCCCACGCATACTTGCAGAATCATCTGCGACACTATCAACGGCATCGCCATCTTGACCGCCAACGTCAGCACCTGCGCGAAGAACATGGCGATTATCAAAGACATCTCGCGCCATTCGTTCGTAAGCTCAAACCCAATCGGGATAATTTGATACGAAAGGTGAAACAATCGTATATACGTCAGGTGTCCGCCCGCGACAAAGAAGTATAACACGAAAATATAGTTATACAAGTTCGCCATAATGGGCATTGTCACGCCTGTTGAGGGGTCAAACGCTTCTGCCATTGCGAATGAAATCTGGTAGTCCATGATTTTCCCCGCATAGATGATTGCGTTGAGTATCAGGTTGACTATAAACCCGAAAAAGAAACCCAACACCGCCTCCACCGCTAACACGCCGCCAAAATGAATCATCGAATTCGGCACAAACCCCACCACGTCCCCCACTGAGCCTACCATAACAAACGTCAGCACAACGGTCAGCAATACTCGAATACGCACGGGCACCGTCGAACGCCCTAATATGGGGTTGAATATGAATATTCCCATAATCCGCGCAAAAATCACAAGTATGCCTACGAAATTATATAGGATTAAATCCCAAACGTCCTGCATAGATTCCACAATTCGTTGCCCCTCAATTTCGTAGCGTTGCGCCCCTGCCTACTCGCGCGCTCACTTGCGCCGTTAAGCTGTCGTATTGGCTGAGCCAATCCTCTCAGCTTTTGTTTAGCTCACATACCCACCTCGGACATTTTGGCGAATATTTCGCGCACAAAGTCGGCTGTCTGGCTCATCATCCACGGGCCGAAGATTAACAACGCCAACGCGATTCCGATTAGTTTCGGCGCGAACGAAAGCGTCTGCTCCTGCACTTGTGTCGCCGCCTGTAAGATGGCGATAATCAACCCGATTCCCATAGCGGCAAGCAACATCGGCGCGACCAACCTAAACGCCAACCACAGCCCGTCGGTGAATATTCCTAATATAATTTCCTGCGTCATTTTTTCTACTCCTATAGCGGTTTTCCTACCCCGGCAACGTATAGTTAAATGACTCGACAAGCGTTCCCACTAATAGCTGCCAGCCGTCCACTAACACGAACAACATAATCTTGAACGGCATAGAAATCATCGCCGGCGGAAGCATCATCATACCCATTGACATAAGCGTCGCCGCCACTACCATGTCGATAATCAAAAACGGCAGAAACAACAGAAACCCCATCTGGAACGCCCGTGAAAGCTCGCTCACCATAAACGCGGGAATCACCACGCGCAACGGCAACTGCTCCCTATAATTCTCAATGTCAATTTCATCGCTGAACTCGAAATAATAGCTGGGATGTCCGTCCTCGTCCAAGTCGTACAACGTCGTTTCGGCTAACCCCATGAAAAAACTCAGGCTATTGTTTGACGTTTGCAACAACATGAACTTCTTCAACGGACCGCCCGCCGTCTCCACTGCCTCCCACGCAGTCAGCTCCCCATTGACGTGAGGCTGATACGCTTCCTCGTTGATTTCCGCGAACACAGGCCACATAATGAACATCGTCATGAACAACGCCAACCCGACTAACACTTGGTTTGGCGGCGTTGACTGCGTACTCATCGCGTTACGTAAGAACCCTAACACAATGATGATTCGCGTGAAACACGTCATCATCAATAGGATTGACGGTGCGACGGATATAATCGTCAGCAGTAACAGAATCTGCAGCGGCTGTGAGCCGTCCACGCCAATCAACTCGTACAACGCCGAGTCAGGCGGCGGGGACTCCGTTTCGTCAGCGTCAGTGTCGCCAACTTCTGCTGTATCTTCGGCGACTGTGTCCGGCGCGGTGTCCTCCGCAACAGGCTCGTCAGCGAATATAGGCAACGTGAATGCCGCCGCAACTAAAAACATCAAAACAACAAACGTAACCCCTGACCTAATCAAACGATTGGGGTTGATTTTTACGATTTTTTCCGCAATCCTGCGGCTCGGTTTAGCCGTCATTTTTTTCATTCGCTTCATTGACATTTTCGCTAATGCTCGCATTTTCTTTCTTTTTGATTCCGAAACTCGCTCCCACAGTGGAGAGTATATCAGAGAACGGTACGTTTTTGTGCGGGCTGTTGAAAGCCGACTCGATGTATTCGTCCTCGGTCATTTCTAAGTCTGCGATTTGCTCGACTCTTTGCGAAGAAACGCCTACTAAGATAACTTTGCCTGCTACAGCAACGACCAACAACATGGAGTCCCGCCCCAATGATGCTCTGTCGATTACACGCAACCGCCCGCCGTTGGTGGTGATTCGCCTGCTGAACATTCTGAGCGCGAAGAACAACATGAAAAACAGACCCAAAACCCCCAACAGGGATATAATCATTTGCAAAGCGGGTGGCATTTTTGCTTGCGCCAAGATTGTTGTTAATTTTTGCGAGGATATAATCATTTGTAAAATCGGTGGCATTTTAACCCACCCTTCTTTTTCGATATTCCCGAGGTTGCCCCATACCGAAACAAGAGGAAAAACACAATTCGTCCCTCCTCTCGATTCTTACTATTTAGTATACCCCACGATTACCCTAAGATTTTGGTAACAGTTTGCAGGATTCTGTCGGGTTTGAACGGTTTAACGATGAAGTCAAGCGCGCCGAGTTTGATTGCTTCAACAACCATCGCCTCTTGCCCCATAGCCGAACACATGATGACTTTCGCAGCGGGGTTTTTGCTCTTGATTTCGCTCAACGCCTCAATCCCGGTCTTGTTGGGCATAGTTATGTCCATGACCACAAGGTCGGGGCTTTCGGCATCATACATCTGACAAGCGATTTCTCCGTCAGCCGCCTCGATGATGTTGGTGAAACCGTTCTTAGTCAGCGTGTCACGAATGAGCATTCTCATGAAAGCCGCGTCGTCCACCAGCAAGATTTTTTTATCCATTACAGTAACTCCTTACCTTAATTTATATTTTAGTAATAGCTCGCTTGAGCTAAAGCACTCACTCTTTACCCAAAGAATCCATAAACTTCGATTTAATGATTTCGGTGATTCTCACCGCGAAATTATCATCAATCACGACAACGTCTCCCCGCGCAATCAAGTTTCCGTTCACCACCACATCGACAGGCGCGCCCGCTTGACGCTCAAGCTCAATAATCGTGCCCTGTGCAAACTCCAAAATGTCTTTGACTCGCTTGCGTGTGCTTCCGATTTCGACCGAGATTTGCAACGGAACACCCATGAGCAACTGTAAGTTGTCTTTTTGTTCGCCCGACAGGTTCGCGTCAAAATTCTCGAACTGATGAAGCTGTGCGTTTTGGATATTGATTGGCATTTGCGGTGCAGGATAACCGTATGGTGGCGGATACCCCATCATTCCTTGAGGCGGATAACCCATAGGTGGCATTCCTCCTTGTGGCGGATAATTCTGCGGTGGCATTTGCGGATAGGGTTGTTGCATTTGAGGCGGTGCCGCTCCGCCTCCCTGAGGCACAGTTGCCGCTTGAGCAGCCGCAACAGGCGCAGGAGCCGCCGAGGGCTCGGGAACGGGTTCGGGCTCAGGTTCGGTGTTGACTTTCATGAGCTGGTCAGATAACTCCTGAACTAATTCACAGCGCATGACCGAAACAAACTCCGAGTCGATAACGTCCTCAATGGACAACCGAAACCCAATCGTGACTACTTCTTCGTCCAACTCAAACTCGCGCGGTTCGATTGAAAGGTCAATCAAATCCATGACACGCGGCTCGGGCGGAGAAATGTCGATGTTCATGTCCAAGAATTTCGACATAGCGGTTGAGCATGAACCCATCATTTGGTTCATAACTTCCGAAACCGCGCTGATGTTTAGCTCATCAAACTCAAAGTCCGGCTGCAGCTCGAGTGGTTGCCCCATCAACTGGTTCAGAATCATCTGAACGTCATTTTGTTTTAACAACATGAGGTTGGTGCCGGTGATGCCTTTCGTGTAAACAATCTTCACACAAATCGCAGGTTCAAGCTCATCTCGTTTAAGGTCGCCCGCCTTAACGACAGCGACAGTCGGTGTCGTAATCCACACCTTAGCGTCAAGTAACTCTGACACGGCTGTAGCCGCGCTGCCCATACCGACGTTCATTATCTCGCCGATAGCATCTTTTTGAATATCCGTAATTTCAATATTCGCCATTGATATGTCCGCTCCCTTTCACCAACGCCGCTTCTAAAAATCGTTCCGAAGCACGTTTTCAATTTTAATCGCCTTTTTGCTGTTGAAAATCCCGAGCTTTCCGTCAAACCAAGGCTTTCCGCCCACGCTGAGTTCAATATTCGAGTCAATGCCTTTCCCTAACGGAATAATATCCCCGGCTTGAAGATTCATAACGTCAAGCATATCAAGGTTGGTTTCACCGAGAACCGCCGTCACGTTCAGCAAAGATTGCGAAAGGGTCGTGATAATGCTCTCCTTACGCTCCTCTTCTCTTGCCGCATCGCTTTTGCGCGTCCCTCTTGAGCTGAAAGTAGCGTATTTCTGCATGACACTGTCAAGCTCTAAAGCGGGAATACACACAGAAATGACTGCTTTAACTTCGTTTATATGAACATCTAACACGGCAATCGCCATGGCATCATCATATCCGATGTTAGATATTGCTCTCGCATTTGTTTCGATTTTCTCGAGCTTAGGCACAATGTTTACGTAATTCTCCCACGGCTCTTGCAACAGTTTAATCATGTTCTTGACGATTCCGCGCAAGACGCTGATTTCGATTTCCGTAAAATCCCTGTCCGCCTCATCACTCGCGCCCTTACCGCCTTGCAGACGGTCAATCATGGTATAGGTGATGGAGTTGGAGAGCTGAACAATCGCCGTAACATCGTCAATATCGTCGTCATTCACCACGAGGTTCGCTAATCCCATCATCACATAGTCAGGCAACGCGTTGTTGAACTCGTAATATTTTTGCTCCTCAACCGAAACAAGCGAAACTTTGCAATAAAGCCGCAACAGCCCTGTGAAATACGACGAAACAAGCCGCGCATAGTTGTCGAATATCCCGTTTAAGACTTTCAGCCGTTCTTTCGTCAGCTTTTTGGGAGACCTGAAATCATAGTCCCTGATTGCGTTTGACGACTCGACAACGGTAATATCCTCACCCTTGCCGATGTTATTTAGCATCGCGTCTATCTGCTCTTGCGTAAGAGTATCAGCCAACTCACTCACCGCCCTTTATACAATCTAATCATTTCATTTCTCGCCACTGTCACCCCTGCCGATTCGTCGCGAACGTCATTTGCGCTTCTGTCAAAAACCGTTACGGTAAAGTCGGAATCACGAAATCAAATTCGCGCCCTTTTTCCTCGGGTTCAATCGGTACACCGGGAGACTCAAATATTTCATCGTTGAAGTTGTGCCTGCTCTTGAGTGCGTTCAAAATCTGTTGGTGGTTGTCGATAGCCTCGGGCGTAGGTTCACGCGAATCTAACGGTCCGCCCGGTAACAACGGGAAACGATAGTCATACACAAGCCTGTCAATCATATTTGTGGTGCTTTCAGGCGAGTAATCGTTACGCGTGATGATGAGTTCGACGCGTCTGTTACGGAAATTCTGCTCTAAAGGCGTGACAGGGTAGTAGGGTTGATAACCCGCGTGACCCGACGTACGGAACTTGTCAGAGTCAACCATACGCAACGAACCGTCTAAAAATCGCGTAACACTGGACGCGCGCGCACTCGATAAATCCCACGGATTGCCGATGTTCCACTTATCGGGAGAAATCCCCGGTGGTACAGGAGCAGTGTGCCCCGCAACTTCCACGTTTTCGATAAACGGATTCATCACGCTAATCCCCGGCGCAATCTTAGTCAATGTGTCCCTGCCGCGCTGTAACAACTCTGATTCACCCGCTCTGAACATAATCTCATCGTCAATACGAATGTGCATACGCCCCGGGTACATATCAACGGTTATGGCGTCATCTAAATCGCTTGCCTCCACAATCTCCGAAACCCAGTTAAACATATCATCAAACGTCATGGGCAAATCGCCTTTAATCCCAGGTCTGTTTCCCTCCATATTAGTAATATGAGGTGCGATTAGAGTGGGCGTGGCATCATCATTACCGTCAATTTCATCATCTTGGTCTTCAACAGGGTTGACTACATTACCCGCGACTTGTGCAAACGAGCGGAATATCCACTGTATACGCGCATCATCGGGAACCGACGCAGTGTACATCATAACAAAGAAGCACAGCAACAGAGACAACAAATCCGAAAACGTCGTAAGCCAACCATCCGTTTTGACATCATCTTCCGCTTTTTTCTTTCTCGCCATGTCGTTACCCTCCTCTGATTTTTCGCTACACTATAATAGTATAACACAGTTTTTCCGACTTGTCAACATAAAATTGATTTACGCTAACAAAACTTTCTATTTCAGTACGTGTTCTTAGCCTTCTTTAGCGGCTTCGCCTTTAACTTCAGACTTAGCAAGCATGAACTCTAACTTTTCTTTAATCAGACGAGGGTTAGAACCCGCCGCAATGGACATAACGCCTTCAACGACTAACTGCATACAAAAAACCTCTTTGTCGTGAGTGTTTTTCAGCGTACTGCGTATCGGCGCGAAAAACGCGTTCGCGATTACCGAACCGTAAAACGTCGTAACCAAGGCAACCGCCATCAATTGACCGAGAGCGTCGGGGTTTGCCGCCAACGAGGCAAGCATGATAATCAGCCCGATAATCGTACCAACCATACCGAATGCGGGCGATAATGCCATACCTTTGTCACACATATTCCACGCAATCGCGTGTCGGTCGGTGGTGAACTCAATCGAATCCTCTAACATTGCCCGAACTTTGTCGGGGTCGTTCGCGTCAACGATGAGCATGATTGCTTGTTTCAAGAACGGGTCAGAACAAGTCGCCGCGCCGTCCTCCAACGCCAACAGCCCTTTACTCCGTGCCGTAACCGCGAACTTGTCGATTTGGTCAATGTACGACACAGGGTTGAACTTCGGTGGAAAAAGAACTATTTTAGCAAACTTGGGTATAGATTTCAGCGTTGACCCGGGGAATGACGCAGCCAATGTAGCAATCGTACCGCCGATAACGATAAGAATACCCGGCGGGTTCACGAACATCATAAGCCCGCCGCCTGCCGTGAAACCTGCCTCAAGCGCGGCTTGAATAATCCCAAAAATGACCAGTCCCCACGCTAATATACTACCTATCAGAAACGTAAGATTCATACAAAATTCCCTCTTTTTCGTAATTTTTCCGCGCCACTACTCACTCAGTCACTATCGTTGTCTCGCTTGCCGCCGTCACGGCGCGGCTTACGCTTAGTCAGCCTGTTGAACTCCACGATTTTATCAACGATTTCGCCTATTCCTTCGGATACGATATATGTGTGCCCATTATTCATGGTGACAACCGTGTCAGGGGTTTCTTGAGCGGTTTCAATGAGGTTCTCGTTAATCAGAATCTCCTGCCCGCCTAACTTAGTCAATACAATCACTTTTGTTATCCCCCTTTCACGATATGTAACAGGGGCGATGGCGTTCACCGCCCCCTACTTATCATTTCTGCGCCGTCAAGCTAAAGCCCTTGTTTGGCTCGCCGTCAAGCTAAAGCCCTTGTTTGGCTCGCCGTCAAGCTAAAGCCCTTGTTTGGCTTACCGCTTCAAGTTAATCAGCTCTTCCAACATAGAGTCAGAAACAGTGATAATCCTTGAGTTTGCTTGGAATCCACGTTGCGTGATAATCATGTCCGAGAACTCCTGCGACAGGTCTACGTTGGACATTTCGAGCGCGCCCGAGATAATCTGCGTATCCGACTCGTCGCGCGGAATCCGCACTTGCGGGTTACCCGACGCCTGCGTCACGGTGAAGTAGGACGTGCCGATTTGGTTCAGCCCCGATGGGTTCACGAAGTCAACGATGTCAATACGCCCGAGAATCAGCTCTTTGTGGAAGGGGTGGTATCCGTAGATAATCCCGTCACGGTCAATGAAGATTTCCGCAGTATCCGCGCTTTGCGGGCCCGCGAAATATCCGTCAAGCAGACGAACCGTCCCGAGGTTTTTGAACGCCTCTTCAAAGAAACTGTTAGTACCACCCGCAGGGCTGACACGCGCGCCGTCTTTGCCTGCAAGACCGAGTGTGTTAATGAAAGCAACAGGCGTGTAATCAGTACCGCCAGGGGTCGTCGGTGTTCTGCCTGTAACGGTGATTTCAAAGTCTTCGCGCCCTAATGCCGCATTGTCAATTACATTTTGAATATCGGCAATACTAACGGCAACGTCAGCAGGAAGTGTAAGTTCAAGTACATTGCCTTTCCATTGTGCGGTCGGGTACGCAAACCCTGCAGTGGTGCTTGTTTTAAGGTCAATGCGGTACGCATTGCCGAATGCGCCCGGTTTGTCTACGATAAAGTGCAGTTGGTTTTCTAACATTCCAGCAGCAACAATAGTGTTAAACTCGGTCAACGTAGCAGCGGCAGTAGCGGCGGCATTCGTAATCTCAGCGGCCGTGAGTGCCGTACCACCTGTTTGAGCCCTATACGAGTTAATCGCGTTTATTTGTAACGTATTAAGCGGAGTACCTGCCACCGGTACACCACCCAAACTTGATTCAAGAGCCGCTTGGGTCATTTCAGGCATACGAATAAAGTTTTCGGCTTGTTGCGGCGCGGTGACTTCCGGAACAGTACCGAAAGTAACGTCAAGTCCGCCACCCATGAGAGGATTCAAAGCGTCATCAAGGGGAATACCGCCGAGACGAATCGCTTCAGTCATATCATCGGTGAACATCTGTGAAACTTCTTGTACAACCGCTTGACTAAACAAAGCAGCGTGCGCCGCAGTTACAGCATCACCGGCAGCAGCGGGATTACCCGACATTTGGCTTATCAATGCCGCTTGAGCAGCATTAAGAGTGTGTACTCCGGGAATAGGAGTTGTAGCAGGAACAGTAACAGGAAGAACAGTCGGGCGTGCCAAAACAAATGTAGGCGGAACCGTTGCAGGGACTACCGGAACATCAGGACCCGCCAAACGGCGTACAGCGTCTGCCTCATAGTCTTTGCTTAAATCCATGTACACGTTCAGCGTTTGCCCTGTCATAGTCGCAAACGGTGAATCCGATTGAACAATCGTCAACGCTATGTTACCGCCCGGTCCGAATCCGCCTGCGCTGATGGTGATTTCGTGACCTTTGTACGCGCTTACGTTGTACGCGGCTTGGTCGGGAATGTCGGGGATATTGATAGCAATACGTTGCGAACTCGCAGGAATGTTGGTGGGGTCACCCGACACACCGAGAACGATATTTCCGTTAGGGTCGGTGAGGTTGCCCATATCGTCAAGCGAGAACCGCCCGAGACGTGTGTAGAAAATGTTGCCCATTTGGTCCATAACTTGGAAGAATCCCGCGCCCTCTAACGCAAGGTCAAACACGCTGTCCGAGAACGTAATACCCGATTGGCTCATGACTTTGCTGACCGTGCCGAGCTGTACGCCGAGACCTGTTTGCATAGGGTTGACACCGCCTTGGGTGTAGTCACCGCCCGATGCGCGTTGGCGGGTTTGGTAGTACACGTCCTTAAACGTGACTGTCGAGCCTTTGAACGCGGTTGTGTTTACGTTCGCGATGTTATTACCGATGACGTCCATTCGTTGGTTATGGGTTTTTAGCCCTGTTACTCCTGAAAAAAGTGAACGAATCATATCAAAAATTTTCCTTTCATACTTGCCAAGGACTATTCTTCAGTCATTCCGAACAGTCACAATCTCCTCGGAGGATAAAATCCCTCCTCAGACCGATTTTTCTTGACAGATTGCGAACAAATTCACGCTGTGTATTTGTTCTGCTTGCGTTTTGCTCCGCTTATCGGAGGATTTTTGCCGGCGGTGGCTCACCGCTTACATTATAATGGTGGAGTCAATATTAGTGAATATGCTCCCTGCCAAATCTGCCCCTGACATAGTTGTGATGACTTTGTTGTTCTTCACGCTGACTACAAACGCCGTTGAATCAACCAACACCAACGCGTCGCTGCTTCCCTTACTCGCCGCAAGTTCAACGCCTCTGTTCAACCGCTCGAGTTTCGCGTTCGCCGTGATGTCAATGCTCCTGCTCTCGATACGCCGCATAGCGTGTCCCGAGAACGCCACGCCCGCCGTTTTTTTGCTGAGAATCTCGGCAAAACTCTCGCCATTCTCGTTGACTTTCGGTTCGTTCGTTTCGGGCAATCCCGCGCCAATGCTCGGTGAACCCGTGGTGATGTTAATATGTTGCCTGTTCTGCAAAAAATCGTTAAGCGTCATAACTACCTCCTCCTTTCCCTTTGAACTACGGACAAACAGAGCTACGCTCCTTGTCCTCCGCGGGTTCGGCAAAGCCGAACTCCTTGGCGCAATAATACCGCTCTACTATATATAGGGCGCGACGTGTAGCCACGCCCATACATATACCTTTAATTGATTGTGCCGCCCGGTTGAGATGCCTCGGGGTCATACATATCAATGTCGTACGGCTCAACAATCGAAACACTGCTGAGCGGATACGCCACTCCCTTAATAACCACGTTGATTTCGTCGCCCTTGATTTCGACTCGTTCAACGTAACCTTTTTCAGAAACAGGCGCGCCATTTCGCACAATCGCCACGGTGACGTGCTTGCCGATGAGCGACGTCGCGAACGCTCCGTTGCCGCCTGCCATGCCGTAGCCGGGGTCAACAACCTGCATCACGCGGTCAAGCGGGTATTTCTCCCCGTTGACTGTAATCGTGAACTCACCCTGCGTAAGGTCAACGCTTGAAACAATCCCTTGGTCAACCTGGAACTTCTCACCTACACCGCTCGCCACAATGACCGACTTACCAATCATTGACTGGGCGTAGTTCGCGTTGTTGTAGTACAACGCCTCCTGCTGAACCTGCAACGCCGTAAACGACGCCATTTGTGAGATAAACTCCGTGTTAGACATGGGGTCGAGCGGGTCTTGGTTAGACATTTCCGCAATCAGAAGTTGATAAAATGTCTCTATGTTGATTTCGCCTCGCGTGTCGCCCGCCAAATGCGCGAACTTCTTGCGATTCTCCATTAAATTGGCAACGCTGCCAACATTAGGGTCTATTACTGAAGGCATATTTTTAACCATACCTTTCTGTCACTTGCGTGACACTAAACTGCTACCACTCAACCTTGCCTGTCCATCATCTGCATCATCTGAACCACTTCTGCAAAGCTGACGTCGTCTTCGCTTTTTTCAGCATCGTCATTACTCTGCTCGTGATTCTCCTGATTGTGACCGTTCTCGCGCTGTTGTGAGTCAAGGTAACTCGCCTTTACGTTGTCTGCCGTGACCGTGACTTCGTACTTGTCAACAGTAACGCCGCTTAACTCCACCATAACCCGCACCGAATTCATACGCGCCATAAGCAAATCACGCGTACTCTCACTCGCCGCCGTAATGAACACCGACATTTTGTTACCGTCCACGAGTAACCGTACGGTAATTTCGCCGAGATGTTCGGGGTTCAACATAATCTTGAACTCGCTAACGCCCGATTGAACCGCCGCCGCATCAAAATTCGCATTCGCGATGATTGCCGCCTCGACTTGTGCCGCCGTCACGACTTGTGGTTGCGGCAACTGCGCCGCCGCGCTAACGCCGTTTGTGTCAGACTTAGAAAGCCCGATAAGCTGTGCCGCAATTGCTTCGCCCACCTGCGCGGCTACTGTCTTTTGCACCGCCGTGTCCCCCGAAAGGGCAGGGCTGTTCAGCACACCCGCGACGTTGAAGACTTCAACTTCGGGCGCGCTCGCGCTTGTTTGAAATTGAGGTGTTTCAACCGTTTCCGCGACATTCGCCGAAACGCCTTGATTCACGCTTTTTGCAGGGTCAGTCAACTGCACGTCCGACAACGCTTGCGCGAATACTGCCGTCGTTTGCGCCGATTCCGACATTTGTGACACTCCCGATACCTGTGCCGACACCGCCGCCGCTCCTGCAACATCGCCATTCGCGCTCGTTGACACAGCCGCGACTATTTTGCCCGCGCCCGACAACTCTGCCGAACCCGAACTGCCGTCTATTAGATGTACAGCCGTCTCCTGCGGAACCGCTACGTCAGCCGTTAAGCCAACTTCGTTAATTCGTTCATACGCGGCGTTTTCGTGAACATTCGCCGTTGCGCCCCTGTTCGCGCCGACTTCCGCCGACTGCACCGCTACTTCGTTTTGCACAACTGCCGCCGCGCCTTGCGACGCTTCGCCGCCGGACGCGTTCACCGACACGTCCGATTCTGCCACTGTGTCGGTTTTGGCTTGCGTGTTACCGTCAGCCCCCCGCGATACGTTCAGTATCTGCGAGGACTCGCCTTCCTCGGTCAACCCGACTCCGCTCAATTGCGCGGAATCACCGCTTCCCTCGGTCCGGGCATTCACTCCCGACGATTTCACATCTGCCAAAAACGCCATAAACGCCTCAACCGTCGCCATCGTTTCAGCCGCCATTGCACTGCCGACTACTGCCGATAAGTCACTTGTCGTATCAATCTCGTCTGCATCATCGCCGTGGGCTTTCGCATCAAGCAACCAGGGAAACTTCGCCATTTCCGACAAATCCAACCCCTCGAACTCCTCATTTATCGGCAAATCTACCCCTAATTCCGTCGCGATTGAATACAACATTTCAGGCTCAAGAGCTGTGGTTTCTCCCAACTCCGTGACCGACTCGCACTCGCCGACATTCGCCGCAATTTCGCCTGCTTGCGCGCCCTGTGAACTTTTTGCGCCGTAGTCTTTCAAACACGCCATGAACTCCGAAAAAGTCACCTCTGCGCCCTCGCCTGATTGTCCGCTGAGCTGTGCATTTCCGCCCGCCGCGCCGCCTCCGTGAACCCCTAACGCACCTTGCGCCGCCTCAAAACCCTGCATCGTTTTCATTGCACCGTTTACGTTCATTTTCGATTCTCTCCTCCTTTCTTATAAGATTCACTATAAAATGTGCCCTTGGCTCTGCTTGTGGGCACGATATAGGCATTCTTGAAATCTTTATCAAGATTCATCTGCTTATTATACAACAAAGTTGTACAAAAGTCAACCCATTAGACGAAATTAACTTATAAATTTTAACAATTCTATTGCGGTAATTTCCGTCAATTTTGACGAAAGTCGCACAAACTCGGTTCATTTCACGTCGTCATTTGCCGTCTGAACTGCTCACCGCTGACGAATTCCTCAATAAACAGCTCTTCTTCTTTCATTTCAGCGTATCTGTGTTCCTCCAACTGCCGCTCCTCGAGCTTGTCAAGCGTGTTGACTTCCTGCGTAGCCTCAATGACAACCTGTAACTGCTGTTCTACCTCGGCTTGTTTGAGCGCAATCAGCCGCCTGAACTCATGCCCCTCCTGCTGTTTGAACGTGATGAAGCGTTTTCGCGCGGCGAAGTCAGCGGGGGTTATCGTTTTGAGCATGGAGTATTCCAACTCGTCGCTTTTCATGTTAATCAGCTTTATGTTATCGTCTAATTGCCGGGTGAGTGTGTTCAGCTCCTTACGCAGAATCCCCAAACTGTTCTTTTCCGATTCGAGAATTTGCTCCTTATAATTTTGCAGTTTTTCCATCGAGAATTGAAATTTTTTCATTCGCACCTCCAACTACTTAATTATTTTCGACCTGTTCCTCGTTTTGTTACTCGTCAACCGCCGATTACTTTCTTGAGCATTTCCACCGTTTCGTCTAAATCAAACGCCTCGTGGATTTTCTGCTTCAGAAACTCGTTAATCTCGTCCATTTTATCAATCGCTTCATCTAACTTGGGATTCGTACCCTTTTTATACGCCCCAATCGTAATTAAATCGTAGTTATCGTCGTACAACGCCATTAAATCACGCATACGATTCGCCGCATCGTTATGTTCGTCAGGGCAGATAATCGTCATAAGCCGCGATATGCTCCCGAGTATATCAATGGCGGGGTAATGGTTACGCGCCGCGATTTTACGCGACAAAATGATATGCCCGTCAATAATCCCGCGAACCGTGTCGGAAATGGGTTCGTTCGTGTCATCGCCCTCGACTAAAACGGCGTAAATCCCCGTAATACTACCTTTCTCGAAACTTCCTGCGCGCTCCAACAACTTGGGCAATGCCGAATAAATCGACGGCGTGTATCCACGCGCAATGGGCGGCTCCCCAATCGACAGCCCCACTTCACGTTGCGCCATTGCAAACCTCGTGAGGTTATCCATCATCAAAAGAACGTCATTCCCCTGTTGCATGAAATACTCCGCAATCGCCGTAGCGGTCAGCGGACACTTGTTACGCAACATCGCGGGCTGGTCTCCTGTAGCGACTACCACCACCGACCGCGCCATTCCCTCGTCGCCCAAGTCATTCTCGATAAACTCCCGCACCTCACGCCCACGCTCTCCCACAAGAGCAATCACGTTCAAATCCGCCTTGACTTTTCGTGCAATCATACCCATCAGAGTAGACTTACCCACGCCTGAGCCCGCAAAAATCCCAATTCTCTGCCCTTTGCCGAGTGTCAGCAGTCCGTCAATCGCTTTCACGCCCATTTCAAGCGGCTCTGCGATTTTCGGGCGCGTCAGCGGGTTCACCGAAATGCCCGTAATGGGCATACTCCCCGAATACTCAATCTCGCCCTTGCCGTCAAGCGGTCTGCCGATTGCGTCGATAATCCGCCCCACTAACGCAGGCGTCGTCTTAACCATGAGCTTTTCGCCCGTGTTATCCACGATACTCCCCGGCCCGATTCCCTCAATGTCGGTATACGGCATAAGCAAAACCTTGTTGGAATTAAACCCCACGACTTCGGCAAAAACATACTCGCGCATATCCTTGGCGAAAATTCTGCATACGTCCCCGATATTACACGACGGACCGCTCGCCTCAATCGTCATGCCGATAATTTTCTCAATCTTGCCCATATTTCGGTAAGAATCGAACTGGTCTAACTCCTTGCGAAAACCTCTTAAATCCATCGGCAACCTCCCCAGAGCCTGTTTGGTATCGCCTCAATCACGTCGGTTCGACGCCACCCGTTCCGACAACACCTCGCCCTATTTCGGCGTCCTCGGGATTACTCCTGAACTTACCCTTGCCGAGATTTTCTATCATTTTTAACTGCGTCTGAATCCCTGCGTCAGCGATTTCGCTTCCGTTGTCTAAAATTAGCGTGCCTTTCGGCGCGTCTTTGAGTATTTCAAACTCGACTTGTTGTTTCTCCCCGAATTTGCCGAACACGCTCTTCAATTCGTCTAAATCGACATTTGCCGACTCGGTGATGTCCAACTTAGACAGCGATACCTTGACGTAAGACGAACCCCTGAACCCGCGCGCCGCCTCTTTCAACATACGAGAAATGACAGATTTATCTTTCTGATTCAAACTATGTGCAGTGATTTTGTTTGAAATAGTGAAAATCAAGTCAAACAACTGATTTTCATATTCCTTAAAAATGCTATCTTTTTCGGCGGGAACTCTCGACATTGCCTCGTTCAGCTCCCGCAACGTCTCGGTGCATTCTTCACGCCCGCGCGCATAACCGTCGTCGTAGCCGGGTTTCTCGCCTGACGCGTAACCGTCGGCGTAGCCGTGTTCCTGTGCGGTTTTACGCAGATTCACGCATTCTTTCTCCGCCGACTCCCGCAGTAACTGCGCCGTACTCGTGGCGTCCTCAATGGTCTTGAGTGCCTCCGCTTCGGCTTGTGCAAGCACTTGTCGACACTGCGCCTCGTAGTCCGCTTTCATGCGTTCGCACTCGGCTTTCTGCTTGTCAATGATTTCTTGTACTCGCGTCTCTAACCTCTTACGCTCCGCTTCGACAGCCAACGCCTTGTTCTGCGCCGCCGATACTGCCGCTAATCCCTCAGCCTCAACGCGCGCTAATCGGTCGGCGACTTCGCCGTTGTCAATCATGCGCGTTTTAGTGGGGGAGAGCATGGAGTTATTCGGCGCGCTCCCGATAATGCTGACAATTTCGCTCTTCCCGGGTTGCCCGGTTTGCTTAATAATCCCGCCCAAAAGCCGCTCACCCCCACTCATAGATTACGCTTAGGGCATAGCCCCGATGAAAACTTATATAAAGTCGTCGCCGCCGCCGCGGTTGATTTCGATGACGTTCTCGTCCTCGAGACGTCGAATCGTTGCGACAATCTTCTGTTGTGCCTCTTCCACGTCACGCATACGCACGTTGGAGAGATACTCCACGTCGGTCTGCGTAGACTCACGCATACGAGTGGACATATTCGCGTAAATGACTTCTGCCACTTCCGCAGTCGAGCCTTTGATAGCCACAGCAAGCTCTTTCGCGTCCACTTCTTTGAGGAACGTCTGAATCGCAATAGAATCGAGCAGTGCAATGTCCTCGAAAACGAACATTTTTTTGCGAATTTCCTCTGCGAGTTTGGGGTCTTTTTGAATCAACTCGTCAAAAATGAACTTCTCGGTCGCCCTGTCAACATTGTTGAGGACATCTGCAACGTAGCTGATACCGCCCACTTCCATGGAATCCATAGTAGCCAAGTTGGCATACTTACGCTCTAACGTCTCCTCAATCGACTTGACGACATCAGGTGCCGCCGAATCCATACGCGCCATACGTTCCACCACGTCAATCCTCACTTCTTTAGGCAACTCGGGCAGAATCGCCGACGCTTGGTCACTGCGCGAGTAAGACAAAATCAGCGCAATAGTCTGCGGGTGTTCATTCTGTACAATCGCCAACAAGTTTTTATAATCGGCTTTACGCACGAACGCGAACGCTTTAGTTTTGAGTTGTTTGGTAATCTTATCAAACAGCGCGTTAGCTTGTTGCTGACCGAAGGCTTTTTCAAGAACCTCCCTCGCATACTCAACGCCGCCCTCAGAAATAACTTTCTGGGTGAGGCACAGCTCATAGAAATCGTTCAACACGGTCTCTACTTGTTCGGCGGGCCAGTAATCCAACTTAGCGACTTCTAACGTAAGCCGTTCAATTTCATCGTCCGAGAAGTGTTTGAACACCTCCGACGCGTTCTCCGCCCCAATCGACGACAATACCAACGCCGCTCTCTGCAACGAACTCATCGTAACGTCAACCTTTTTTTCTTCAGGCATTGCTAATCTCCATTCATAAGGAATGCGGCACGTTTGCGGAATTCCGCCGCATTCCGTAGTCAGTCCGTGTCTTTATTCACTGCCCCGTCAAACCCGATTTACACATCTTCGTCGCGTAACCAAGTTCGTATCAACTGTGCGATAATTTCGGGGTTAGAGCGCGTGAACTCGCGAATTTCACGTTTAAGAACAACATCTTTGGTTTCGTTTTCGTCGAGCAAACTCGGCAAGTCGAACCCTTCCTGCTCCTCATCCATAGGCTTGAACGAATCATCTCGCAGATACCCGGTAGGCCCGTCTGCCGCAGGAACGAAACCGCGTGCGCGAACGAGGCGTTTCTTGCGCGAATTCGACGTTGTAATAGCCAAAACTACCAAGACAATCAACAAAAGCCCGAGGAGAGCCATTATCCAAACCAAGATGTTCTTGTTGGTAATCCATTTTTGAGGGTCATCAGGGCGTTCAGTGGGCGGAATGTCAAACATTGTGGTCATGAACGCCACATCGTCCACCGTTTTCGCGCCAACGCCCAACATAACGATTTCTTCCCAGTTCGCAATCTGCGCGGGCGTCATTTCCTCGCGGTTCACCACTACGGACGCCGTAACTTTTTTAATACGCAACCCCGCTTCGGTATACGTCTGCAATCGGTTGCTGACTTCATAGGTCATTTCACGCAAACCGTCAAGGTAAAACTCCTCACCCTGCTCAACTTCGGGGACGGTGGGATAGTTAGGGGCAATGTCCGAGTTACCCCACGTACCAATCGGGCCGCCGTCCTGTGCAGTCCCCCCTGCGGCAATCTTCTCAAGCATTTTGCTGAGCACGCCGTGGTCGCGCCCCTCAATGGGGAAAAACTCATGGTCGATAACTTCATGGTCTTTGCGTTCGTCCAACTCCGCACTCACCGAAAGGGTGTAATTGTTAGGACCGAACACTTTCAAGAGTAACGGTTCAAGGCTTTTCGCCGCATTCTCTGCGATTAGCTCCTTAAACGCCACCTGCATACCCAACTCCTGCTGTTTGAGCGCCAACTGATACCCGGGGTCTTCGGGGTCTTCCAATCCCGCAATCAACACGACTCCGTTTCCGTCGGTAATGGTGATCACGGACGTTCCGTTTAGATAAACAGCCGCCCCGGGAATCGTTTCCCGTCTTTTTGCATCGTAGACTGTTCCTTCAATAACAAGGCTCTGAGCATACAGTCCGCTATACGTAAGGCAAATAATGATGATAGCGACAAGCTTTTTCATAAATTATCTATAGTACGTATTTGTCGAAATATTTTTCCTTCTGATGTAATCCCTTCTACTACAATAGAATAACTCGATTTGGAATCGGCCGTATAAAAATCAAAGTTAGACTTTCCTTTTACCAATACATTGTTTGGATTCCAGTAGAGGGTGGTGCGTAGATCGGACTTAGCAGCATAGCGGGCCTCCGGAGTTTCGTATTTGGGGGCGTAAAACTCCACATCATTTTTATAGCCGAGGGGCATATACGTTTTGATGCCGGGGTTGGTGCGGTTGTCCATAAAGTACTCTTCCCATTTTTTGGTCATGATCAATATGGCCCCCCCCACAGATCCATCCATGCCCATCAAAGCGCTGGTAGGATGGGACACCGCTTCTACAGAGAAGATGGCTGTCATAGGAATGGTTCTTACATCAAAAGAAGATTCGGAACTGTCGCCATCAGGATTCATCAATATGTTGTCTACGTATATTTTAGCAGGCTTTGGATCCAATGAAAAAGAACCGGATACTCTTGGAAAATAAAAAGTTGGTATGCCAAATTCTCCTTGAATATAATCAAGGCCGGGAACATTGCTCAACAGCA
>WRJN01000018.1 GCA_009778605.1 Oscillospiraceae bacterium
TCCGCCATACTGCGTTGAAAATACTCGAAATGCACAAAGCATTTCTGCGTTTTTCGCCTTGTCTGACGAAAAATTGCCTTCGCAAATCCCCTCGCATTTAATTTCGCAAGAGGTCTACAATGATTTATAATATTCCAAAGTCTTGAAACTTTCGCGGTCTAAGTGATACAACAAGTGGCTTTCGGGATTGCCGCCACACTCGGCAGTATCGCCGAACCCCAACTCAGCGGCAAGCCGTGTCTCAAAATCGTGCTTGACGCGCGTAAAATCATACTTATCGCGGCACAAGTCATACAACGCCATGAGGAGCGCGCGCAGCACGCCTCCGCTGTCCTGCTCGGGCGTGGCGGTGTGTTTCACCACGTCGGCGAAATACGAGGCAAGCGCGAGTTTCCGCAAGTCGCCCGAGAGCGCGTGGAAAGACATCTTGCACACCGCCGAGTTAATCGAATAACGCAACGTACGTTCGTTTTTGTTCAGGCAGAACGCGCAGTAAGCGAACAGCGCGGTGGATTGCGCTAACGGGCTGTTGAGCTTTTTCGCGCCTTTCGCCGTGGCTTCAATCAAGCCGTATTCCTTGGTGATAATATCGACAAAGCAGGACGTGTCACCGAATTCCCGCCGCGATATAACTAAACCGTCTACTGTGATTAGCATGGCAGACCTCACATACTTTAGTGTAACATAAAATCTTGACAAAGTCAATGATTTATGTTATACTGATTAGGCAGATTAGCCGCGATAGCCGCCGCTAACTTCTCGAACCCCTGTTTCGTTTTAGCCGAAATACGCACGGTTGCGCGGTCTTGCGAATCGCCGCCTTCCTCGACTAAATCACACTTGTTCAGCACGTTCACAACAGGGATTTCCCCTGCGCCGAGTTCGGCTAATATGCGGGAAGTCACCTCCGCCTTTTCTAAATGTTCAGGGTCGGAAATATCCTGAACGTGCAGGATTATATCCGCGCTTGCCGCCTCCTCTAAGGTTGACTTGAACGCCTGCACTAAATGATGCGGCAGTCGGCGAATCAGCCCCACCGTGTCAATGAGCAGGACGTTTCGCCCGTCAGGCAGGCGCAATTTACGTGAGAGCAGGTCTAACGTCGCGAACAGCTTGTCTTCCGCGAGAGCGTCCGCGCCCGTGAGCGCGTTTAGCAGGGTTGACTTGCCCGCGTTGGTGTACCCCACAATCGCGGCAGTTTGCACGCCGTCTTTTTTGCGGCGGCTGCGCGAGAAACTCCTGCGGTTCTCAAGCTCTTTCAGTTCGGCGGACAGCTTGTCGATTCTGCGCTGAATATGCCGTCGGTCGGACTCTAACTTGGTTTCACCCGGACCGCGCGTGCCGATTCCGCCGCCGAGCCGCGACAGCGACGTGCCGAGCCCCGACAGTCGCGGCAGGCGATACTTCAACTGCGCCAACTCGACTTGCAGTTTGCCCTCTTTAGACACGGCGCGCCCCGCGAATATGTCGAGAATGAGCATGGTGCGGTCGATTGTCCGCACGTCTGTCGCTTTTTCGATGTTGCGGATTTGGCTTGCGGACAGCTCACAATCGAAAATAATCAAGTCAGCGTCAGCAAACCCCTCGGCAATTTCGGCTAACTTGCCCTCGCCGATTGCCGTCGCCGAATCGTGAGACTTGCGCTTTTGAATTACCCGCGCAACGGTTACTGCTCCTGCGGTTAGGGCAAGCTCCTCCAACTCGTCAAGCGATATTTCTGCTTCGTCGGATTGCCCTTGCGCCGTGTCAATCCCCACTAATACGGCTTTGGTTTGTGTTACTTCTTCTGATTCGTGAAACTTTACTCTTGGCATATATACTCCTTATAGCAGTTCCGCTTGGCATTTGTGTTTTATTCGCAGATAAATTTTGTATTATACAAGGCGAAAATTTCGCGAATATACGCTTATATTTAAGAAATTTTCAACGCAGTATAACGCAAAATTTGCAAGTATAAAATGTAAATGTTAAGCGGAGCTGCTATATTACGAGGTGAAAAATGGCTCAACATTACGATGTAATCGTGGTGGGTGCAGGGATTGCGGGTTTGTACACAGCACTCAACATACATGAACATTTGCGGGTGCTTGTCCTGTCCAAGTCTACGTTAGCGCATTGCAACTCGGCATTGGCGCAGGGGGGAATCGCCGCCGTACTCCACGAATCGGACACTCCGCAGCTTCATGCGCGTGACACGTTAGCGGCTGGGAATCACCGCAACAATCCCGACAACGTGCGGCTGCTCACAGAGCGCGGCGCGGCTGAAATCGCAGAGCTGATGCGGCTTGGCGTGGCGTTTGACCGAATGTCTGACGGTGAATTGGCGTTGGGTCTTGAGGGAGGGCATTCTGTGCGGCGAATCGCGCACTGTAAGGACAGTACCGGGGACGCTATCATGGCGGCACTAACCGCGCGTGTCAGAGAACGCGCAAACGTGACACTGTGCGAGAACGCGCATTTGTTCCGAATATCGCGAAAACATGAACAATTCATTTTTAACGTCGTTTTTTCTTATTATACCACAAACAAGTTTGTTTTGCCCGACGATAGCTGTTCTAATTACGAAACTGCTTCTCGGGGTCACAATGCTTATTATACCACAGACACAAACAAAATGCAAGACTTTATTGCAAATGCGTGTGTCATAGCGACGGGCGGAATCGGGCAGGTGTATGAACGCACGACGAATTCACCCATCGCGACGGGGGACGGCATTCGATTCGCGTACGAGCTTGGCGCGCGATTGTCGCGATTGTCGTGGATTCAGTTTCACCCCACGGCGTTCGCCGCCAAAGAGGGTACGTTCCTTATCAGCGAGGCGGTTCGCGGAGAGGGTGCGCGCCTCCTGAACGCAGACAGTGAGTCCTTTCTGCACCGCTACGGCGCGTCGGAACTCAGCACGCGTGATGTCGTGTCACGGTGTATACTCGACGAAATATCGCGGCAAAATTCGACAAGTAGTAATAAAAAATCCGATAAAATATTCTTAGACATTTCTCACAAAGATTCCCGATTTGTCAAAGAGCGATTTCCGCAAATATACGAGAAACTTCTCTCAAACGGCTATGACATGACTGTTGAGGCGTTCCCGATTACGCCTTGTCAGCATTATCACATGGGGGGGATTGCCGTAAACGAGAATGGCGAAACGAGTGTCGCGGGGTTGTACGCAGTGGGCGAATGTTCATATACAGGCGTTCATGGGAACAATCGCCTTGCCAGCAACTCGTTGCTTGAGGCGGTAGTGTTTGGGCGGTTGACGGCGGCAAGCGTGAGTGAGTATGCGCGGTCGCAGTCGCAGTCAGAAACTGAACCGCCTGTGGCTGAAACTGCCCAATCAGCCGATTGCCTCTGCTCAATTGAGGGATTGGCAGAGGAAGTTCGCGGGATTATGCAGCGTTTGTTCTTCATTCGGGCGGAACATGAACAAATCCCCGACGGATTGGCGCGAATTGCACAAATTAAGGCGCAGTTAGAGGCGGCGGATTGCTTGACTGCCGAACATTCCGACGCGTTATCTGTCGCTACGGTGGCGTATTTGATTTTACAAGAATTACACGAGGAAAACAAAGGTTGAAACTAAATCCTCTTTATCGGGGAAAATATTTTTATGTCACGTTGGTGGCGGAAAGGTATGGTCTAAAAATGCTGATTCCTAAACTACCCGATTTTTACGTGGACGATATTATTAAAACCGCTTTGGCGGAGGATATTAACTATATCGACGTTGCGACAGATTCGTTGTTTACGAGTGATGTGCGCGGCGCGGCTGAATTCATCGCTAAGGAGAGCGGCGTATTGGCAGGAATTGACATTGCGTTGCGTGTGTTTTCCGCGTTGAATGCCGATATTGTCACGACTGCGCTGTTCGCGGACGGTGAGCGCGTTGCGCGCGGTGATGTCATTGCGAGTATTCGCGGCGGCACTGCGGCAATGCTCAAAGCCGAACGAACCGCCCTCAACCTGTTACAGCATATGAGCGGGATTGCAACGCTTACGCGCGCTTGTGCGGACGCAGTGGCAGGTACGAGGGCGGTCATCGCAGATACGCGCAAGACGCTCCCGGGACTGCGGGGGTTGCAGAAGTATGCCGTGTTGTGCGGCGGCGGCAGTAATCACCGATTCAACTTATCGCAAGCGGCAATGCTCAAAGACAATCACATCGACGCTTGCGGCGGGATTGCTCACGCAGTCGCCGCCGTTCGGCAGTGTGCAGGGCATACTGTCGCGGTCGAAGTCGAGGTACGGGATTCAGAGCAGCTTAGGCAGGCGATTGAGGCAGGCGCGGATATTGTCATGCTTGATAACATGAGCGTCGAGGCAATGCGTGAGGCGGTGAACAGGGTTGTCGAGTCGGCGAAAACGTCGGGGATTCGCCCCAAACTCGAGGCAAGCGGCAACATCACGCTTGAGAACATCGCCGCAGTCGCCGATACGGGTGTTGATATCATCAGCATTGGCGCGTTGACACATTCGGTTAAGGCAATGGATATCAGCATGAAATGGAAATAAACAAAAAGCCCGACAATGTCGGGCTTTCAGACTGTCGACAAACCCTGCGTAATTTTTTTCAATATAGTCGTGTTGCATAGCGTATTTGAACATGAGGTTACACAGCACTTTTATGTCATGCTTGGGGTAGTAACCGCCCTTGTCGTTATCGATGGCGGCTTGAATATCTTTTATCCGTATCTCGGCGGCTTCGTAGAAATGAAAAGGTTGGCATTTTTTATAAGCTATTTTATATGAAGTAATGCTTTGTGTTGTTTGTAACAAGTGTGTAACCGCCTGTAACACACTGCGCCGCAATGAGTAGGTCGCTGTCGTCAATCGGTCGCCCCTTTCCTCTAAGGTCAGCATAAATAAGGGGCATCGCCTGATAGTGTGGGGGACTACCTACACGGTAACGTAATAACATCACCACCGCATTTAAGTATAACAAGAGCAATCAAATTATCAATATTTCTAAAGCCGTATCCCATGCGAATTGAGGTTATTTGCTGTTTCATGCCTTGTTGCTCGGTTTCAATACTTTCAAGCCTTGTATGTATGCCTGAAAGTTCGGTTTTGATTCCTTGTTGCTCGGTTTGCATTCCCTCAATCAATGTCAAGATTTTTTCAAAAGCGGCAACGTAAAGTTTTCTGCGGCATACGAGGTATTCCGTGACGAAACGGTACTTGCAGAATCGACGCTTGAAGTTTGCAAAAAGCCTACGAGAAGTTACGAAAAACGCTTGACAAATGCTAATAATGGTGGTATAATGTAGGCAGATGAGCCAAGTTTGAAACAAATTAAATTCACCCTGCCGTAGAACAACCCACAGCAAAGCAAGCCCTTACAAAAAGGCTTAAAAATATATCAACTCTGCTTTAAGGCGAATCAGTCACAAGATAGCCTTGACGCCCCAGAATGAAGACAGCTTGCTCAGGCGTAACAATCCTTTGTACAGGCGGTTTATCAGACTGGCGGTAAAGTTCGGCATTGTAAGGCTCATTCTTTTTAGAAATATTGTAGATGGCAGTTAAAAGCATACGAGCAACAGCGGAAAAAGCGGCGATACCCGGAACAGTCAAAACAAGATTGATTTGCGGCAGAAACTTCTTTGCGATAGTGAGAATTGTTGATTCAAGATTCGCCTGTTGTGTAGCTCGTCAGTTTTGTGTGATAACGAACTAAATCCCTAAGCTGGCGAATATCGGCAGTCGGAATAAAGCTCCCGACAATCAAATCGTGCTTGAAAGAACATTCGGTACACATAAATATACGGACAAATTCGTTGATAATTTGTCGCACTCACCTCCACGTACTCTGTAGTGTGCCTGTTTCCTCAATCACAAGTATATCAAGTTTTACAGTGTTAGGCAAGGCTTGTTTCATTAGCCTTTTGTGCCTTTCGCAGAAAGGAATGGTCATAAGTATGGCTAATTCACCCGAAATAAAGGATACTAAGAAAACGAATTTGTCGGCTTTGTATGCGGTAAGAGCACTCGGCGGCGGAATTGATATGGCGATTGTTCAAGCGGAAGCGGCTATGGACGCAGAAGATGTCGAAGATGTTGTGAAAAGATTCGCAGATTGGGAAAAACAGCAGAAGAATGCAAAGTGAACGATTACCTAAACACATAGGCGTGATTATGGACGGGAACAGGCGTTGGGCTAAGAAACGCCTGCTTCCTGTTGTGGCGGGGCATAAAAAGGGCGCGGAGGTTCTGCGCGAGCGCGTCATTGATTTAGCAAAACGCGGCGTAGCAAACGCGACGTTTTACGCGCTGTCTACCGAAAATCTCAACCGCAGTGCCGACGAAGTCGAGAATCTCATGCGGTTGTTTGACGTTAAGTTGGACGAGTTGGCGCGAATTACTGACGACGAGGACATTCGTCTCGCGTTTATCGGCGATTTGTCGGTGTTTCCCGAGAAACTGCAGTCGCGCATGGACGAAGCGGCGCGTAAGTCGTGCAGGAATGCGGGGTTAGTTTGTCGAATCGCGCTCAATTACGGCGGCAAAGCCGAGATTGTTCGGGCGGCGCGTAATCTTGCGATGAGGGGCGACGGTTCTGCGTTTACAGAGTCGGCGTTTGCGGCGCAGTTGTACACCGCTGACGCGCCTGATGTGGATTTGATTATACGCACGGGCGGCGAGAAACGTCTGTCTAACTTTTTGTTGTGGCAAGCGGCGTATGCGGAGTTGTACTTTACGGATACGCTGTGGTGCGATTTCGACAGCGGCGAATTGGACAAGGCATTAAGCGAGTACGCTAAAAGAGAAAGGCGAATCGGGAAATAATAACAAACAAGAGAGGTAATCTTCAATGAGAGAATTTGAACCTACGCGCATTCAAAGTGAGCAGTTGGCGGAAGGGTTGCAAAAAGCGGCAAAAATGCGATTCACATTTTTTGGAGCTATGTCTATATTCGTGGGAGCAGTTACCGTTGTCTTAGTCATTGCCGCCCTTTTTACGGCAGACAGAACGAACATTGACGATTTCGCCTTCAATCTAATACTCGTTACAAGCGGTTTTGCGCCAATGCCCGTTGTTTTGTTCGGCGTTGCTTTGATAGCTTACGGTGCTTATTCCAAGAGCAAGAATTACGAGAATTTCAAATACTTCCTCTGCGAAGTCGTGAAAAAAGAACAGTCAGGCAGTGGCGGCAGCAAGACGGTGTATCAATTAGTGTACAACGATACACAAGGTAATGGGACAAGAGTTAGGGTCGCGTCAGATGTGTATTAAGGAAATGTCGGTCAGCAGTGAGTTCATATTAACGAAAACGAAGTTCGGGAAAATCGTGTTGCCGAATACGATAAAAGGTACATTAAACAGCAGGTAAGGACGGTTTTATGCTTAAAAAAGTGTTGTCGGGTGTCGTGGGGGTGGCGGTCGGGCTGCTGTTCTTGTGGATTGACCGTAAGGAGGCGTTTGTAATCGGCGTCGCGCTTATATCCGTGGGCGCGGTGTATGAAATATTAGTCGCCACGAAATACATCAAGAACATTGCGCTTGCGGCGGTCAGCTTGGCATTTGTAGCCGCCGTGCCGTTTGTGCTGAACTACGACATAAACCATATGCGCTATATTGCGTTCGCGTTTATCATAGGGTTATTCACCGTGATGTTGTTCAATCATCAAAAAATCAAGTATGCTCAGTTGTCACTTGTAGCGGTCGTATCGCTGTGTATTCCTTTCTCGCTGTCCTGCTTGGCGTTCATATACACGACATTGCCTGAACAACACCGACTTTTTATCGTACTGTATACTTGTGTGGTAACATGGGTGAGCGATTCGGGTGCGTATTTCGCAGGGACGCTTTTCGGGAAAGGCAAACGCAAAATGGCTCCTGTGATTAGCCCTAACAAGACGTGGGTGGGGTTTGCAGGCGGTCTTGTCGTAGCGGCGGTGTTCGGTGCAGGTCTCGGATTCGGATACGAGTATCTCTACAATCATTATATCATGGATAACAGCGCGAGTGTTATGGGTGAAATCAAAGTCAATGTATGGTTTTTGTCGGCAATGGCGGTTCCTTGCGCGATTCTCGGTGTATTAGGGGACTTATCGGCGTCCATACTCAAGCGAGAGTGTGCAGTCAAGGATTTTGGTAAGATTATGCCCGGTCACGGCGGATTCGTTGACCGATTCGACAGCGTGTTATTCTCCGCGCCCTTTGCATACCTCGTATTTTTGCAATACGTTCCGATTCGGTTTATGTGGTGGTAGAGTAATGAAAAATCCAATCGTTTTACTTGGTTCGACAGGTTCAATCGGAACGCAGACATTACAAGTCGCGCGGGCGCATAATATAGAAGTAGTGGGTTTGTCCGCCCACGCTAATGCGGAATTGCTGGAGCGTCAGCGGCAGGAGTTCGGCGTGGCGGTCGGGAATGTCTGCTTGTCGTCGGTTAATCCTGCGCGGTTGTGTGAGCTTGCGGCGATTCCCGATTGCACGGTCGTCAACGCCATAGTCGGCGCGGCAGGGTTGCCGCCTACGTTAGCGGCGATTCGGGCGGGGAACACCGTCGCGCTTGCCAATAAAGAATCGTTGGTGGCAGGGGGCGAGGAAGTCATGCGCGAGTCACGCGAACGCGGTGTGCCCGTGATTCCCGTTGACAGCGAACACTCGGCGATTTGGCAGTGCCTCCAAATGGGAGGGGGTTCCCCCCATACCTCCCTTGTCAGCAGTCGCGGGCGTATACGCAAAGTCTTTCTGACTGCATCAGGCGGTGCGTTTTTAGGCTACACTAAAGCGCAGTTGCGTGAAGTTACACGCGAACAGGCAGTCCGCAATCCCAACTGGAGCATGGGCGCGAAAATCAGCGTGGATTCGGCGACGCTCATGAACAAAGGCTTGGAGCTGATTGAGGCGATGTATCTGTTTGACTTGGACGAGAGCCAAATCGAAGTGGTGATTCACCCGCAGAGTATCGTACATTCAGCGGTGGAGTTTGCGGACGGCGCGGTTATCGCACAGATGAGCGTGCCTGATATGCGCCTGCCCATTCAGTACGCACTAACCTACCCCGAACGGTTTCCCTGTGCGGTCAAGCCGCTGTCGCTGATTGAGTCAGGCAAGCTGACGTTCAGCGCGCCCGATGTTGACACGTTCCCCTGCCTCGCGTTAGCGCGGGAGGCGGCACGTCTCGGCGGTGACGCACCGCGTCGGCTTAATCAAGCCAACGAAGAGGCAGTCACGGCGTTTCTCGGCGGCGAGATTGCGTTTTGCGAAATACCAGATTATATTATAAGGAGTACAAAACTTTGTCTATAGTAATTGCTGTTATCGCGTTGTGTATCATCATTTTGATTCACGAATTAGGACATTACGGAGCGGCGAAACTGTTCGGTATGAACGTGTATCAGTTCAACCTCGGTATGGGCCCGTCGTTAATCAAGAAAAAGTGGAAAGGGACGGTTTGGGCAATCAAAGCGTTTCCGATTGGAGGCTCGTGTATGCTCGGAGAGGACGATATTATCGAGAACCCCGAAGAGCTGAACATTATACAAGACCTCAAAGGCTGTGACCCCGAAACTATGGTCAATGACCCCCGATTTCTGCCGTTAAGCGCGAACGCGAAACGTCTGCTTGACCCTAATGAATTTCGTAACAAGCCTGTGTGGCAGCGCATTATTGTCATTTCGGGCGGCGCAGTTCTTAACTTGGTGTTGGGGTGGGTTCTTGCGGTGATTATCTGTTCGCTTACGCCTATATCTTCCCTCACTGTGGGGGATTTTCATGTGGCACAGCCTCTCAGTGATAAAGGGGACAGCGCGCTTATGGTTGACGACAGGATTGTGAGCGTCAGCGGCATGAAAATTATCTCCTCCAACGAGATTTTATATATCATGGACAATACGCTCATGCGGGGCGGTGACTCTGATGAACACTCCACCACCGTGTCCATTTTCGGCGACAATGCAATCAGCAAGACCGGGGAAGGCGCGTTACAATCGGGCGACAGGATTGTTTCGGTTGGCGGCGTTGAGGTAAAGTCTGCAATTGCGCTGTATGACGAACTTCAGCGTGTTGCCGCAGAAAAAACGGCGCAGGACGCGCAGATTACCGTTACAGTGCACATTGACGAAAAGGGGAACGAAGTGGACGAAAATGACGAGGCGGCGGCAGGAACGCGTACGCACACCTACGTAGAAACAGAGTTGGAGGTGTGGCGCGTCGGTGTTCCGTTGAAAGTTACGCTGTCTAATGCGCGCATTCCCGTGACGATTGACGAGGAGGGAAACGCTACGCACTTGCGCGATTTTTTCGTGCAGGCGGCGTATGAGTTTGTGGTGATTCGGGACGGTGAGAAAGTCACTCTCCCTCAAGTCACGTTTGCGGCGGCTCCTAATGAACGCGGCGGGATTTCGTATGTCAAGGACTTCCGCGTGTGGGAGGCGAAAAAGTCATTCAAAACAGTCATGGAATATTCCTTGCGTGAGTCGGTGGGATACGGGCGCATTATTTGGCTTACGCTCGGTGACATTGTGCGCGGAACGTACGGGTTGAACGATTTGTCGGGTCCTGTCGGGATTGGCGGAATCGTCAGCGAGGCTGCTACGTACACCGAAAGTTTCGGCGAGCTAATCCTCACAATCGTGAGCATATCCACGTTTATCACCATTAACTTAGGGATTGTCAACCTTATGCCCATTCCCGCGCTTGACGGCGGACGGATTATATTCCTTGCTGTGGAGGGCGTACGGCGTAAACCGCTTAATCAAAACGTCGAAGCGACAATCCACTTTATTGGGTTCGCGCTGTTGATGTTGCTCATCGTCATCGTGACGTTCAACGATATACGGAAATTGGTGACAGGTGGCTGAAGCAAAACAAGAGCTTTAAGGATTGGCTTTGCCAATCCGTAGCTTGACGACAACACATTTTGGAGTGATTCAACATTCAAATAATTTAATGTTAATGGAGTAGTAGTTTGAGTAAACGTATCGTCAAAGTAGGAGACTTGCCGTTTGGTGACGGCAACGTCTACGTGCAGTCCATGTTGAACGTGTCCGCGCAGGACGTGTCGGGAAATGTCGCGCAAGCGATGCGGCTCGCGGAGGTGGGGTGCGACGTTATTCGTGTAGCAGTGCCTGATGTGCGGGACGTTCGATTGATTGACGCACTGAAAAACGCGGTAAGCGTTCCGATTGTCGCCGATATTCATTTTGATTATCGAATCGCGCTTGAGGCGGTCAGCGCGGGTGCGGACAAGATTCGCATAAACCCCGGCAATATCGGGGATAATGAGCGCGTTAAGGCAGTCGCCGACGCCTGCTGTAACAAAGGAGTCCCCATACGAGTGGGTGTGAATTCGGGGAGCGTGTCGGGCGGGTTAGTCGAGTCGGCAATCGCCAACACGCGCTTGCTTGAGGCATTGGATTTTCATGACATTGTAGTGTCGGTGAAGTCTTCAAGTGTGACGAATACAATCGCGGCGTATCGCGCGCTCGCGCAAGCAGTCCCCTACCCTCTCCACCTCGGCGTTACGGAAGCGGGGACGGCGCGTATGGGGCTGATTAAATCGGCGATTGGCATAGGCGCGCTGTTGTGCGACAACATCGGCGACACCATTCGCGTTTCGCTGACAACGACACCGCATGAGCTTGAGCGTGAAGTCACTGCGGCTCAGGACATTCTTCGGGCAGTGGGCAAGCGCAAGGGCGCGCAGGTGGTTTCCTGCCCCACTTGCGGGCGGTGCAAAATCGACGTTGCAGGTCTTGCCGAACAAGTCGAAACGCTGTTGCGCGGAGTGGACAAGCCGTTGAAAATCGCCGTCATGGGGTGCGCGGTCAACGGACCAGGTGAGTGTAAAGATGCGGACTTGGGTATTACGGGCGGCGACGGCGTGGGACTTGTGTTCAGACAGGGTGAGATTGTGAAAAAAGTGGAGGAAAGCCAGTTAATGTCGGCATTAGCTGAGCTGATAAATGAATTATGACAAATCGTGACAAGGTTTTGGGGGCTTTTTTGAGCGGCGCGAATCTGCCGCAGTGCGTGGTGGATTGTGAGCTGACGGAAGTGCAATTTGACGAGAGGCGCAACGTGCTGACTTTACATATTCTGTCGCAAACACCCGTCGGGTTTGCGGATTTGACGGATAGCGAAAATGCGATTAAGGCTTATTTGGAACTCGCAGACACAAGAATTGTGGCAAAAACTCCGAAGATTGAATCCGTCGCGCCTGTCGTGACTGTTTCGCCTGTTGCGGACGCTCCACCTGTTACGACAATTGCACCTGTTGACGATGCTCCGCCGTTTGATATAGAACCTCCACCGGTTCCGCCACCTCCTTCTCGCCCTGCGGAGAATGTCGTGGTGATTACCGCACCGCCGCCCGCGCCTAAGCCTGTGGCGGCTAAACCGCCTAAGTCAGACGCGCCGCCGCGTGATTTCGCCGTGGGAGACGTGTTATTAGGCAAGCGAATCACCGAAAAGCCCACTGCAATGGAATATTTGGCGAGTGCGAGCGGCAGTGAAGTTGTCGTGCAGGGTGAAGTTTTCGCTAAAGACACGCGCACGCTCAAAGGCGGCAAAACGGTCACGGTGATGAGCCTCACTGACAAAACCTCGTCAGTGACTATGAAATTTTTCACGAGTTCTAAGCCCAAAATCGACGCAGAGGCGTCAATCAAGAAGGGTATGTCGTTGTTGGTTCACGGAAAGTATCTGCGCGATGAGTTCGAGAAGGATTGTGTGCTTGAACCGTTGTCGATTGTTCGTGTCGAAACTGTAGAAAGACAGGACGATTATACAGAGGGTAAACGTGTCGAACTGCATTTGCACACCAAAATGTCCGACATGGACGCGACAAATACCGCAGAAGAATACATTCAGTTAGCCTACAAGTGGGGTCACAGAGCCGTGGCAGTCACTGACCATGGGAACGTACAGGCTTTCCCTGCTATGATGGACACCTATGAAAAAATCATGAAAGCCAACCCCGACGCCGATTTCAAGGTGATTTACGGTATGGAGGCGTACTTCGTCAACGACGGCAAGCCGCTCATTACCGAGGGGGCGCGATTCCCGCTGTACGGCGACGACGCGGAGTTTGTCGTGTTTGACGTTGAGACTACGGGGTTGACTCCTGCTGATTGTAAAATCACCGAGATTGGCGCGGTGAAGATTCGTGATATGCAGGTAGTTGAGGAGTTCTCGACGTTTATCAACATCGGCGAACCGCTTCCTGCGAAAATCATCGAGATTACGGGAATTACCGACGATATGCTGCGCGACGCGCCTGAAGAATCGGAGGCGTTGAGCAAGTTTCTGGCGTTCTGCGGAAATTGTCGGTGTTTAATCGCGCATAATGCCGATTTTGATATGGGATTTCTGCGTTCAGTAATGTCACGCTGTAATATAGAGTGTGCTTTCGCCGCAGTGGATACTCTTGCACTAAGCCGTGCGGCGGCTCCTGAACTTAAATCGCACAAACTCAACCTCATGGTTGAACACTATAAACTCGGTGAGTTTAAGCACCACCGTGCGCTCAATGACGCGCAGGTGACTGCGAAACTGTTCACACGAATTATCGACGACGCTAAAAAGAACAAGGTCGGCGGGCTTGAAACAGTCGGGGACTTGAACAGCGTGTTCGGCGGCATTGATGTCAAGAAAGACAAGTATCGCCACATGACTATTCTCGTGAAAAGTAAAGCGGGGTTGAAGAATCTGTACAAACTCATTTCTTACGCTAATCTCGACTATTTTTACGGCAAACCGCGTATTCCTTTGTCAGAGTTGTCACGCCACCGCGAGGGGTTGTTGCTGGGCTCTGCTTGTGAGGCGGGGGAGTTGTTCCAAGCGGTCATTGCAGGCAAACCGCAGGCGGAGTTGGAGCAAATCGCGGAATTGTATGACTTTTTGGAGATTATGCCGCTCGGCGTGAATGCGTTTCTTATTCGCAACGGTGATGTGCCTAATGAGCTGAAACTGCAACTCTATAACAAGAAAATCTACGAGTTAGGCAAGCGGTTGGGTAAATTAGTAGTCGCTACGGGCGACGTGCATTTCATGAATAAAGACGACGCGATTTTCCGCGAAATTCTACAGGCGGGGCAGGGATTCAAGGACGCGGGGAATCAAGCACCGTTATACTTTCGCACAACTGCGGAAATGCTCGCGGAGTTTGACTACCTCGGCGAAGATATAGCGCGCGAAGTTGTTATCGACAACCCTAACTTGATTGCCGATATGGTGGAAAGCGATGCCATTCGCCCCATTCCTAAGGGTGAGTATCGTCCGTTCATACAAGGCGCGGAGGAAGAGTTAGAGCGGCTGTGTCGCACCAAGGCGGCGGATTTATACGGTGAGCCGCTTCACGAGACCATTCAGGCGCGAGTGGATAAGGAGCTTGGCGCGATTATCAAGCACGGGTATTCTGTGCTGTACGTTATTTCTCAGAAGTTAGTCAAGAAATCTGAGAACGATGGTTATTTAGTCGGTTCGCGTGGTTCTGTAGGCTCGTCAGTAGCGGCGTACCTGTCTGGTATATCGGAGGTAAATCCCCTGCCGCCGCATTACCGCTGTCCTGATTGCAAGTACACCGAATTCGACAACTCGGTAGGTTCGGGGTTTGACTTACCCGAAAAGCAATGCCCGAAATGCGGCGCGGATTTTATGCGGGACGGTCACGACATTCCTTTCGAGACTTTCTTGGGATTCGAGGGCGATAAAGTCCCTGATATAGACTTAAACTTTAGCGGCGAGTATCAGGCGAACGCGCATAAGTATACCGAAGAGCTGTTTGGGAAAGAATACGTTTTTAAGGCAGGGACGATTGCGGGATTGCAGGACAAGAACGCCTACGGGTTCGTCCGCAAATTTTTGGACGAGCGCGGGCTGACTCTCGGCAAAGCAGAAACGAATCGGCTTGTGGCGGGGTGTGTGGGAGTCAAGAACACCACAGGTCAACACCCCGGTGGCATGATTGTTGTACCGACGACGCATGAAGTGTATGACTTTACGCCTGTTCAACGCCCTGCCGGCAAAACCGACTCGGACATTGTTACCACGCACTTCAGTTTCAAAGCATTGCATGACACAATTGTCAAGTTAGACATACTCGGGCATGATGTCCCGACTTTGTATAAGTATCTTGAGGATATGACAGGGGTTAAAATCGCCGACGTGCCCAACGCCGACAAATCGGTTATGGAGCTTTTCACAACGCCGAAACCTCTCGGCATTGATGACCCGCTGTTTACTACGGGGACATACGGACTGCCTGAATTCGGGACGGGGTTCACCATTCAGATGCTCAAAGAAGCACAGCCTAAGACTTTTGCGGACTTGTTGCAGGTGTCGGGGTTGTCCCACGGTACGGACGTGTGGTTGGGCAATGCGCGTGACCTGATTGCCGCCGGAACGTGTACCATTTCCAACGTCATAGGAACGCGCGACAACATCATGGTGTACTTAATCAAGAAAGGTATGGAGCCGACTTTGGCGTTCAAAATTACCGAGATTACGCGAAAAGGCGGCGCGGCGAAGTTCTTCGACGACGAGATTTACGCGGCGTTTAAAGCGCATGACGTGCCCGATTGGTACGTGGACTCTTGCAAAAAAATCAAGTATATGTTCCCTAAAGCGCACGCGGCGGCATACGTTATGGGCGCGGTGAAACTCGGTTGGTTCAAAGTCTACCGCCCTAAGGAATTCTATGCGGCGGCACTCATGCGGCATACCGAGAATATCGACGTTACGGCGGCAACGGCAGGTAAAGACGCGGTTCGTAAGCGGTTAGAGAGCATTGCGGCGATTCCTGACAAAGAAAAGACGCCCAAAGAACGCGGCACGTATGACGCGCTGTTGATGGTGTACGAAATGCAGTTGCGGGGGTTCCGTATGCTCGCGCCTTACTATAAAAGCTCCCACCCCACGCGCTATATAATCGAGGATGACGCACTCCGCCTGCCCTATTCGGCGATTGAGGGTTGCGGTGAGAATGCGGCGCGGCGTATTCATGAAGTGATTCAAGGCGGCGATTTTATTTGTATTGAAGACATTCAAAGCAAATCATCATTGAACAAAACCGTACTCGAAAAGCTGACAAATACGGGATTTTTCGGTGATTTACCTGTTTCAGCGCAGATGTCGTTGTTTGATTTATAGGCAAAACAAGAGCTTTAAGGGGTGGCTCCGCCGCTCCGACAGCTTGACGTTTTGGCAAAACAAGAGCTTTAAGGGGTGGCTCCGCCGCTCCGACAGCTTGACGTTTTGGCAAAACAAGAGCGATTTCCAAAAGATTTTGATGATATTCATGAAAAATTACAAATAATATGTTTACATTTACTTAAAAATGTGATATAGTAGTAAGGATAGGAACGATTCTAAGGAAGTCGAGCAATGAAGTTAGCGGATTGGGTCAGCGAAACTCGCACGGAAAGCGAAAGATTGGATATATTTTGGCAAATCGTCCGCCTTTTGGAAAACGGAAAAGGTCGGGGGTATGTTTCGCCTACCCTATACGAAGTGAATGACGCGAACGACGTGACCTATGTCGGATTGCCGCAAGACGAACGCAAGTATGATGAGTTTTGTAAGGCGTTCGCCGCGCCGGAGCTTCCCGACGGCGCGAAACCGACAGACAAGAGCGACGTTTTTTCGGCAGGAATGCTGTTGTGTTTCATTTTAGAGAACGAAACCCCTAAAGTCATTCGTACGGTGTCGCAGAATCCTTTTCGCAAGGCGCGGCGGTTCAATGACGGGTCAGTGGTTCGCGCTAAAGATTCCAAGGCGATTTCGCTGTTGATGGAACGCATGACGTCGTATGACCCGACGCCTCGCCCGACGTTGCGGCAGGTGACCGAGTCGCTCAACGATAACATATGCAAATTCGGGATTATACTCGAGAACGAGTTGTCGCAGGAGTGTCACAAGGAGATTACGCGTTCGTTCGCCTCCTGTGAGTCATACAAGTTTATTCCGGAGAATGAATACGTCATTAACTGGGTAACGGTCGCACCGTTGTCCGTTGAGCCGATTTTGATTCCTTTTCGATTGATAAAAAAACAATACAAACTCAAAGTCGCTTATTCAAGCGAGGGGCGTTGGAGCAACGCAGTCAAGAAATCTACACAAGAAGTGAGCGCGAAAAGCGAAGTTGCTTTTGTGCGCGCCGATATTGATGATTCGCTTGTTGCCAAAGAGTCAGATGAGCCGAATTTGTCTAACTTCAAGTACAGCCCCGAAACACTCAAAGCCGCGCGAACGGCACAGAGCGCGTTGACGATTCCGCGAACGACAGCCGCTTTGTGTTACTGTGATGCGGTCTACGGCGTTGACGGAGACGCGCTTTTCTGCGAGAGCGACGGTTATACCTACGAAATGGGTTTTTACGAGTATAAACGCCGTGACAATAACAAAACAATCAGCATTGTTAGAGAGGGTTCAATCGCGGTCCCTGAGCGGCTTGAGGCGCGCATTCTTTCGATTTTACGGGAAGCCGAAAAAGCCGTCTATGATATGTTTTGTGTGGGGGTTTACGGCAATCTCAGCCCTGATGTTATCAAAACGCTTAACGATACGTTCCCCGAAGCGGTGCGGATTTATCGGTTGAGCGATGATGACCTGCTGGAGGGGGAGGCGTTGTACCGCGAACGGCAATCGGCGGAACAGCGCGCGGCAGATTTTGACAATTATGAATCGCAGGGCGATTCGGTAACTGAGGAGGTAATGTTATGAAGTATGATGTTTTCATGTGGACTCGGACGTTTGATGCCGACTATGGGTGGGTTGTCAAGCCCGATTATATGCCCGATAAAGTTCAGAAAACCTGCCAGAGTATCATCAATTTGGCGCGCAATGATTCATTTGCCGCAATAAGCGAAAGTGACTGGTGTTCAGGGTTCTATTACCTCAGAGTGGACGGCTGTTGCCTTTTGGCGCGCGTCGCTAAGACAGTTTATCTTGACCGCAACGATGAGCCGATTATATCCTTTGAAGGCGTTTGTGTCCGCGCGCTTGATGAACGGCTTTTGTTTTACAATATCCCGAATTTGATTAACAAATTTTTTCCGCCTGCACGAAGTTTTCGCACAAAGTATGACGAAACAGGCTCACTTGAGGGAACAATTCAATTGACTGATGAAGAAATGGTTCTCAAACCTTTCGCGACGGAGTTGCCTTCGGTGATTCACCCTGCGCTCAAGAATAATACGGCGTTCGCGCATTTGCTGAAGTTTATAGCGTTCACGAATAACCGAACGGGGTTCATGTTTGGCAAGGGTATGAACAACTTCGCGAATTATGTCAGCAAAGCAAACCTTAAATTGGAATTTGTTTTCGATTATGACAAGCCCGAGTCGCCCGGTGTGGACGAAAATTCGTTCACGGACAATTATAAACCGCTCACGATTGATTATAATGCACCCATTGCCACAGGTCAGGATAAGGTTGCGGTTAATCTGTTTATTCAGGAAACAGGCGAGAATACGCACCGCTATAAATGGGTCATTATGCCGTGGGATTCCAGCGTGAAAGACGGTAATCGCGTACGCTATTCCACAAAGTTTTATGACGTAACCAACCAGATTGAGCTATCCCGATTAGAGCTGCAAAAAGAGGCGATTCGTAAGTTTTTGTTAAACAGCGGCTGGACGAAACAGCGATACGGACTACGGTTCGAGAAAGACATTTTCCAACGGGAGGTGAAGTAGTATGAGTTTGTTTAATCGTGATATTTTGCGTTTCAAGCATACGCCGGGTAAGAAACTGCCTGGGGTGGGGGATACACCGACACTCAGGAATTATGAGGCGCAACGCCCTTCCGCGATTAGCGATGATGACTTCAACGCAATGCTTAACTTTTTTAGGAAAATCATCGACGAAACAAAGATGGACGGTACGAAGTTCGCGCCTCCTACGCTTATGCGTCATCATATCGGGCATTTCTGCCTTAGCGGCGGGACTGTTTTGTTCAAAATCGTCGATAAAATGCCTGGGGCGGCAGTACCCGAGTTGTACGGGTTCTATACGCCGCTCGCCGATGTTCGTACTATGTGGCTCGAAATCGAGAGTTTGTGTTATTTGCTCACTATGGAAGTTCCGGGCAGCACGAAAAACGAAGCTGTCGATTATGACACGCTGTCTCGCCTGAACGTGAATGACATAAATGCACAGCCCATTTATAAAGAGAAACTCGAGGGTATGGCGCGTGCTTTCGCCGCCTCTGCATACCCCGTGAGCGGTGTGTTGACTTGTTTGCCGTCGGAGTTTTATCCTACGGGTGTAAAGCTGTACGAGAACGGCATGATTGCCGAAAAAACCGACAACGCAATTAAAGAAATCATACTCGAACTCAACGAACAACAAGTACAACAAGAACTGCTCAACTGTCCGGTTCCGCTTAAAGGCGCGATATTGGTCAGTGTTCCTTTCGTTGACGAGGACGCAAAAAAAGGAGGATTATTCGGCAAAAAACACAAAGACGAAGCGGGCAAAAAAGCTATCAACCAGTGGTATTACAAATACGTTTTGAATTCACAACAACAAGATGATATATGCGACTTTATCAAGTTAGATAAACCGTTTGAGTATTCGTCTGTGAGTGATACGTTTGCACAACTCACGGGGAAATTCGGCGACAATGCGTTAGTTTTGCCCGAAATCGACACGGCGAGTATTTACGCGCCGCCAAAAGCACCGAAAATGCCGCCCGCACCAACAGGCGCACCGCCTATGGGCGGTGTTCCTGGGGGGCAAGCCGCGCCAGCTCCCATGAACGCACCGCCGAAACGCGGAAAAGTTCCGCCGCCTCCACCCATGATGCAACCTATGGGGCAAGCCGCGCCGCCTCACATGAACGCGCCTCCTATTGCGCCTAAGCCTGCGAAAGCACCACCGCCTGTGAAAGCACCGACACCGCCTAAAGCGGCTAAACCGCAAAAAAAAGGCAAAGACGTTAAGGTACACCCTCTGTTGGCGCAAGCGGAGGAACGCTCAACTACACCCAGTCGTCCTGTCGGGCGAGGGTCAGCCGCGCCGCGCCCTCCTGTACAGCCGCCTAAAAAGCGCGAATTCGGAAAAGTACACCCTCTGCTTGAAGCGGCAGAGGAACGCGAATCACGCCCTGCGGCCACTCGGGAACGCCGCCAGCCTATACCGCCGCCGCCTATGCCCGGTCAGGCTCCGCCTGCGCGTCCGGGACAGCGACAACCTATACCGCCGCCGCCGCCGCCCGGCTCTGAACTTGCCGCACACGGCGCGAGGCGTCAGCCTATACCGCCACCGCCCATGCCGGGGCAAACGACCTACGGTCAGCCCGCTACGCAACAACCACCCAAACCTGCACCGCCTCCTCCGCCATCACCCAAACCTGCACCGCCACCTCCGCCACCACCCAAACCTGCACCGCCTCCTCCGCCATCACCCAAACCTGCACCGCCACCTCCGCCACCACCCAAACCTGCACCGCCACCTCCGCCACCACCCAAACCTGCACCGCCA
>WRJN01000019.1 GCA_009778605.1 Oscillospiraceae bacterium
AAATTTTGCGTTATACTGCGTTGAAAATTTCTTAAATATAAGCGTATATTCGCGAAATTTTCGCCTTGTATAACACAAAATTTATCTGCGAATAAAACGCAAATGTCAAGCGGAACTGCTATATTTTGCTATCTTTTCTACGATTATCTTATTTTTCATAAATGACTATACCTGTTCGTTGGATTTCCCCTGCGATTTTTGATTTTTTGGCGATATGCGAAACATCAATTACATCTATGGGTTTGTTGATTCTCTCAAACAAATCCTCCAGCAATCCCGTGAATGCGAATCCACGTAAGCCGCTGTCAACCAATAAATCGACGTCGCTATGCTCGTTCGCGCAACCCTGTGCATAAGAGCCGTACAGCACGGCTTTGCTGATTCCGTGCTGTATGAATACAGGCATAAAGGCATTTTTTATATCCGATACACTCATTTCTTCTTATACTTTCTTTGTATATTCAGCTTGAAACTATCCCGCATACGCAACTCGGCGCGTTCCACTGCCAATGCGCCCGCAGGCACGTCTTTGTTCACCGTTGAACCGGCGGCAGTCATGGCGTTTTCGCCCACGCGTACCGGCGCAATCAGGTTGGTGTTACACCCGATGAACGCGTTATCCTCCACGACAGTGCGCGCTTTATTCACGCCGTCGTAGTTGACGGTCACGCAACCGCAACCAAAGTTGACGCCTTTTCCGATGTCAGAGTCGCCCACGTACGTCAAGTGCGCGATGGACGTTTTCTCGCCGATATTCGCGTTCTTGACTTCCACGAAATCGCCCACTTTCACGCCGTCGGCAAGCCGTGTATTAGGGCGCAAGTGCGCGAACGGCCCGACAGTGCAGTTCTTGCCGATTGTTACGTTATCGCGGATAACCGTGCCCGGCAGAATCGTCGTGTCCTGTCCAATCGTGACGTTGCGGGCGATGTAACATTCCCCGATAACGTCCACGCCGTTGTCGCTGTGGCGGTCGATATTCGCACGGAACGCAATGTCATTGAGCGCGCGCAGACCGCGACGGTCATTCGCCCCCTGCGTAATTTCGCTGTGTGTGGATTTATACGCCCCTGCGTCATTTTGCAACAGCTTCACGGTGTCGGTGAGGTAATACTCGCCGTTTTGATTCGCCGTCGTGAGGCGCGGTAACGCCTTGAGCAATGCCTCGGCGTTGAACCAGTACGCGCCCGAATTTACCTCAGTGAGAGCGCGCTGTTCGTCGGTACAGTCTTTCTCTTCAACAATGCCCGTAACAGTGTCCCCATGCCGAATAATCCGCCCGTACCCGAACGGCGCGTCAACGTCCGCCGTAATTACCGTGACGGTGTTGGCGTGGGCTTTGTGCAACTCGTAGGACTCGTTGATGGTTTCGGTGTCGATAAACGGCGCGTCACCGCATAATACCAACACATCTCCCCCGCGCTCTTGCAGGAACGACTCCGCCTGCATCACGGCGTGACCCGTGCCTTTACGCTCTGTCTGCGCGAACGTGTTCACTCTGGGATATTTCTTCTCTATGTGAGAACGTACCGACTCTGCCGAATAAATCACGGCGATGTTCTTGCGTATGACTTCCGTCTCGATTACGGCGTTCATCACCCAGTCAATCATAGGCTCAAACGCGACTTCCATGAGGACTTTCGGTTTAGATGACTTCATTCGTGTTCCGTCGCCCGCAGCGAGGATTATACAACTTTTCTGCATACAAATACTACCTTTTCTGATGTTTTTTGAGGGGGTTCGTGCGCGAGGAAGTCATACTCGTGTATGACGGAAAACCCCATTTGTTCACATAACGCGCGAATCCTGTACAAATCGTAGGCGCGCTCGGTGATTACCTCAATGTGGCGCGAATACGCGTTGTTACGTCTTGCGAATATGTTCAGCTCTATGTCAACCGTGCCGCCTTCGCTGTAATGATTGTCCCACACACAGTATAGGTTGGGGGTCTCCTTTATAAAAGTATGATTGCTAAGGATTGTTTCATGCTTATAAAGGGTATTCACGTCAAACACGAATACGCCGCCCGCGTTCATGAACAGCGACACGCGGCGTAACGCCTCTGCCAACTCCGACTCGTCCGTGAGGTGGTTCAAGCCGTCCAACGCGCAGACCGCCGCGTCGATTGTGCCGAACAAGTCTAACTCGGTCATGTCCTGCCGAATGTACGAAAGGTTGCCGTGCGGTTTAGAGTGGGACAGCATTTCGGCAGAAACGTCCGCGCCGATTACGTCCCACCCGCGCTGCGCCAATAACGCCGACAACGTGCCCGTGCCGCAGGCTAAGTCTAACAAAATGCCGCTCGTTACACCGTTTTGGTGAATCAGCGCGTCGAAATAATCGGCTAATGCGGGATAGTCAACCTCGCTCATCAACTCGTCGTAGAAGTCGGCAAAAACACTGTAAGAATCTGTTCTCATGGCGATTTTTTCTTGAACACAATGTCGTATCCGCCGCTCCCTGCCTGAAGTGAGCGGTTGACACGGCTGATTGTCGCCGTTGACGCGCCCGTCATTTTCACGATGTCGTTGTAGACGTGCTTGCCGTCCAACAGCCGCGCTACGTGCAATCGCTGTGAAATCGCGCCAATCTCACGCGGAGTGCAGACGTCACACATAAAAGCACGCAAATCGTCGGCATTGTCAAGCTGTAAAAGCGTCTGAAACAACTCCTCGGCGTACGGCGCGTCGGGGATTGGGGGGATTTTTACTTTGTTCTTTTTAATATTCATGTGATATAGTTTATCATGATAAAGCGAGTTTGTCAAGGAAAATATTTTTTGTTTTGGTTGCGTTTTGGTTTGACGGCAGAGCCGCCAACACCTCCGCTCTCGTTTTGCAAAACTTCAAGCGGACTGCTTGACGGCAGAGCCGCCAACACCTCCGCTCTCGTTTTGCAAAAAAATCTGAATAAATTTCAAAATTATTGTTGACTTTGTAAAAAGAATGTGTTATAATACAAATATTAGTACACCCAAAAATTCCGGAGCCGCTTGTTTTTGTGTTTATTGCGGCAGTGAAACGCTATATATAGTGGTTTTGCGGCGATTTTGGGTTTGCGTCGCAAACACTATACTTTAAGGAATATTATAGCTAAGTATGACAAATCGTATAATCGGCAGTAATAAATATCGTTCTCACGTCACCGACGCGCTCTCAAATGAGCAGATTGGGCAGGTTGTCAGCGTTGCGGGATGGGTGGAGAATATTCGTGACCACGGCGGCGTTATGTTCATTGACTTGCGAGATTCGCGCGGGACAGTGCAGGTTGTAATGCAGAATGAGGCGTTGTTAGAGGGAGTTCGCAGGGAGTCGGCGGTCAGTATCAGCGGTGAGGTTGTTCGCCGTGACGAAACTACATTTAACCCTAAGATTGCAACGGGCGAGATTGAAATAGTCGCCGCTACTCTTAATATATGCGGGCAGGTGTATGAAAATCTGCCGTTTGAGCCGTCTGTGTCCCGTGAGTCGGGCGAAGATGTGCGGCTGAAATATCGTTTTCTTGATTTACGCAACAAGTCCATGCAGGACGCGCTGATTTTGCGTTCACGCGTGATTTCGGCAATGCGCGAGTTGATGGACGGAATGTCGTTTTTGGAAATGCAGACGCCGATTTTGTCGGCATCGTCGCCTGAGGGCGCGCGGGACTTTTTGGTACCCAGTCGCCGTCACAAAGGCAAGTTTTACGCACTGCCTCAAGCACCGCAGATTTTCAAGCAACTGCTGATGGTGTCGGGGTTTGAGCGATATTACCAGATTGCGCCCTGTTTCCGTGATGAGGACGCACGGGCTGACCGCACCGCAGGCGAATTTTACCAACTCGACCTTGAGATGGCGTTTGCCGAACAGGAAGACGTGTTTGCGGTGGGCGAGGAAGTCATCACCACGTTGATTCGGCGGTTCGCTGAGTGCGAATTGGGTGAGATTCCGCATATTTCGTATAAGGACGCGCTGCTCAAATACGGCACGGATAAGCCTGATTTGCGTAATCCGCTCTTTATAATTGACCTCTCTGATTTGTTCACAAACAGCGAGTTCAAGCCTTTCGCGGGTAAGACAGTGCGCGGGATTCGCGTACCGGGAATGGCAGGCAATCCTAAGGCATCAAAGACTTTTTACAAATCCATGGAAGACTTCGCCGTGTCAATCGGCATGAAGGGCTTGGGGTACGTAAAAGTCGATGAGTCGGGCGAGTATCTCGGCCCGATAGATAAATTCTTGACTGATGAGTCGCGTAGTGCAATACGCGAACGCGCCGCGCTTACGGCGGGTGATGTCCTCTATTTTGTCGCGGAAGGCGACGAGAGCATTGCCGCAAAGTATGCAGGGCAGATTCGCACAGAAGTTGCACAACGCTTGGAGGTGGTGGCACACAAGTCGTATAAGGCTTGTTGGATTACTGATTTTCCGTTTTATGAAGGAGACGAACGCGGGCAGCCGCGGTTCGGGCATAATCCTTTCTCAATGCCGCAGGGGGAACTTGACGCGCTCACTAATCAAAATCCGTTGGAGATTTTGGCGGAACAATATGACTTCGTGCTGAACGGCGTGGAATTAGCGTCGGGGGCAGTGCGGAACCATAACCCCGAAATCATGGTGAAAGCGTTTGAGATTGCGGGATTCTCGGAACATGACGTCGCGGAGAAGTTTGGGGCTTTGTATTCGGCGTTTAAGTTCGGGGCACCGCCGCACGCCGGGATGGCGTTCGGAGTTGACAGGTTGCTGATGCTTTTGCTCGGCGAGGAAAACGTACGCGAGACAATCGCTTTCCCGCTGAACTCAAGCGCGCAGGACGTTTTGCTCGGCGCGCCGGGGGAAGTCAGCGAACTGCAATTGCGCGAGGCGAACATCAAAGTACGGTAGGAGCCGTACGGTGTGCGGAAACGCAAGTGATAAAAAAACGACAGAGTGACAGTGTTCAGAACTGTTGCAAAACGCGACACCAAAGTTTACGGCATTTAATTTTGCGAGAAATTAAAATAAAATTATTTAAAGGAGAACACTTATGAAACACATGAAGAAGAAGTTGTTGGCGGTTTTGTTGGCGGCAGTTATGGTTGTCACCATGGTTCCGGTGAACACAGTTTCGGCTGCGGACTTGGACAGGCGTGTAAACGCTAACGACGGAATTTCGGGCATTAGTGCTTATGCTATTTCCGACGAAGAGAATTACCCCATAGCTGAGGCTTTGCAGGTACTTAGGTATTTGGTTAAACTGTCGTCGGTTGTGAGACCTAACTCGTCAGCCGATTTCACGCCCAATGGTTTTTGGGAGTATGAGTTGATGGACAAAGAATCGGGATTGGGTATGTCGGACGCTCTTCAACTCCTGCGTAATGTGGTTAAACTCAGCAACAACTGCAAACGCCGTACTTGTAACGAGTTCAACCAAGTTACACGCGCGGCAGGCAGCGAAGGTTGCGGCGCGAGACCTACTTGGGTAGAGTACGCACCTGATTTCTCAGCCGACAAGAAAGATGCGAAATCGTTCACAGGTATGTGGTACAAGTTGACTTGTAACTGCGCTGATGTCAACCCGCCTTTACATGAGTTCAACGTGCCTAATGTAATTCAAGTAACCAGAGCAAATCTGCCGTCTACTGTGACTACAACAGGCGGTAACCCCGACAACCTCACAATCACCGCGACACAAGGCAATTTACCTTCATGGCTTGAAGCGTACGTTGACGGCACTACTGTGGGTATCAGAGTAAAATCAGGCGAGGAAATCCCCGATGACGGGCTCGTAGGAAGTTACGAAGTTACGTTCACACGCGGCGACTTTACAAGAACAGTTACTGTTTCTGTTGCGGTTGCTCCCATAGGCATTGATTTAATCCCTATTGTTGCTAACCCTAACCCGGTCAGCATCACAAGAGCGAACACAACTCCTGTTGTTGTGACTATTACAGGCGGTGATGAGCAAGCGTCAATCACCGAGGCGAATCACGACCTCCCTCCTTGGTTGCAAATTCAAGCAATCGGAAGCACGTTTGAAATCACGTTGTTGGATACTGCACCCGCAACACTTACAACAGGTTCGTACACCGTTACGTTCAAAAAAGGCGGTCCGTTCGACACAGGTTCGTTTGTGATTAACGTGAATCTCTCGGATACAACAACTCCGACAACAGGTGACCCGACAGGTACAGGAGACCCGACAGGTACAGGCGACCCGACAGGTACAGGTGACCCGACAGGTACAGGCGACCCGACAGGTACAGGCGACCCGACAGGTACAGGCGACCCGACAGGTACAGGCGACCCGACAGGCACCGGACCTACCACTACAACCGGAACGCAATCCAATACAGCTACGTTGCCGTCTGACATTCCGGGTGGAGCTTGTAAAAACGAAACCCCTGCTCCGAAATGCTTGGCAGCAGGCGCGGGCGACAACACTTGCAGAGCTTGTGGCTACTGTAAAGAGTGTGACTGGTACTGGTACGGCACGGTACAATGTAAAGAATGTCGTTTGGGTAGTGAATGTGCGGCTAATGCAGGCATCGGTTTCTGCGCGATGTGCTTCAACTGCCTTGACCCTGCACAATCTCCGTCTTGCTGTAAATGCGGACCGGGCAACTCGGCACCATATCCTCCGGGATTGTCAACAGGTGTTTGCCAAGAAGCAGGTTCAGGTTGTACTGCACCTCTGTGCAATAGCTGTAAAATCTGTGCAGATTGCTTGTACGGCAAACCAGCTTGGAACGCAGGTCACTTGGCTTGGGGTGTCTTGATTGAAGTAGGCGGAACTTGCACTAACTGTTCCTCTATGACAAACGCAAATATCCCTAACTAATCATAATCAGGCTTTGCGGCAGGCGAACTTTCGCCTGCCGCAAATTTTTTTGACGAGGTGTTATGAAACGAATTATCTCTTTATTATCAGCGGCGGCGATTGCGTTGTCGCTTGCAGGTTGTGACTGGTTCGACAATCGCGAACCCGCCGAGTTGGAGTATGTCAACGATGAAGTCGCCGAGACGGTGGAGAAGTTGGACGAAATCGTCGCGCATATGAGCGAGAACTTCTTCATGAGCGCGAGCGTGCGTATGAGCAACATCAAGGTGTGGGAACAGCTCGGCGCGTATTACGAGAGCAACCCCGACATATTCATCATGCGCGGCGTGGCGGGTATGGAAATCAGTTACCGCGAAGTCGGTAACGTGATTCATGCGGAGATTTTTCCGCAGTATGAAATGTTCATGAAAGCCATTATCGCGTACGAAGTCGGCGATACCGACATTCTCGATGACCGCGAACGTCAGGTGTATGACGCGGCGAAACGCACTGTTGACGCCAATAAAGCAAACACAACATGGGCGACGTCTCACGCGCTCCACGTCTATTTGCGTGACAGCATCACCTACGACAAGAACTACGACGACAATCCCGACGCGTTCAACATCTACGGCGCGCTGATTGACCGCAAGGCGGTGTGTCAGGGTTACGCGCAAGCATATCGCGTGTTACTGCACTTTGCGGGGATTGAAAACATTATGGTGACAGGGACGGCAGGCGGCGAGAATCACGCGTGGAACTTGGTCAACTACGGCTCGCGAAACTCCGACGAATGGTACCACGTTGACGTGACGTGGAACGACCGCGAGGACGGCGCGTCCAACCGATTCTTTAACGTCAACGACATTGTTCTCGGCGCGTCGCACCGTTGGGAGCGGGATTTGTACCCATCGGCTACTTCTAAGCGGTTGAATTATTATCACTATAGCGGTACAAACGCCTCTACGCATAATGAATTAGTTGCGATTTTTGGTAATCTGTACCGCATTAATGGCGGCGGCGCATTGGAAGTCTTATGCGCGTGGGATTTGGCGATGGACGAACTCGGTTTCCTTAATGACTACGCCGACGCGCCTCAAGTTTCGATTACGCGATACGGCGGCGACTCTCTCCTCACGGTGATTCTGTGACGCGGGCAATCGGGCTGTACGTACACGTTCCGTTTTGCAGGATTAAGTGTGCTTATTGCCGCTTCTATTCGGTAGAATACAATAAAATAGCCGCCTCAAACTTCGCAGAGGCGGTTATTCGTAATGTTCTTGATTTTACGAAACGTGAACATACGGTGTACGATACTGTTTTTTTCGGTGGCGGTACGCCGTCACTGCTGTACGCGCAAATCGCCGACATTATGCGGCACGTTCCGTTGACGGAGGGCGCGGAGGTCACTGTCGAGTGCAACCCCTGCGACGTGGATTCATCAATGTTGCAGACGTTGGCGGACGCGGGCGTCAACCGCCTGTCAATCGGCGTACAATCGTTGGACGATACACAATTGCGGCGGTTGGGGCGGCGGCATGACGCGCGAACAGCAGTCGCGGCTGTGCGACAAGCTGCGGACAGCAAGCGATTCGGGGCGTTGTCGGTGGATGTTATGCTCGGCGTTCCCGGGCAAACCCGTGACAGCCTGCTTGACACGCTTGAGAGCGTTCGGCAACTGCCCGTCACGCATATTTCGGCGTACATCTATGAACCGAACGTGTTGGAGGACGATGAAGTCGCGGAGTTGTATCTTGCGGCGGTGGAGTATCTGAAACGACAGGGGTTCTACCAGTATGAAATCAGCAATTTCGACTATTTCGCGGACTCAAAATGCCGCCACAACCTCAAGTATTGGCGGTGTGAGGAGTATGTCGGGATTGGGCCGTCTGCACATTCCTGTTATGGCGGCAGGCGTTTTGCTGTGCCCGACGACGTGGATTTGTTCATACGCGCGCCGATTCAGGAAACTTTCGTGACCGAACCGCAGGCGTGTACGCGTGATGAGCGGCTCATGTTAGGGTTGCGCCTGTGTGAGGGGGTGACTGCCGATTCGCAGTTGTTGGAGCGCGCGCGCGCGATTCCCCCCGAACTGTTGAACATTACGCACGTGGGGGAGGAGTTCAACGTGTCGCTCACTGCGCGCGGATTCTTGGTGTCTAATCAGGTGATTGGGGCACTATTGAGTTAGAGCGTGTGTTCATAGCCGTTCACGGCGGCATTTTGGCGAATTTTTCGCCATACTTCGTTAAAATTTTACGCAAGGCACAAAGCATTACGAAAAATTTTGCCTTGTCTGACAAAAAATTCGCTGTAAAATTTCGCTCGCTCAGGCTATGAACACACGCTCTTAGTTGCCTCTGATTCAAGTAAGTGGAGCAATGCGGAGCGGATTACTGTGTCAAACGTGTCTCCCGATTTAGAGTAATGCGCGACGCCTAACGTCACTTCAAGGTGGTGATTATTCTTGAGCCGCGCTTTAAGTTTCTCACAAAACGCTTTTGATTTTTTCTTGTCTGCATGGTGCATGATTGCCACGAAAACGTCTTCCGAAAAGCGGTATAGTTCAGTGTCTTCCTTGGCGAATTGCTCGATACCCGACAGAAGTTCACGCACTGATTCTGCATTGTTTGATGCGTCGTCAGCGGTTTCGTTATTACGTGAAAACTTGGTGTAGTTGTCAAACACGTTGAGTGCGGGGATTTTGAACGCGACAATCGCGCCGCCTTTGCCGCTGTCCAACGCCTCCGACAGTTCTTTTTCCAACGAGTTGCGGTTCTTGATGTTAAACGCAGTGTCATAGAAAGTGCGTTTGTCCAAAAGTTTGTTGGACTGTTCTAACTCCTGATTGATTCGTTTCAGCTCGTTATTGTCTTTACAGCGCATAATTACGGCGGCGATAATTTGCGAAACGCTCCGTAACAGGCGTTTTTCGGCATAGGTCAACACACGTTGAGCGTCGTTGATAATGTAGACGATAATGCCGTATTTTTTGCCGCCTTCGCCGGGCAGGTTTGACGCGACGTAGGAGGAGAAATCCAACCCTAATACGTTATGCTCGGGGTTGCTTGAGAAATACGTTTCGTAGTGTTTCAACTCCTCTAAAAGCTCGGGGTATTGGTCATAGTTAAAGTTATTCACGACGGGGTTGAAACTCCCCCCCATTAACGTGTCGGAAGTGTCGGAAATGGCGGTGGTTGTTTTGCAGTTTTTGTCGGGGTTAATCTCGGCAATGCTTGTTCGCGCGAACCATTCGTGCATAATGCGGTAGCTTTGCGATTCGGGTACATCTTCACACACGGCGATACGGTTTAACCGCAGGAAATCCCCCGTCATGTCAATCACGGCGCGAACGGTATGCTGTGAGTTATACTCGTTTAGGACGCGGTTGTAGATGTTATTGAGCAACATCTGTTGCTCGATTGTTTCGCCGAGAAGTTTGTTGGCGTGTTCATTATTAACCATCTCGTTATGCAGCAACATGGTTATGTTCGCGCCTTTGGACATACAATCGGCTAATATTTCGTGTGTGAGCGCGCTTGCATCTAACAAAACCTCATCATTCGACGCGATAATCCACGTTGCGTAGACTATGTAGTTGATTTTGATTTGGATTTGCTTGTTGTATTTATAGTCTTTCACGTCAAACTTCACCACACGAGGGTCGTGGGTGCAAATAAGGTTGTTTTTATTATCAAATATGGCGGAGTGAACACCGTTAAAGCGCGCCAACGGAAGTTGCCGCCGCGCAAGTTCATCTTTGCCGAAGATGACCGCCAAGCTGATGTCTTCCGACGAATCAATGGGCAGTTTCACAGGGCGAGTGCCCGTATCGGGGGGTTCAGTCGTCGCGGTAGCAGTCGTGGGCATTTCCGCCTCGCTCACGCGCAAAACCTCGATGTCGATAATCGTGCCTGCAAGATAGTCCACCGTTTTAGTCAGCTTTTTTTCGCGTCTGCGTTCACAGCACACGAAGTAGGGCTTGTTGTCGGGGAGGAAACGACAAATCGCGCGTAACGAAGTCGCCCCGTTCGCGGACAGCTCTTCTATTTTTGCCAACAACGGATAGTAGTCTTCCGCGTTGACTGCCTCGGCTAAATGTATACAGTCGGTGCTTTTTTTACCCGACAAATATTCTTTGGGAATGGTCATGGGCAGGTCTTTGGTCATGTCAATCCGTACGCTTACGCAGGGGTGACACTGTAAAATCTCGGACAGCTCAGGCAACATTTGCATACTCCCTTCAGCTATTAGACCTGTCCGAAAATCCGTTCGCGGCAATTTTACACACGGATTTTCCGATATACTGCGTTGAGTTTTCTTGTAATGCACAAAGCGTTACTGCGAAAACTTGCCTTGTCTACCGAAAAATCCGCGCGCAAACTCGCTCGCTCAGAATTCTCGGACAGGTCTACTAATGTCAAACAATTCCTGTGTTTCATGGGTCTTTTGTATATTATACCATAAAATAATATGAAAGTCAACATATTTTTGTGATTATTCACGAAAAAATGTAGTTTGATTTTTGGCGTTTTTTATGGTATACTATAACTATATATAAAAATCATGCAAGGAGTCAGGCTCTGCCTGACCCGCGCAGGGCAAGAAGCCGCAGGTTTCGTTTGCCCGAAGTTATGCAAGGAGTCAGGCTCTGCCTGACCCGCGCAGGGCAAGAAGCCGCAGGTTTCGTTTGCCCGAAGTTAAAAGGAGGGGGATTCTGTGTCAAAATTCGCAGGTGTTAAGTGTGCGGCGTGTGTTGAGGTGTTCAAGGACGGCGATGATGTCGTAGTGTGCCCCGATTGCGGGACGCCTCACCACCGAGATTGTTATGCCCAAAACGGCGGATGTGTGCATATTGAGAATCATGAGCGCATGGAAGTGTTGGAGCGGGCAGTCCTCGCGTTGAAAAAGCATGAGAGCCATCAAGCATTGCGCGACGAGGAAGAGCGCGTCAAGGAGTTAGAGACGCCGGAGTTTATGGGGGTCAGCAGGGCGGAGCTGGCGGCGTTCATGCACATTGAGCCACACTCCCCCGAGTATGAGAGCAAGATTGCTAACCCTAAAGTTGTGAGTTTTAATATGTTCGCGGGGTTATTGTCGCCGTTTTATCAGTTTTATCGCGGAATGAGGTTTATGGGCTTGACGCTGATGTTTATATCGCTATTCACTTTATCGGTGCCGCTCATTTCGTTCGCTCTGATGATTGTTATGTTGTTGTTCAACGATTACGTGTATCGTTGGCACTGTATCGTGCAGATTCGGCTGTGTCGAATGCTGTATGAGGGCGTCAAGCCCGATTTGGGGGAGGGCGAGTATATCTCGTTCCTTAAAGCGAGCGGCAAACCCAGCGTTTTTCGTGCTGTGGTGGAGTCGGTCATTACATTTGTGTTCATTGTGTGGTTGGTCGGGGCACTCGGCATTACGCCTTTTGAGATGCAGTTATAGCACTTCCACTTGATATTTACACATAATTCACAATATATTTCTCGCCATACCGCGTTAAAATTTTCTTAAATATAAGCGTATATTCGCGAAAATTTTGCCTTGTCTGACAAAAAATCTATCGCAAATTAAAAATATGAATATCAAGCGGAAGTGCTATATGACAAATATAAAAGCGTTGTTCACCAAAAAGTATGAGCGTATACTCATTTGGGTGATGTTAATATTTAGTTTTGTCGTGTATTTTTCGATGAACTTGTATGTTGAGCGTCCGCATAGAATAGACGAGTTTGATTTGATGTTGCTGGCTGTCTCTGCTGCGCTTACCGCGCTTTTGCCGGTGATTGCTTACAAAATCGCCGAACATCTGCAAGTGGGCAGTTATCGGCGCAAGCTTGCGGCAGCATTCGTCTGCGGTTTTAGTCCTGCGATAATCATACACACCAACCCCACGGTCGCATACAATAATTTCGGGGCATACGCACACAATGCTTTGACGTTTTTGTTCCCGTTTTTGATGGTGTTGATTATTCTTTCGGCGGCGGATACGCCTGCGAAACGCACGGTATCTCGCGGATTCAAGGCGATTTTGTTAGCGGTGACGATTGCGGCGGCGGTATTCGCGCATAAGCCTATGATTTGTGTTGCGGCGGCGGCTGTGTTGGCGTTGGTGCTTGCTAAACTTGTGCTGAAGCGTGAACCTGTTCCGCTCAAGGTGTTTCTGATTGCGCTGTTGATTCTCGGCGGGTTGGTGTTAGTATTAGGGGTGCCCGGCGGATACATTCTCGGCGCGTCTCGTATATTTTCTTTTGATTTTGGCGGGGAGTTTTGGCGGATTTTATCGGGGCGGCTGTATTATGTTGCGGTGTCTACATGGGGTCTCGGGATTGTGGGGGTGTGCCTTTTCTTGCGAAAGACGCACGCGTATGTGGTACAAATGAAGTCCGACACAGCGCAGAGTGCGGAAGAATCAGCGAAGCACGCAAAATTCCTTACGTTTTCGGCGTTCGCGTTTTCGGCGTTGCTGTTCAGCATAGCCTACAGTGTGGTTGAATCGGCATATGATTTAGTGTACACACAATCCCAAGGTTATTATATACAAGGTTTGTTTATGGAAAATGCGATTCCGCTCGTATTGTTGGCGGCGGTGTGCGGAATTTTCATCTACACGTTAGAGTTGCGTACGATTTTATCGGCAACGGTTTCTCTCGGGTTAATTTTTACGGCGTTTTTCGTGTTTACCGCAGGCGAAGTCGTGAACGGCGAGAATACACAGGTGGCGGCAATACAGGGCATACTTCCTTTGCGAATCGGCGAGGCGGCAAACGCGCCCATTACTTTTGACAGTTTGTTTATGAACGTGTCAATTGTGTTCAGCGTTATGGCACTGTTGATTGTGTTCGTCAGTTGCGGTGGGCGTCAGCGAACGCGCATTGTTGCGGCGTTGATTGCGGCGATTACGCTGTATGGTACGGTTTATTCGGCGGCGGTGTGTCTGCCTTATGAGCGGTTGCAGATTAACCGATTGCACGATTCGGATACGGCTGTATGAAATATGAAGTCGCCATTTCCCGTGAACACCGATACGGTACCGATTCGATTTTACTCAGCGATTTTGCTTTAGCGTCGTCGCTCAAGAATAAGACAGCCGTTGACTTGTGTGCGGGTTGCGGGATTGTTTCGTTTATGCTGTGTGAGTCGGGCGCGGCGCGTCTGTACGCGGTGGAGCTTTTGACTGACGCAGTGGAGCTGATTGAGCGGACGAACCGCGCTCACGGATTAGACGTGCGCGTCATACAAGGCGATTTGCGGGAGGAACAGACGTTGGCGCGAATCGGGCGGGAAGCTGTCGATTTAGTCACGGCGAATCCTCCGTATTTTACACAGGGCAGCGGGTTTGAGCGGGGTTCACCCACGCAGAAGTCCGCACGGTATGACGGGGATTGTACGCTCACGGACGTTGTGGCGGCGGCGGCGTATCTGCTCAAGTTTGGCGGAACGCTCAAGATGTGTATGGCGGCGGCGCGGTTAGCGGAGTGTATCGGCATTATGCAGGCGCGCGGCATTGAACCTAAAGAAATCGTCTTGATTGGCGCGCAGAAGACCAATAAAGCGCGGCTGTTCCTCATTAGCGGGAAAAAGGGCGGTAAAGCAGGAGTAATCACGACATGGAAGTGAACGGACTATACGTAGTCGGGACACCTATTGGCAACCTCGGCGATATTAGCGCGCGCGCCGTTCATGTGTTGAGCAGTGTGGACTTCATTGCCGCCGAAGATACGCGGGTGACGGGGCTGTTACTGAGCAAGGTTTGCGAGAGCCGTGCGGGTGTGTTGGTGTCTTATCATGAGCATAACGTCGCAGCTAAAACAGACGAACTTGTGCGGCGGATTCAGGGTGGCGAGTCTTGCGCCATTGTCACTGACGCGGGTATGCCCTGCATATCTGACCCTGGTGAGGTGTTGGTGCGGCGGTGCCGCGAAGTCGGCGTGGCGGTGTACGCGGTGCCGGGGGCGTGCGCGGTTACTACGGCGTTGGCGGTTTCGGGAATGTCGGCGGTGCGGTACACGTTTGAGGGGTTCTTGCCTCCGAATAAGCGCGCGGCGCGGCTTGAGCCGCTGAAATGCTTGCCGCATACGTTGGTTTTTTACGAGGCTCCTCACAAGCTCAAACGTACGTTGGCTGACTTACGCGAACATCTCGGCGACAGGCGCGTCGCGCTGTGTCGGGAGTTGACGAAGCTGTACGAAGAAGTGGAGCTTGGGGCGTTGTCGGAAGTGATTGCGCGGTATGAGAGCAAGACGCCGCGCGGCGAATATGTCATTATCGTGGAGGGCGCGGCTAAGCCGCCTAAGCGAGTAAAAGTGAATAAATACCCTAAAGAGGGTTGATAAAGGAGAATGAACAATGAAAAAAGCGAAATGGTTAATCCCGGCAATCAGCGCGACTGTCATCGTGATTACGGCGGCGGTGTATCTCTTGTACAAGTTAGCGCAGGCAAGCACGTATCGCAAGAAGTGGGAAGATTATGACGACTACGGCTGGTCGTAAGGGAGGTGAATGAGTATGGCACAGACAGCGGCAGAAATTCGTGATTCAAACAGAAAAGTTTTATCTTCTATGCTGACAGTCCGCAAATTAGGTGGGACGTTAGACGACGCCATTCGTCAGCACCAAGCGGCAATGGAACCCGAAGATGTTAAAATGGTTGAAGATGTTGTGAAAAACGCATAGGGAGGTGAGTGTGTGGCGGGGCATTCAAAGTGGAACAATATTAAGCGGAAAAAAGGCGTTAAAGACACGGCGCGCGCAAAAGTTTTCACTAAGATTTCGCGGGAGATTTTAGTGTGTATCCGCGAGAACGGCAGTGCTGACCCTGCGGTAAACGGGCGGCTAAAAGACTTGATTTCCAAAGCAAAGTCCAACAACATTCCCGGGGATAATATCGACAGACTTCTTAAAAAAGCGGCAGGTGGCGAGAAGAACGATTATGATTTCTGCGTCTACGAGGGGTACGGCCCGGGCGGGATTGCCGTGATTGTGGATTGTTTGACCGATAACCGTAATCGGACAGCAGGGGAAATGCGGCATTTTTTCAGCAAGTGTGGCGGCAACCTCGGGACGAGTGGGTGCGTGGCGTTCATGTTTGAGGAGAAAGGCGTAGTCGCCGTGGATAACGAAGAGGATTACATTGGCGAGGACGAGTTCGCTGAGCGCGTCATTGAATCGGGGGCGCATGATTATTCATTCGACGACGGCGTGATTGAGGTGTACACCGATACAGCGGCAGGCGCGGTCACTGCGGTGAGTGAGGCGTTGGAACAAGCGGGGTACAAGATTCTTTCAGCGCAGAACGAGAAACTCCCCTCAACGTACAGCGAATTGACAGACGAGGAACACATCAAGAAGATGACGCAACTGTTAGACTTGCTTGAGGACAATGACGACGTGCAAAACGTATGGCACAATTGGAACGATTTATAAAGGGGGATTTTATTATGAAACGAGTTCTATCGGTGGTTTTGGCAATGGTTACGGCAGTCACGATTATTCCGTTTACACAGGTTGGCGCAATCGTGCTGACGGGTAACAAGACGAACGGCTCAAACGAACGCATTAACGGGTTTGACTACGAGTCCTGGACGGACGACCGCGGCTCGGAAGGTTTCAAAATGGAAATTAACAATGACGGCACATTCGTCGGGACGTGGAACAATACCTACAACACGCTTTTTCGCGTAGGGCGGCGGTTCGGGAACACTACCACCGTGGCAGGCGCAGGGGACATCTCCCTCGCGTACAGCGCGACGGAGTTCACCAGTAACCGCGGCGCGACTTACCTGACGGTGTACGGCTGGACGCGCAATCCGCTTATCGAATGGTACATCGTTGACAAGTGGCTCGAGTATTGCCCTATGTCACGGTTTACGGGAACACCTGCCGTGGGTACGACTTCGGGGGACTATACCTATCAAGGCACGGTTGAGGCGAACGGCGGAGTCTACGACATTGTGACGGCTTGGCGGGATAATCAACCCTCAATCGACGGCAGTAGGACGTTTTTGCAAATCTTCAGCATTCGCCGAAACAGCCGCGGCTCGGTGAATCAACCTAACGCGACGCAAGGCGTGATTGACGTTTCGGCGCATTTTGCGGCGTGGGACAAAATCCCAGCGCAGACGTTTAAGGGTGTCACGTCTAAGTTTGATTCCTCAACGGCGAGTTTGTATGAAGTGTCTATGCTTTTTGAGGGATTCGGCGGCGATACACGCAGTTCAGGCAAGGGCAGTATGGAACGGCTGTGCATTAAGTACGGCACTAATCGAATCTGTACGCAAAACGGCTGTTCGCATTGTGACGGCACGATTGCGCCGCCCGTCTGCGGTGAAAACGGCTACGTTTGCGGCAACTGCGCGTTGTGTAAACCTGCACCTGCGGAGTGTAAGTGCGACGCCGACAAACAACCGAAAACACAAGTCTACAAAGCAGAGTTTACACAGGCTGTAATTGACGAAATCAACAGCGCAGGAGCTTCAAACGGGATTCAACGCGCAGGTTCGCCGACAATCACGCTTACACCTGACGGAATTCGTGTCGGCGGACGTACCGATAGTTGGAACAGTATTGATGTGATGTTAGGCGGTATAACCTCGCCCGACAAACAGTATCAAATGATTGTGAGCGGCGTCGGCGTGACTAATCAATTGCAGTTGACTTTTCCGCTTGACGACGATCCGTGGGATTCGGGCATAGTAACAGGCAAAGAGGGCGAAGTCTCAACGAAATTCAACGGTATTACTCCCGACGGACAAGGCGATTTCAGAATCCGTATTCGTACGAACGGAACGGACGATTTCAACGTGAACAGCATTACGGTTATTGAGTTCGGTTGTTGCGGAACGTGCGCGACTGAATGTACCTGCGACGACGAAGACATACCGCCCCCTCCTCCGGGTGAGGTGATTGTATCGCGCGAGAAAGTCACGTTAGTGTGTGACCACGAGGGTTGCGGCGTTGAGGGTGTGTGGATTGTCACGACAGTCACCGACGATGGCGCAGTCGTGGGCGAGTGGAAAGCGGCGACTAAGAAAGTGAACGGCGGGTGCGGTCACGCGGGCGGCTCGATGTTTTATGAGATTCCGCCCTTTGATGAGAACTCGTCTATTGTGGAATGGTAAAGCAAAACAAGGGCTTTAGGATTGGCTTTGCCAATCCGCAGCCTGACGATGCGGCAAAACAAGGGCTTTAGGATTGGCTTTGCCAATCCGCAGCCTGACGATGCGGCAAAACAAGGGCTTTAGGATTGGCTTTGCCAATCCGCAGCCTGACGATGCGGCAAAACAAGGGCTGATAGCTTGACATGAATAAAAAATCCCCCTCATGAGGGGGATTTTTGCTTACACCATCAACTCACACATTTTACGCGCAAACTCAGACGGATTTTCGATGGCGATTCCTTCAATCAACAGTGCTTGATTATACAGCACGTCGGCGTAAGTCGCCAACTTTTCTTTGTCGTTGTCGTACAGGAACTGCAGTTTATCGAATATGGGGTGCCCTGCGTTTATTTCGAGGACTTTATCGGCTTTTGCCGTGTTATCGGTGGGCATTTGGCTGAGGACTTTCTCCATTTGGGTGGACAACAACCCGCTACTCGTCAAGCAAACAGGGTGTGACTTGAGCCGCTTGGACACTTTCACGTCGGCTACGTTTTCGCCCAACGCTTTTTTCATTTCCGCCAACAAGTCTTTACTGTCGGCGTTGGCTTTGGCGACTTCTTCTTTTTCACTGTCGTCTGCCACGTCAACGTCCGCGCTTTGTACTGACTTAAACGTCTTGTCTTTGTATCCTGCCAACATTTGCAAGCAGAACTCGTCCACGTTGTCGGTGAGGTATAACACTTCGTAGCCCTTGTCTTTGAGCCCTTCGACTTGCGGCAACGAGTCAATACGGCTCACCGAATCGCCCGCCGCGTAGTAGATATTGTCTTGGCTTTCCTGCATACGCGTCACGTATTCGTCCAACGTGGTGAGTTTGCCCTCGCTTGAGCTGTGGAACATCAACAAGTCTTTGAGTGTTTCGGAGTTTTGCCCGAATCCGTTATACACGCCGAATTTCAACTGCGTCCCGAACGCACTCCAAAACTCGGTATATTTGTCGCGGTCATTCGTCAACATTTTCTTCAGCTCACTGCGAATCGAACGGTCAATGCTTTTCGCCATGACTTTGAGTTGGCGGTCATGCTGTAACATTTCGCGGGAAATATTCAGCGATAAGTCTTCAGAGTCCACCAGACCCCGCACGAACGAAAAATGGTCAGGCAGGAGGTCACTGCATTTCTCCATAATCATAACGCCGCTTGAATACAGTTGTAAACCCTTTTCATATTCCTTGGTGTAGTAATCAAAGGGGGCTTTTTGCGGAATGAACATCAGCGCGGAATAAGTCGCCGTGCCTTCGGTTTTGTCGTGAATAATGGCGAGAGGCCCATCGGCGTTATAGTCCCCGAACTTGTCACGGTAG
>WRJN01000020.1 GCA_009778605.1 Oscillospiraceae bacterium
AGCCCCCTCGCCGCCCTTACCGAGCGGTTCCGCCTCAAAATCGAGTTGTCTGCCGTCGGCATTCATAAACTCTAAATATTTCACGATTCACCTCATACTAATTTGCACTATACAGCTTCTTTCGATTCTCGTTCTGCAACCCTGCCCAATCGGGTTCGGCGTAATACGCGGCAGGTTTTATCTTGGGCAAAACATCAAGGTTGATAACCGTGGCAATGGTCTTATCGTCCGTGATGTTGGCGTTGTACTCGCTGTTAAGAAAGTCTTTGACTTCGCGCCTGACCTTATCAAAGTCTTTCATAGCGTTGACTTTCAGGATATTCCTGTCCATGAACGGGCGGATATAGTTGACGTAGACAGGCTGTTTCTGCTCTGCTAATATCCACGGACAAATCACGTCATAAATCCCGTCAGTGAGGAGCGTAATCGCGCATACGTCGGTGTCGGAGTGCCCGAACACCCATTTCTCTTTACTGCGGAGTGGGCTCACCATGTTGAACTCCCCACCGCCTTTTTGCGCTTTAGTCAACATCTTAAACTCGCCGTTATTTGACAACGTAATAATCCCGCCGTCGCCGACGTGTCCGTACACGACTTGACTGCCGTTGAAAATCGCCACAGTCAGCGTTGTATCGTATTCGCCGATGTTGTTGCCTTCCGTAGCGGATTTCTTCACCACAAAATCGTTGGCTAACTCAAACGCGCCCTGCAACGCTTGCTTGATTTTAGGGACTGCCCACTTTTTCGGGCATTTCTCCGTCATGTATTTGACAATACCGTTCACAGCAAGAAAAGACCCGGCGTCCGAGCGTTTCGCCGAACCTAATCCGTCCGCTATGACGGCAATCGCCCAACCGTTTGCTAACAGCATGGTGAGGCTGGAATCTTGACAAGGTATACTGCCCGAAACGTGCGATTTTCCTTGTAAAGACAAACTGTAATAACCTATCACAATATTTTTTTCTCCTGCAATTAGGGATTTATTGTACTTTTGCTCGTGCAAAAGTACCAAAAGCACGCCGCTCAAACGCCGCGGAGGCTACGCCCGCCCTGGAGTGGTTAAATATTCGTTTGTATTCGACGAATATTTACCACAGGTGCGGTCGGTGCAAGGCGAAACGATTGCTTTCTCACGATTTCGTAACTGCTCAAACGTAGCACTTGTACCGATGATTGTTGGAGTTTCAACCCTGTACAGCAAATAAGGTTGAGACTATGTTGCGCTTGCATAATGCTTTTCTACTTCGTCGCCATTGTAAGCGTGTGCGGCGCGGCAACGCTGACCATTTTTTCCGAGTTGGGGTTGCTTTGGCTGACAGCCGCTAAGCTGTTGCTGACAAACTCAAACAATCCCGAGAAGTCCAACCCGTCAAGGCTGAGAATCCGTTCATGATTAAAAATGTCGAATATTTCTTTTTTGGAATAGTCCTGCTCATTCTCCACGCACACGCAGTACCCCAAAACTTTCTTCTCCGCTTCTGCCTTTTTGAGCGCGTGAGCCGCCGTCTCCCAGTCATCAGTGGGCGTACCGTCGGTGATACAGAAAATCCACGGTCTGTAGTAAGGCGTGCCCGCTAACGAATACACTTCCTTACGTTTAGTCACCATTTCTAATCCTAACTTCAACGCCTCCCCGAACGGAGTCGCCCCTGCCGCTAACAGTGTAGGGACTTTCATCTCCGACACAGGCTGAAAGTTTTCGACTACACGGACATCGCCGCCGAATGTCACGATTGCCGCGTCAACCACGTCGGCAGTGCGCGGGTCAGTCCTCATATGGTCGCGAAACGCCCTCAACCCCGTGTTGAGCTTGCCGATTGCGTCTTTTTGATTCATTGAACCCGATATGTCTAACAAAAACACACACGCAACGTGCCTCTCGGATATTGCTTTGGGTAACGCAGGGCTAATCGGCGCAGTAAAGTTTGACGGTTTTTCAAATACGCTCATGTTGATTGATACTCCTTAATAATTATAATAGTTTTATTTATAATATTTGTCTAATGGGCTGCTCAACTTCACCATAAACCGCAGAACCGCCAATGCGTCTGCCATTTGCGGAGTATTCCCGGGGCTTGTGATACTCGCCGCCGCAACGGCATTGATGTCCGTATCCAACGGACTGCTGAGTTTCACCACAAACCGCAGAATCGCCAACGCGTCCGCCATTTGCGGTACGTCGCCGCTGTCGGTGACTCGCCCGAATCCGTATATACCGCCCTGATAGCCGCAACCGTCACAGTTGAGGCACTGACGCACATACGTAGTAGCTGTCAGTTTCGATGGCGTCGTTTCGCGCGACATTAACAAATAATCCGCGCTCACATCAGGGAAAAAACCCAACATCATACCCGCTTTCAAATTCTCGTTGTTTGCGATTCCTACCACAACTGCTTTTTCACCTGCAACGCTCGTAACTTCACCGCCGAGAATTTCTTCCCCGATTTGCACTACCGTACTTTTCACATTTAATAGCGTCCCTGACCGCTCCATAGCTACAGGTTGACCGTCGTTTACTCTAAAAACCAAACCAAAACCCATTTCTCGCTTGGGGAAATCGTATACTAACGGCTTATTCAGCCATACTTCCGTCACGCCCGTCAACTCACACTTGACCAACACTAAGTCAGTCGTTGCGCCAATGGGCATTTCGCCCGGGCGCGTATCGGTAGGGATAGGAGGTTGAGGTTCTTCGTCGGGTTCGTCAGGCTCGTCATAGCTAATGTAGTATAAATAATTACAATACTTACACTTTTTACACTCACATTTAGGGCGAACATAAGTCGAAACCGTCAGCCCTGCGGGGTAAGTTTCAACTTCCGTCATAGTATAACTGCGCGACGTTCCCTCAAAGAATCCGAGCATATCACCCTTTTCCATGTTTTCAGTACCGCCAAACCCAATCGTGACTTCGCCGTCAATATTCGTGGCAGTCACGCCCCAATGAGATTTAGTACAAATCTTTACTGAAAAACCGTTCACCATAATGGACTCAATTGAACCCCTAATTGACGTTATCTCGCCGCCAACCACATAAAAACCGAAAACAAGCATATCGTCGTATTCAAAATCCCGATTCAGCCATACCTCCGTCACGCCTGTCGTCTCGCACTTGACTAACACAATATCAGTCGTCGCGCCACTCGGCATTTCACCGGGTTGCGTGTCTGTCACCGGCTCAGTCACGGCAGGTGCATCCGCGCTAACTGCCACAGTCGGCACAGTTATCGCAAGCATAACCGCCGCTAATAATAACGCTGATAACTTTCTCATTGTTTCATTCCCCCTGTTATTCCGTTTTATTTAGCATACCACAAATGCTCTTGATTGTCAAGGGTTCATTCGCTCAAAAAAGCCGCCGTCAACTCGCTTGCTTTTTCAAAGTCACTCTCTAAGTATATGCTGTCGCGAATCGCTTCAATACGTTGCGCGGTTCGCGCTTTCCAAGTACAATCACCCGACAACAAACGGTCAAGCAAAACATACGCCGCCGAATCGTCATACGCGTCACACGCGGCTTTGACTTGTACCAACTGTTCGCACAAAAACGCCCTGTCTTCAGTCACTTCGCTGTCCGCGTTTGCGTCAGCGTCAGCATCTGATTCTGCCGCCGCCGTGAGCTTTTGTACAAGCCGTTCTAACATTTGCACGAACGCCTCGGCATTATTGAACGCTAACTCTTTCTTACCCTCTAATCCCAAAACCTCCAACGCCGCCGCTTTTTTTGACTTGGCGTTCTCGCCGATATTGGTCAATGCAGACTTCATGGCGTGCGCCATAGTCGTGAACAACTTGATGTCGTCATTGCGAACCGACTCACGAATGGTCGTGATTGCCCGATTCGCGTCGCGGCAGAACACGCTCATCATCTTCGCATTAGTCTTTTGCGGGTCAAAATCGTTCATAAGCGATATGTTCATCTGTGCCGCGCGCGCCGCTTCTTCGGGGTGACGGTCACGGACGTATCGGTTTAACATAGTGTTAAGCAGTTTCACGTCAATGGGTTTGGGGATAAAATCGTCAAAACCGCTCTGTACAAAAAGCTCATAATTCCCCACAAGCGCGTTAGCGGTGAGCGCGACGATAATGCCGCCGTACCCCGACTCACGCAGGCGTTTCGTCGTCTCAATGCCGTCCATATCAGGCATCATGTGGTCCATGAAAATGATGTCATACTCTTTCGTATCGGCGGCTATGATTTCGATTGCCTCGAACCCGCTCATGACTTGAACAATCTCCAATCCGTAGGGTCTCATAAGCCCCTCGCTGACAAACAAATTCGTATGAATATCATCAACAATCATGACGCGCCCATACGGCATATACGAACGCTGAATACTGCGAAACGCACCCCGCGCCCTGCTGCTGTGGCTTCCATACTCGAGTTTACGCAAGTTCTCCGCGCTTTTGCCGCCTATGGGCGTGTAATCGCGCGTACCGTCCGCTTTATGAGGGAGTTTCTGCACAACCGTGACCGTAAACGTACTGCCCTTGCCATACTCGCTCACCACGTCAATCTTGCCATCCATAAGCTCAAGCAACCGCTTGGTAATGGTCAGACCCAGCCCCGTCCCCTCAATATCGCGATTGGCTTCGTCGTTGAACCGATTGTACTGCGTGAACAAATTCGCCACGTCTTCTTCTTTCATACCCTGACCCGTATCGGTGACTGTGAAACGCAGCTCCACCTCATCATCACAAACCACACTGTCCACAGACAGCTTGACAGAACCCCTGTCGGTGTATTTAATCGCGTTGGACAAGATATTGTTGAGGATTTGCTTGAGACGCAACTCGTCCCCGAATAACCGCGACGGCAAGCTCGCCTGTACATCAAGCATAAACTCGATTGGTTTTGTGCCGATTCGCACAACATTAAGCTGCCCCGCGTCGTTAATCATGCTGGCAACGTCATAATCAAGCGGCTTAAGCTCGACTTTGCCGCTCTCAATCTTAGATAAATCAAGTATATCGTCAATAATCCCCAACAACCCTGTCCCCGCGTTGTGAATCTTATCAAACGCAATAGAGCAATCGGCGTTCATACAGTCCTGCAACTGGATTTGCGAAATGCCGATAATGGCGTTAAGCGGCGTACGTATTTCGTGCGACATTGTTGCCAAAAACTCACTCTTGGCACGGTCAGACGCTTCGGCTTGCCTGAGCGCGGTTTTTAACTCGCGTGACATCTTGTTGCGCTCGGTAACGTCCCGCGATACGCCCACCAACCCCACAATCTCTCCGTCTTGGAACAGCGGGGCTTTCGTCGTCTCAAAGTCATAGCTTATGCCTTTGTAAGACACTACCTGCTCCTCGGTCAGGAACGCGCAATCTCCGCTGAATATACGTTTATCGGCGCGAATCATCTCGCTCGCTTCTTGTTCTGTAAAGCCGAATCCGTCTCTGTCGCCTCTGCCTATGGTTTTATCCATACTCATGCTGAAAAAGTCTAACATACCTTTGTTAATAAGCGTGTATTTTGACGCTAAGTTCTTGCTGAACACAAAGTTAGGCATAGAGTCGATAAGCGTTGTAAGCGTATTCTTTTGAAACTCTAACTCATAGGTTTTGTGATTCAACTCGCTCATCATACGGTTATGCTCCCGCAAATCTCGGCTATACGCCACGACTAAACGGGTGTTGTTATGCACAACCGGCACGAGCGTTACTTCGGTGGGTACTAAATCGCCGTCTTGCAATTTATCCATCCAGTTAAACTTATAACCGCCCTCATTGAATGCTTTTTCGATGAACTCCTGCACAACGTCAACGGACTTTTGTCCGTCGGGTTGAAAAACAGGAAAAAAGTCAAATATACCCTCTATAATTGGGGTTTTGCTCGCTACGCAATAGTGTTTAATCGCGGCTTTGTTACAATCAATCACCTTGAGATTTTCGTCCCACACCTCGCAACACAGAGGCGACGAATCCAACATAAGTTTCGCTAACGCATTAGCCTCGGCGATTTCCACTTGCAATGAGCGTCGGTCAATAGCGGCTACCATCATCAGCGTTACCGAACGCATGATGTTTATTTCCTCGTCGGTGTAGACGCGGCGCGTAAAGCAGTCATTGATACAACAAAAACCCCACAGTTTATCATGAATGAACAGCGGCAGCAATAACACCGACTTTACGTTGAACGGTTGCAGAAACTCAAAATCGGCTTTGGACAAGTCCTCAATCGACCCGTTTAACACCTCATGATTGTTGAGTCGCCTGTCCCAGTGCGGCGTGTCCTTATACGCGAACTTAGTCACCGTGCCTGCTTTGGCTTGCTCACCCTTCGCCGAATAGCAATAGTGTTTGAGTATGGCACACAGCTCCCCGTCGAACACCTCATTCTTCCACAGCTCCATACCGTCGGTATTGATGCTGTAGCCCATAATCTCCATGACTTTCCAGAACGACGCGTCAAAACTGTCGTCGCTCTCAGTAGTCAGCAACACCTTAGCCGCCTCATTCACCGAATGCAGGAGCGTGTCGCGATAGTTGATTTCCTCCATGGCAAACTTCGCGTCGTGTACGTCCACCAACGCCCCCGCGATTTGCAGAGGTTTACCGTTCTCGTCGCGCAGTGCTTGCCCGAACGCGCGATAATAACGATACTCGCCGTTTTTACACATGGCGCGTACCGCTGTATCATACGGCGTTTTACCCGTGCGGTCGTCCAAATGCGCGGCATACATATCGAACATTTGCTTTTTATCGTCGGGGTGAATACGGTCACTCCAACTGCTGAACACGTTAGGGAAGTCGCTCTCGTCGGTGAACCCTAACATATTGCGAAACTCCTCCGACCATGTAAAAGGAATATCGGGGTTGAGACGTCCTTCATCAACAATTTCAGTGTCCCACAATGCGATTTTACCCGCTTTCGCCACCAAGTCTAACTTGACTAACTGCAATTCATAATCGTGTAACTTTTCTTGCTCGCTCACAGACAACACCCCCCTCGCACTAACCGGAACTGCTATACACCCTCGTTCAGGCGAACAGACTCTACCCAGAAATCGTCGGCAATATTCTTGAACGCCTCCACGATGAGCGGGTCAAAATGCGTCCCCGAATCTTTCACGATAATATCCACCGCCTGTTCATGAGAAAACGGCTTCTTGTACGGGCGCGCAGACACCAACGCGTCATACACGTCCGCCACTGCCATAATCCTGCCCTCAAGCGGGATTTCCTCGCCTTTTAACCCATAGGGATACCCCGTCCCGTTCCACTTTTCGTGGTGATACCCCGCGAACTTCTTGGCGTGACACAAGAATCCGTCATAGTCGCCCGCTTGCTCGATAATGCTGTCGATAATCTTCTCACCGTCACCACAGTGATTCTTGATTAACACAAATTCCTCACTGTTGAGCTTGTCGGGCTTGTTTAAGATTAAATCGCTGACGTGGATTTTCCCCACATCATGCAACTGCGCCGAAGGGAGGAGCAACCCCGAATCCCACGTCGCAATCTCGTCAATATAAACGCCTGTGCGAATCAGTTCTTCTACAAGGATTTCCAAATACCTCTGCGTACGCTCGATATGTTTACCCGTCACCGTGTCGCGCCCCTCCACCATGTTGGCGATTGTAGATATAGTAGCGCGGTGGGTATTGTGCAGTGCGCGTATGCTGTTTTTTATCAGCTTATCGGTTTCTAAATGCAACTCGATACGGCGAATCAGAACAGGCGGAGAGAACGGCTTGTTGATAAAATCAAGCGCACCCATCTCAAAGCCGTTCAGCTCGGTTTCTGTGTCGTTCTTGCCCGTCAGGAACACAACAGGGACTTGGTTGAGCCGTTTGCTCGCTTTCAGGAGCGTCAATGCCTGAAACCCATCCATCTCGGGCATATCCACATCTAACAGAATCAAATCGGGCATGATTTTCTCCGCTAACTTAAACATCTTGGCGGCAGACGGCAGGGCATACGTTCTGTACGTGCCCTCCAACGCCAACTTCGCTACCATGCGGTTTGAATCACTGTCGTCTACGATAAAAATATTTTTAGCCGGCGTCGAGATTTGCCCGTCAGATGAACCAAGCCCCTCCTTTGGGTATATCCCTTGTTTAGCTTTCACAGCACTCATTACACGCGCCCCTCTCTTATCATATATCTTTTATTATACTCTATATTTGGCATAAAGTCAAGCGTTTTTTATATTTGTGTGTTTCTATTTTTTACCTCGTATATTTTCGGCGAATCGCTTGACTTTTTTATACAGATATGTTATGATGATTGTATCTTTTTTGATTTTAGGAGGTAACGGACATGATTAGACGTAAACTGACTAAACCAATAATGTCATTATTCATCGCGCTTGTGTTGATTGTATCAGCAATCCCCACAGTACAGGCGGCAACGGCGGGCAGTTACACAGTCGCTCAGATGAAGAGTGCGTATCCTGACGGGACGTTCTTCACAAACAACGGCAAAGCCTGTTCGGGGACGGTGTATCACGGAATCAGCAGCAACTGTAAGTTTGACCACTTCAAAAACGGCGTACAGTGTGCAGGGTTCGCATTTGAAATGGCATACTTAGCAACAGGCGAGGATTGTACCAAATGGAAAGTAAGCAAAAATATATCCGACATAAAAGCAGGGGACGTGTTGTGGTACAATTACAGCCACTTCGTATACATTATTAACGTATCCGGCAACACTGTCACTTTCGGGGAAGCCAACATCAACGTGCCGTGCATGATTATGTGGGGCAGAACCATGCAAATCGACAAATCGCGCAACAGCGTAGACGGCTACAACACGTTTGAAATCTTTCGCGCACCCACAAGCATTAAATGCAAGAGCCACGCTATGAGTGCATGGACGACTACGCAAAACGCAACCTGCACCCGCGACGGAACACGCACGCGCGAATGTAACAACTGCGGATATTCGGAAAGTAGCGCGATTGTTGCAACAGGGCATAATTGGGGAACGCCCACGGTGTTGAACCAACCCACGTATGACTACAACGGCACGAAATATGTGCGCTGTTACAACTGTATCGCGTCGGAAGTTCAGGGAATCCGCAGGCTGATTGTCGCGTACGCGCCGGGCGACGTAAACGGTGACGCGCAAATCAATTTGCAAGACGCGCTGTTCATACTGCGGCACATAGTCAAACTGAGCAGCCCCATATCAAACAACCCCGACGCACTCAAAGCCGCGTGTATCACCGACCCCAACGCGACGCAACCGCAAATGGCAGATGCGTTAGCCATTTTGCGCTACGTAGTATGGCTTCCAAGTCCGCTGGACTGAGTATAAAACAGTATAAATGATGGTATGTAAAGGAGAGAAAAGTATGAAAAAACGGATTTTAGCAATGTTCATGGCGGCGGTAATGGTGTTTACCGTCATTCCCGCAACGCTTATTGTATCGGCGGCAGAGGACTACGAAATCAACTTGAGCTGGAAAAACATCGACGACGAAATGCTCGCCGCAATGGTGGCGGACGGAACAATCCCTGCGGACGTAGAGTCTTTGCTGTTAAACTGGAACGACATCACCGACTTGTCGCCCTTAGCGGCTTTGACGAATCTGAAGTTTTTGGTCTTGGAAAACAACGAAATCGCTGACTTGTCGCCCTTAGCAGGACTGACCGCGTTGGAAGAGTTAGACCTGTACGGCAACCCTGTCACTGATTTATCGCCCTTATCAGGGTTATCCAAATTAGACGACTTGGATATATCAGGTACGCTTGTCAGCGACTTATCGCCGCTTTACGGTCTCAAAAAGCTGACATGGTTATGGGCAACCTCTACGCCTAACCTCACGCTTGAAGAAATCCAAGCCTTCCACAAATCGACTACGCAACGCACATACGTTTTCGTTGATGATGAAGACGTATGTACAATCTGCGGCGTAAAAGGCTGTGACTGGGATTGCTGGACTTATCAGTGCGAATTCTGCGGTGACCCTGAATGTAACTGGGAGTGTTTGACTGAATGCCCCGAATGCGGCGAACCTGACTGCCGCTTGGACTGTATCGAATACGAATGCCCCATTTGCGGCGAACTTGACTGTTGGTTTGACTGTTTGCCCGATAACGCCTGCCGCGAGTGCCTTGAAGTCAAAAACATAACTGACCTCTGCCCCGGCTGCAAATACTGTATCGAGTGTGACGCGGAAATCGACGTTAAACACTGCCCTACTTGTAGAGTATGTGAGTTCTGCGCCGAGGAAGACTTTTGCGGAACTTGTAACAAATGCGACGATTGCTGTACCTGCGTAGATAAACCCGAACCGCCAAAATGCACAGGCAATTCGGCGACTTGTAAAGTCCCTAACTGTAAAGAATGCGACAAAACTGAACCTGCGAAATGCACAGGCAACTCGGCGACTTGTAAAGTCCCCAATTGCAAAGAATGTGTCAAAACAGAGCCTCCCGTACCCACTGTAGGTTGCACTGAAAAAGACCCCTGTAACAGTTGTGAAATCTGTGGATTCCACGGCGGACGCTACGGATTCGGGCGCGTGACAAACGGTACGAGCGCGAACCCTGCAATGGCGGACGCATTGGCGATTCTGCGGTTCTTAGTCAAGCTGAGCAGCCCGATTGACAGCGACCCCAACGCATTAGCGGCGGCTTGTATCACCAACCCAGGCGCACAAGCTCCCGCAATGGCGGACGCACTGCAAGTCCTGCGCTTTTTAGTCAAACTGAGCGCGCCGAAACTAAACGATGTATACGGCAGACTCTCTACTAAACCCAGAACTTTCAAAGTAACCGCCCCCGAAGGTTGGGAAGTTTCCTCCGACGCTACGGCATGGTCTGCGACATGGGTGGAAGGAATAAAAATGGGTGAAATCGGCGCGGCTTTAATCATGTCTGAAAGTTACAGGAACAACTATGTACTCCAAAACGCCTCTGACTATGACCAACTCTTTGAAGAATTCTTGGAAGATTTTGAAGACGGGTTAGCTATCCCGATAACAAGCAAAAAACGCATAACGTATTTAGGTCGTCCGACGCTCTTGATTGAATTAGACAACGGTCAAGGAGGCGAAGGCGTGGTTTACGCAATCGCCACACCGACTATGATTTTCGCAATCGCTTTAATCGGAACACCCGCGGCTAAGGAAGACTTGAACTCGATTATTTATTCGTTCTCGATTGTGTGAGATTTTTCAAAAACGCTATGAAAAACAAACTTATAGCCATAGGGTTAGCGGCGGCAATGCTCCTTGCATTGCCGATGCCGGTTTCCCCTCGCCTGTCGGAGGCTTCGGCAGAAACGGAATGGTACGCGCAAATCGTGACGTTAGTCAACATCGAACGCGCCGCACAGGGCTTGACGCCCCTTGTCGCTACCGACGCACAACTCAACTCGGCGGCACAAGTCCGTGCGGAGGAGCTGACGGTGGTTTATGACCCTAACCACCTGCGCCCTGATGGGCAGGAGTGGCTCACCGTGTTAGACGAACAAAACGTAGTCTATTGGAGCGCGGGGGAGAATATCGCGGCAGGGCAAAAGTCCCCCGAAGAAGTCATGGAAGGGTGGATGAACTCTCCGCCGCATCGCGAAAACATACTCAACCCCGACTGGGAACACGTCGGTGTGGGCATAGCGGTCAACCCCGACGGTTACATGGGCTACGGAACGTATTGGGTGCAGTTATTCTCGGCGAAAAGCTGCCCCGCCTGCGGTGTGGACGGTTGTTACTACGATTGCTTGCACGGTCATGAATACTGCCCCATTTGCTACAAGACTGACTGTTATTTTGACTGTGTGGACGACAACATATGCCGTGAGTGTTACCAACCCAAAACAGACCTCTGCCCTGAATGTTTATTCTGTATCGAATGTGACGATGAAAACGAAATATTGCACTGTACCTATTGCGACTATTGTGAGCTGTGTGTGACATTTTGTTACACCTGTGAAATGTGCAATGACTGTTGCGGCGAATACTACATTTGCCCCAGACCGCCCGTTGTGTACAACTGCAACATCACCCCCGATGACCCCTGTAAAAACTGTGAAGACTGCGGATTCGTGGGAGGACGGTACGGATTCGGGCGAGTTTTATATGGGCGAGACCCGGAATTTTATGGTAGTATCACGATGGTTTGCGCGTTAGCGATTCTGCGGTTGCTCGTGGGATTGAAAAACGAGATTACAGGCGACCCCGACGCACTCGCGGCGGCGTGTATCACCAACCCGGGCGCGGACAGACCCGTAATGGCAGATGCGTTGGCGATTCTGCGATATTTAGTCAAACTGCCAAGTGCTTTAGACAAATACTTATTAAGTGAGCAATACGTAACATGAAAGATTTTCGTTGCCCCGGTTGCGATGCGGCATTACCAATCCCCGAATCAGCGCGCGAAACAGTAGTGTGTTCACACTGCGGCGGAAGCGTGTTGTGGGAACGCAACACTAATAACCAAAACGCCGAAATTGCGGCAAAACAGGACATCAACAGCGGCGTCGCGTTATGCACGCCTCCCGTCCGCCTACACTTTATGTTGGTGGACGCGCTGTGTGCGTCGCCTGTCGTCCCTCTTGACGTTTTCGACAACGTAGAAGTCCTGTCGGAGGAGCGGTACTACGTTCCGTCCTACTGCTTTTCGTGCAGCGCGCAAGCGGCGTTTTCGTACGAACTCGGCGTTGAGCGTCAACGGCAGAAAGTCGTAGGCTCGGGCAGTAACAAACGAATCGTGAACGAAAACTACACCGAATGGACGCCACAGTCCAGCTTGGTGTCAGTGTCTCCGACTATTTTTGCATCAGGCAATCGTCGCATGACGCCGCCTGTTAAGACACTGTATGCCACGTATCAGACCGCAAACCTCATTGACGTGGAGGAGCTTGTTTTCCCACCTGATTGTGTCACCATGAACTATGACTATCCCGTACCCGCGCTGTTCGGTGAACACGTCAAGCCTGCGGTTGACGCGACGCTTGCCAATCAAGCGCGAACGCAGGTAGGCGGACGCAACGTCAAAGACTTCATCGTCAACCCCGGCAACGTCCAGAGAGACGTTACGCGGGTGTTGTTAGGGTTGTACCGTATCACGTTCAGATACAACGGCGGGACGTTTGTGTTGTGGGTCACGGGAGACGGGCGGCAGGCGTTTAACGAAGGATTACCCACCGATTTGTCGCGCAGGGATACCTTAGCCGCCATGGAAAAACAGTTAAACGACATGGGGGCACAACACGCAAGCATGAATCAAAAAGCGGTCATGCTGTCGGTGCTTACCTGCGGGATTTACTGGTTCGCGGCGAATGCAGGCGGTCTGAAACGCGAACGGATTACCGCCATTGAAGCGCATAAATCGGCAATTTCCGCCTATAAAGCCGAATTAGACAGCGTGAAGAATGCGTTTCGGGCGCGAAAAGGCATCCTCAAAGGCATTTACGCAAATATTACGCCGTAGTAGTTGACACTGCAGGTTATATATGGTATAATGATGAAATAAACAAGGGCAAGGAGTGTACGTTTGCCCGAAGTTATAAGAAAGGACAGGTTATTTTAATGAGTAAAATTTCTTATTCCCACGAAGTTGAACAAATGTGCGTTGTCCGCAACAACGCCAATCACGGGCCCGCGCCCATTCCCGTTGAGGGGAAGTGGGTGAACGCCTACCAAATCAGCGACATCAGCGGCTTGACCCACGGTGTAGGCTGGTGCGCGCCGCAACAGGGGACTTGCAAGCTGACGCTTAACGTCAAAGGCGGCGTGATTGAAGAAAGCCTGATTGAAACGCTCGGTTGCTCGGGTATGACGCACTCAGCGGCTATGGCGGCGGAAATCATCGTGGGCAAAACGATTTTGGAAGCACTCAACACTGACTTGGTGTGCGACGCCATTAACGTCGCAATGCGCGAATTGTTCCTGCAAATCGCCTACGGCAGAACGCAGACGGCGTTCTCGGAAGACGGTCTGCCCATTGGCGCAGGTCTTGAGGACTTGGGCAAGGGTCTGCGCTCACAAGTAGGGACGATTTTCTCCACCAAAGCTAAAGGAACGCGCTACATGGAGATGGCAGAGGGCTACATCAACAAGTTGGCGTTGGATAAAAATGACGAGATTATCGGGTACGAGTTTGTAAAAGTCGGCAAAATGCTTGAGGACATTCGCAAAGGTAAATCACCCGACGAGGCGTATAAAGCCAACCTCGGCACGTACGGCAGATTCGCTGAGGCGGCGAAAACAATCGACCCGCGCGAGGAGTAAAAAAGGGATAAAGCAAATCATCTTGTGATGAGCGGGAAAATTCACGTCGCTACGGTGGCGGAAAGGTATGGTTTGAAAAAATGACTACAAAAGAATTTGAGGCTTTTACACGCGGAATTGCTTATCAAACGGTGTTGTTTGAACGCGGCGAAATTGACGCACGCCAATATGCAAAATCAGTGCGAATGACGTTAGGTAACGAGGCTTTCAAGCAAGTCGAAAACATCGAAAAAGAATTGGAAGCGAAGTAATAATCGGAGGAACTTGACTATGACACGATTAGAGCTGATGACTGTGCTTTTGTCTATTCAAGCACTGCTTGAAGATGGGCGAGTTGAAAAAGCATTGGAGATAATCGCAAAAGTAATTAAGGAGGCGGAGAAGAACAATGATAAAATTTGAGGGTCAAAACAGACGGCAATCCAAGATTGACGCGTGCTGTAAAGAATACGGTTTGGCAGACTTACAGGCAGCGGACGACCTGTGCAAATCCAAAGGAATCGACGTGCGGGAAATCGTTCTCGGCGTTCAACCGATTGCGTTTGAAAACGCAGTCTGGGCATACACACTCGGTACGGCAATCGCCATTAAAAAAGGAATCACGGCGGCGGCTGACGCAGCGGCGGCAATCGGGATTGGGTTGCAAGCGTTCTGTATCCCCGGAAGCGTGGCGGAAAACCGCGAAGTGGGATTAGGTCACGGCAACCTCGGCGCAATGTTGCTGAAAGAAGAGAACAAGTGTTTCTGTTTCTTGGCAGGGCATGAGAGTTTCGCGGCGGCTGAGGGAGCAATCGGTATTGCAAAAACCGCCAACAAAGCGCGGCAAGAACCGCTCAAAGTAATCCTCAACGGTTTGGGTAAAGACGCGGCGTATATCATCTCACGAATCAACGGGTTCACCTATGTTCAGACACAGTATGACATTTCTAATGACGACCTCAAAATCGTCAAAGAAGTGGCGTTTTCTGACGGCGAAAAAGCCAAAGTTAAAGTATACGGCTGTAACGACGTGTGCGAGGGCGTAGCGATTATGAAACACGAGAGCGTCGAGGTGAGTATTACGGGCAACTCTACTAACCCGACTCGGTTCCAACACCTTGTCGCGGGGACGTACAAGAAGTGGTCAGGCGAACACGACAAGAAGTATTTCTCGGTAGCGTCGGGCGGCGGCACAGGGCGTACGCTCCACCCCGATAACATGGCGGCGGGTCCTGCGTCATACGGCATGACCGACTCAATGGGAAGAATGCACGGCGACGCGCAGTTCGCGGGCAGCTCAAGCGTTCCGGCACACGTAGAGATGATGGGGTTAATCGGTATGGGCAACAACCCTATGGTGGGCGCGACAGTTGCTTGCGCGGTTGCAGTAGGTGAAGCGGTGTAAGCCTGTCGATTTATGTAAATCAAAAAAGAAACCTGTTTGAGTTATTCCGACAGGTTTCTTTATTTTTGTGCAGTATAATTATATCAAATATTTTACAAAAAGGAATTGACTTATATGTCGAAATATGTTATATTTGTGATAGGTATATGCGTAGGCGCGGCGGCAACGGCGATTATTTTAGGGAAAGGACGTGAGAATATGACTGAAATTTTAGAAAGACCAATAATAAGCAATACAACTCCCGCACAAGAAACAATGGGGGTCACTTAGAGGTCTTACAAAAGGGAGCGGTCTTACAGTAGATGAATTTTTCTCTATGAAAGACATAGATAAGGAGTTAGAGTTGTGAAGAACGTCTACATTTTAGATGCTTGTGCCCTCACGAGTTTGATATAATTGAACAAACAAACTCTGAAAATATCAAGTTTTATTGGATAAGATAAAATCTGTCTTTTTACAAAACCCAAACCTAAGCTCGTATAACGGGCTTTTCGTTTGCCCCAAAATCACCTCTTGACAAACGGCAAAAACTATGTTACAATACTTGTTATGAATAAAAAAATATCAATAGGCGTTTGTATCAGCCTCATTTTCATCGCCTGTACCGTTACATTCGTCGTCACATGGACTGTTTCGCTCAATATGTACAATGGCTTGCTCCCGGGCGCGTTAGGGCGGGACACAATCAGCGCGAAACTGCAAGAAATCGACACGTTTATCCGCAACAACTTCTATGGTGAAATAAGCGACGAAGATGTTGAAATCGGAATCTTCTCGGGGTATATTGAGGGCATCGGCGACCAAAATACCGTATATATGACCCCTGAACAATACCGCCAACAAATCGCCGAAGAAAGCGGACAGCTCATCACCGCCGGAATCAGAACAGAGGCGGAGGGCTCGGGATACCTCATCATCACGCACGTTTACGCCGGCTCATCTGCGGAGTCGTTAGGCGTGCAAATCAACGATATGATTACCGATATTGAGGATACCAGCGTGCTTTCAGTCGGAGCTGATGTTGCCGCGCGACTGTTAGAGGGCGACGAACACGTTCGCGTGAAAATCAACGTATTGCGAGACGGTGAAACGCTGGAGTTTTCGCTCATTCGACAGTCCATTGCCGTGGTATCGGTTGAAGCCGACGTGGTGAACGAAGTAGGGTTTGCACGTATTGACACGTTTAACGCGCTCACCGACGCTCAGTTTGACACGGCACTCAAAACGTTCGCCGACGCGAACGTGCGCGCTATCCTCATTGACCTGCGCGACAATGACAGCGATTATTACACGCCCGTCATCAACATGACCAACGCGTTAGTCGGCGCAGGGACGATTGCGCGAAGTGAACACCGAGGCGGCGTCGTGCGGGATTTTATTGTGACCGACGATAACCGCGCACTGCCTGCCGCTATGCAGGGGCTGCCCATTATCGTATTAGTCAACGCACAGACGGCGGGTGCCGGGGAGCTGTTTGCAGCGATTTTACGGACACATTCAGACGCGCAGATTGTAGGCGTGAACTCGGCAGGGAACACGTTTCTGACCGAAACGCAACAACTTAAAGACGAAAGTGCAATCCGCGTTACTGTAGCACGAATCATGCTGACAGGTGGCGACGATTACGCAGGGGCAGGGCTTTCTCCCAATTTCGCGGTAGACTTAGGCGCGGAAACTATTTCGTATAACATCAACGATTTCAGAGATATTGAGCTTTCGGAAATACCCGACTTGCAAATCCGACGCGCCTTTGAAATTATCAATACTGCGGCTTACTAAGCTGATTAGGAGGAAAATTTATGCCGACAAACAAAAACGCTGACTTAAAATCGACTTTGTTTGATTTGTTGATGATGAAAGAAGACAACTTGAACACCGTTGTTATAGGACTTGACAGAGCTATTATGCGTCAAAAATCCATTATGGACGCAGAGGACGTAGCCTATGTTGAAATGCAAATAGAACAACTCAGAAAGGGATAAATAATCATGTCAAAAACAATTCTTACACAAGAGGGTCTCCAAAAACTACAGGAAGAACTCGAACAGCTCAAGACGGTCAAGCGCAGAGAAGTCGCCGATAAAATCAAGGTTGCCATGTCTTTTGGTGACCTTTCGGAGAACGCCGAGTATGACGAGGCGAAGAATGAGCAGGGGATTATTGAGTCGCGTATTGCACAAATCGAGGCGACGCTCATGAACGTCGAGTTATTGGACGAGGAGAGCCTCACTACCGACCAAGTACAAATCGGAAACAAAATCAAAATCAAGAACGTCGCCGACAGTAAGGAGCTGAACCTGTCCATGGTGGGAAGCCGTGAAGTGGACATGAGCAAGGGCAAAATCAGCAATGAATCGCCCATTGGCAGCGCGTGCATGGGCAAGACCGTGGGTGACATCGTAGAGGCTGAAACGCCCGGCGGTATAGTTAAGTACGAAATCCTTGAAATTTCTAAGTAAGCTATGAATGACGATTATCGCGAGTTTCTGAAACTCAAACAAGGGTTAATCGACGAGGAACAACTAACCGAAAATTTAGAATTGCAAAAGTATCATATCGAGAAACCCGTAGGCATAAAAGCAATCTTAGAGAATTTCCTATACCACCATAAACTGCACTTGGTTATAGGGGGATTCTGTTTGTTGATGGTTTTAAGCATGATATTTTTGAGCATGAATACCGAGAAACCCGACATGACCGTGTTGTGGCTGTCTGACGACGCGCCAACGTCGTCTTTCTTCATGACGGACGGCAGTCTGTTACGTGCCTCGTTAGAGGAACACACGCCCGACTTCAATGAGAACGGCAACGTATACGTCAACTGTCTGCATATTGACTTAGTTATCGAAGGGCGCAATCCGCAAGCAGTTCAAGGGAACGCCGTCAAACTGATTGGAGAGTTGCAAAGCGCGAACGCGCTATTGTTCATCGGGAATAAAGAAGTTCTCGAGAAAATCCCGGGGGACGATTTGCCCATTGAACAGTTCTACCTCAACCTCGCAGAGAGATACCCCGACAACCCACACGTCACCGACACGTTCTTTTATGCGGTGAACGGCTCTGCTTTAGCGTGGGAGACTGACACAGACACGGCTGACGATTCAGGCGCGCCTATCCCTGAGGACTTATATATCGTGATTCGCGTGAACACTGCTACTGCGAAACTCACGCCCGAAAAAGCCGCCGCAGTGTTAGAACAATCAGTGATTGTTTTGGATATCATCGCCGCCGCCGAATAAACGGCGGCGACTACAACACTCACGACAACGGATTAGCGTCAACTTCATCTTTAGCAATCGCGGCGCGGTCTTGCAAATCTACGTCTAACCGATTATACCTGCCGTAGCGATTTTCGGAATGGTCGCCGATTACGTTGTTCCATTGTGGGATAATGGGTTTCTTGGGGTTGATTCGCGCGTTATTTCCGTGCAAAATCCCTACGCTTCCGCCCACGACTAACCCTGCATCATCAAATCTCGGTTTATTCATTGTTTTTCTCTCCTCGTATAGAAATTGTATAGTTGAGTATTATTGTTTCAAATAAAGGTAATGATATGCGTAACAAGTCTTTCCAAAAAATAGCACTGCCCGCGTTAGGGTACATGGTCATGGGCAATGTCTTGAGCAGCGTCAT
>WRJN01000021.1 GCA_009778605.1 Oscillospiraceae bacterium
CGGCGAAGCATTCAGCAAGGAGTTGGCGTCCATTGCGGACGTGTACGTCAATGACGCGTTCGGCTCGGCGCACCGCGCACACTGCTCGACTGCGGGCGTGACCGCGTTTATCGGCGGTGAAACGGCAGTGGGATACTTGATGAATAAAGAGATTGCGTTCTTGGGCAATGCGGTCAACGCGCCTGAACGTCCGTTCGTGGCGATTCTCGGCGGCGCGAAAGTTGCCGATAAGCTCAACGTCATTGATAACCTGATAGAAAAATGTGACACGCTGATAATCGGGGGCGGTATGGCGTATACCTTCTTAAAAGCGCAGGGGTTTGAGGTGGGTAAGTCTTTAGTCGATAACGAGAAGTTGGACTACTGCCGCGAAATGCTTGATAAAGCGAAGAAAAAGGGTAAAAGTCTGTTGCTGCCTGTTGACACGGCTATTGCAGGGGCATTTCCTAACCCTATTGACGCAAAAGTTCCCGCTGACTACGTTGGTTCGCATGAAATCCCCTCCGACCAGATGGGGTTAGACATCGGGCCTAAGACGTGTGAGTTGTTTGCGGCGGCAGTCAAGACTGCGAAAACTGTCGTGTGGAACGGGCCTATGGGTGTGTTCGAGAACCCGACGTTGGCTAAAGGCACTATGGCAGTCGCACAGGCACTTGCGGATACAGGTGCGACGACGGTCATTGGCGGCGGCGATTCTGCGGCGGCAGTCGTGCAACTCGGGTTTGCAGACAAGATGAGCCACATCTCCACGGGCGGCGGCGCGAGTTTGGAGTATCTCGAAGGCAAAGTCTTGCCCGGGATTGATGTGATTCAAGATGCGTAGGAGGTGTATTTATTATGCTTAAAGGAAATCAAATCATAAGAATAGGTGTTGGGATTCTTGGATTATCTTTGATTTTAGCCCATACTGCAAACATTCCACATGAAATTTCTGCGTTTTTTATGGGGTTGGGCTGTAGTTTAAGTTTTGTCGGAACAGGCAAAAGCATATCATTGAAAGAAGGATAGAACTATGAAAAAATCATCACGCAAAGTAGTTATCGCCGGGAATTGGAAGATGAACAAGACTCGTGCGGAGGCGGCAACGCTGATTGGGCAGCTTGCGAACGCTCCGCAAAATGCCGACGTTGACGTGGTAGTATGCGTGCCGTTCACGGCACTCGAGACGGCAGTTAATGCCGTCAAGGGCACGGCGGTTAAAGTGGGCGCGCAAAACGTCCACTTCGAGAAGAGCGGCGCGTTCACAGGCGAAGTTTCGGCGGATATGCTCGTCGAACTCGGCGTGGAATACGCGGTAATCGGGCATAGCGAACGCCGTCAGTATTTCGGTGAGACGGACGCGACGGTCAACAATCGCACTCGGGCGGCTCTCGTCGCAGGGCTGATTCCGATTTTGTGCATCGGTGAACTTTTAGAAGAACGCGAGGCAGGTATTACAGAAGAAGTGCTGTCTCGGCAAACCAAACTCGGGTTGGCGGGATTCACTGCCGACGAAGTTAAACGCATTATTATTGCGTATGAGCCTGTGTGGGCAATCGGGACAGGCAAGACCGCCACTGCGGAGCAAGCGGGTGAGGCGTGCGGATTCGTGCGCGGTGTGATTGCTAAGTTATATGGAGAGGCTGTCGCCGACGGTGTGACAATCCAGTACGGCGGTTCCATGAACGCGAAAAACGGCGCGGAACTACTCGCGCAAGAGGACGTGGACGGCGGTTTGATTGGCGGAGCGTCGCTCGTTGCGGAGGACTTCAAGACGATTATTAAAGCGGCGGTGGGCGTATGAAAAAGATTCTTTTAGTCGTCATGGACGGAATCGGATTCTCGACTACGGGAATCGGTGACGCAGTGTCTTCGGCGAATACACCGACCCTTGACCGTCTGCTTGCCGAATACCCCAACGTAAGGCTCAAAGCGCACGGCGGCGCGGTGGGTCTGCCGTCGGACGATGATATGGGTAACTCGGAAGTGGGGCATAATGCACTGGGTTGCGGTCAGATTTATTCACAAGGAGCGAAACTTGTGAACGAGTCCATCGAATCGGGCAAGTTGTACGAATCGGACGCGTGGCGCAAAGTCGCCGAAAACGCCGTGAGCAAAGGTTCGACACTGCATTTATTAGGGCTACTGTCGGACGGCAATGTACATTCCAACATCAACCACTTGTTCTCGCTGCTCAAACGCGCCAAAGCGGACGGCGTTAAGCGCGCATGTGTGCATATTCTGTTGGATGGGCGGGACGTTCCGCCGCTGTCGTCGCTTGAGTACGTAGAACAGCTTGAGGCTGTTATGGCGGAATTGAACGATAATAATTTTGACGCGCGAATCGCGTCGGGCGGCGGACGCATGAAAATCACCATGGACAGGTATGAGGCAGAATGGGCTATGGTAGAACGCGGTTGGGCGACTCATGTCAAGGGCGATGGGCGCGCGTTTACGTCTGCTACTGCGGCGATTGAAACGTATCGCACAGAGAATCCCGACTTGAAAAGTGACCAAGACCTGCCTCCTTTTGTTATTGCTGAAAACGGTGAAGCAGTCGGCAAAATCACAGACGGTGACAGCGTTGTGTTATTTAACTTCCGCGGGGACCGCGCCATTGAGATTTCCATGGCGTTTACTGCTGATAGTTTTGATAAGTTCGCGCGCGGCGCAAAGCCCGACGTGGTGTACGCGGGAATGTTGCAATATGACGGCGACTTGAAACTACCCGAGTTGTTCTTGGTCAACCCGCCCGAGATAACAGGCACGTTGTCGGAGTTGCTCGTGGCGAACGGCGTCAAGCAGTACGCCGTATCCGAAACGCAAAAGTTCGGGCACGTCACGTATTTCTGGAACGGTAACAAGAGCGGGAAATTCAGCGACGAACTCGAAACGTATCACGAGATTCCTTCTGATACGGTGAGTTTCGACCAAAAACCAAAAATGAAGTCTGCCGAGATTACTGCCGATGTTATCGCGGCGATTGAGTCGGGCGAGTACGGCTTTATCCGCTGTAACTTCCCGAATGGCGATATGGTGGGTCACACGGGGAGCATGGAAGCGACGATTATTGGCGTGGAATCGGTTGACGAGGCGTTGCGCCGTCTTGAGGAATCCTGCGCCGTGAATGGTGTCCTCATGCTCGTTACTGCTGACCACGGTAATGCCGACGAGATGAGTGAGAAGGACAAGAAGGGCGGTTTGGTTGCGCGGACGGCTCACTCGCTGAATCCCGTACCGTTTATCGTTTGTGATAAGTCGCTGTCGCTCATTGAATGTGACGAATCGACAGTGGGGTTAGCCAACGTCGCGCCGACTGTGGCGGAATTATTCGGGTTTACTCCGCCCGCTAAGTGGGAGAAAAGCCTGTTGAAGTCATAATGCCTGTCGCGGAATGCCGAAACGTCGGCATTCCTCGCTTTAGGAACCGCCAATAAATAAACTCGACGTTTCTCTTGTATTTTTGCCGACATACTTCGTTAAAATTTCTTGAAAGGCACAAAGCCTACTGCGAAATTTCTCCTCGTCTGCCGACAAAAATACGGCGGCAAACTTATCAACTTTATTTATTGGCAGTTCCTTACATAAAATTAACATTGTTTTACTATTGTATTTTCGGCAAAAGTGTGATACAATGTAGGCAAGAACGTGTATGCGGAGGTAGTCTTATGGAACAAGCAATGATGAGTTTCCCTATTGAATGGCAAACGAAAGATAAAAAAAAACTCAAAATTACTAAAGATAATAAAATATAAATCGCTCAATGCGGTAGGCATTATGATGATAAGTGAGGGATACTTATGAGTAACTTGAAGTGGATTGCCTGTCAGGGGTTGGACTTGAACCCCTACAACATATCTGTGCCCGACAGGTTGAATAAGTCGGGTTTCGCGCTGATTTTTGACGAATTCGGCAACGGCAGAGTTGATAAAGCACAGTTGTGCATACACAGCGCACTGTCGGAAAATCAGCACGCTAACATCTTGTTGATTTGCCCTGAATCGCTCATGCAAATCTGGTACTCTATCCTCCTGTCCGAGTTAGGGGCAGACTTCAAGTTTATTTCGGCGACGGGGGACTCGGTGGCGTTCCATTCGGCGTGTACGGCGAATTTATACATTGTGGGCGAAGAAAAGCTCAAGTCTGCGACCAATGCGACGGGGTTGATGAAAGACGCGGGCGTGGTTTGGGATTTGATGATTATTGATGCAGGCTCCACCGTTGTGGGGGTGGATTGGGCAGGATACTACAACAACTGCCGCAATAAAGCTAAGCAACTGCTCATATTCGCGCCCAATCCGTTTCCGCACGACAGCGACGTGACGTCCGTTATGCCGCTGCTTAAAGAAACGCTCAAAGCGTTTTTGTATGACGAGAACCACAAAGCGGAAATCGCCAACCTTAAAATCGACGAAAGCATTGTTAAGTTCACGCCTGACGCTCCGGTCACACGATATTATATCGCAGGGAGGCTGAATCAAAAGACGCCTAACTTAGTGGTGTGTGAATACGAGATTGACGAGGCGTTGTTCAACAGCAAAAACCGATTTATGGACGTTCACGCGGGCGTGCCTTACTACACACTCGGCGGCAACGTGTTTGAAGAATTCGATGCTGACTTGAAGAATAAGTATATGCGCGCGCGGTATGACGCGAGCGACATCAAAAAACTAAGCAAAGCCGATAATAAACTAAAAGTCTTTTTGGCTAAGTTAGACGATATTCTTAAAAACCCCGAAAACAACGTGGTGATTTACTTCACGTCCACCGATACGCTTCATTACATCACTAAAGTCATCAACGCCGTCTACCCCGAATTGCGGGACGCGAAGATTATTACGCGTACCGACTCGGTGTTGGACAGCCGCTACCTCAAACTGCAATTCAGCGCGGAAAACCCTGATTATGCGCGGCTCACTCTCGCGACGGACGCAATGGGTGAGCATTATCACGGTATGGGCAGGGCGACGCACATCATCAACTATGAATACCCCGAAAACCCTGCGGAATTAGAACGCCGGTTCTTCCGCACGGCGCGAATCGGTATGTGTTTGCGCGTCCCTGACGAGTTTATTATCTTCACCGACACACAGCGCAAGTTCGACGGGCGAATACTCGGTAAAGTCATGTTCGCGAGCGTGTATAAGTGTTTCAAGGCAAAGATTCCGTCACAGAATGTGCTGTTCTGGGTGCCTAACGCCGAGCGGTATATCGTTGAAATGTTGGAGGATTTACGAAAAGTCATCTACAACGCGCGCGGCGAAACGCGGGAATATGCCCGCAACTTCTGCGCGGAGTATAACATAGCTGACAGGGGATTGGTGTCCACTGCGGGCAAGACCGCCGTATACGCGGAATCGCTGTTGGGGCGGTTAGTAAAACTGTTTGACGTGGAACAGCGTTTACCCAGACCGGGCGTGGAATTAGACAATGCAACGCGCGAGTTGTTGGTGGAGAATGTGCGGGAGGGGTTGGATAAACTCCGCAGCGGGTACATCTATTTCAATGATATTAACGACACGGTGCCGCGTTCGACGGGCAACCCTAACTATCTTAATAAAATCGCCGTAGAGTATGAAGACCACGAAATTCCCAATGGTGTTAAAGCGGCTGAGTCGGAGTTGGAGGGGTTGTTGTCTATGTCCGAGGGTTCGCCTGCTGTCACGCGGGGGGCGTTAGAGAGCGTTCCTGACGGACTGAAAACCGCCGTATTGTATAATATATGGAGATATTGCAAAGTGAATAAGGGTCACAAGGAATCGCTCAGGGCGTTCATGGACAAATACAACAAGGGGGTGATTTAGGTGGCAGCTTCGGATAAATATGTAGAAAAGCCTGTACAGGAGCTGATTGGCGACTTTTATCAGGCACACGCCGCGGGGAATCAGGAGGGCATGGACGGCCCGCTCAAAATCCTGCAACGTAAAATCTTTGAGGGCAACTTGGACAGCAAGCCTTTCATTGACTATTACAACGATATGTTCAGTGGAAGAACATCATTCAACGCGTTAGTCAGCGTCAAAGACTATCCGTTTGAGAGCATTTTTCGTGAGCTTTTACAGAACACGTTTGACTGTTTCTACGATGTCCCAGACGTTAAGATTATCGTCAACTTCAAGGACAATAACGAGATTTCGTTGTCATATAACGAGATTGGCTTTACTATGGAGCAATTCTTGTACTACTTGGCGTTCGGGCGCAATAAAATCGACAAGTATAAAGAGGGGCGATTCGGTGTGGGTGCGAAGAGCGTGTTTATGAATGTACAGCAGCTCACCATGCGTTCAAACAACTTCGGGTTCAAAATTGTAAACAACTGCGGCAAAGGCGAGAGCCTTACGATTACGGAACTCGATTTACTGCGCGATTTAGTCAAAGGTACGGAAATAAACGTCAAAGTATCTGACGAACAGTATGCGCGTATTAAAGACAATTTCATGACCATGGTGGATAAAAAAGGCGACTTCATTAACCTTGTGGAGTTGTGCTTTGCGTTCAACCGCAAGAAAGTCATGAACGTCCAGAAAGAAGATAAGGAAGAGCCTAATCGTACGTTTAATATCGCAGTCATGGACAAGGGCAAGATTGCGACGTTGTACAAAATCGCGTATGCGGCAAAGCCTGACGGTGCGAAAGCGGACAGCAACCGCATTATTCGATTGTATCAAAATAATAAAAGCGTGGTGGATTTCATTTGCCACGAGCAGGACGGTTTTTCTTATCTCATACCCTTCGCAGTCGCCGCGTCTAAACGGCACAGCATTGTCAAGACGTTTATGCAGAAGTATAACTTTTTCTCGACATATGAGTTGACGGGGTTGATTGCCAGCAGTCAAACCGCTAACGCTGAAAAAATCTTTGACGAGAAGTTGTCAGCGTTTTTCGTAAGCGTACCCAACGCGTACATCACCATGTCGCGTACGGGGATTAAAGCAGATTCGGAACCCACCGTGTCCGCTCAAGTTGAACGGGGCGTGAATGACCTCATTAAGTCCTACGGCGAATACTTCGTGTTGGATTTGTACGCGCTGCCCGGAGTCGAGAACCGCTACGGTTTCCGCCCTAAATCCTACGCGTTTGAGTTCATCAAAAACTTTATCTTGACGTCTAAGTTAGTGTCATCACTCAAAGGCACGTTTCAAGAGAACATTTCGATTCAGTTCCCTGGGGAGCCGCGCCCAATCCCGCACACTGAGCTAAAACTGACAGCGTATTTGCAAGACAGAACCGAAGTCCCTCAAGAAGAACACACGTCGGGCGACGCTTACACCGCCTACATTCTCGGTGAGCGCGACAAGCTCATCAGCAAAGTCGGCAACGCGCAGGACACGACTCTGTGCCTTGTTTATTCGTGGGTTAAGCAAGGGGACGGCGGTGTTCAAATACACGGCGGCAAGGAGTTCTACTACGAGTTTATACGCGGCGGCGGAACGTATATCGCAGAATCCAAAGCCAAACAAGGATTGCAGGACTATAACTTGCACATCGGGTTCAACAGCATCGTAGGGGCGACATTGGGCGAGTTCACGGGCGACGGCAAATACGTCGTAGACGAGGACGCGCTGGAATCGGTATTTTCGTTCTTTGACGACACGTTTAATGAAGACTATCGCATGAATATGCGTTACTATCAATTATTCGTGACTTACGGCGACGAAGAGCATATAGTTGACATATCCAAAATCAAAGTGAGCAACCTCAAGAACGCTATGGAAACGCTCCGCAACCGCCGTCACCGATTCGATACGGCGCAGGCGTTCAACGAAACGGCAAAAGTAATCCTTAACGTGTTCACCGCCGAAAAAGACACCATTACGTTTCTGCGCGAAATTCGCGCACAGGGCGGCGTAGTCACTCTCGCGTTAGATGTCAATAAAAAATACCGTTTCTCGGTTTACGGGCATCAGTTCCTAATACCCGGGCGGATTACCAACTCACAAATGCTCGAAATAGTCGGCGACATGGACGCTATGATTGATACGGGAATGCTCTTTGGCAGACGGTTTGACTTCCCGATATCGCCGGGCAAATTCGTGTTCGACGCCAAAGAAATTCACCGCCTCTTAAAAGGGGAAGACGTGTTGCTCGAAGATGTGCAGAACATTTTGCCGCGTCTGTTCATCAGCAACTTGGGAATCGCCAAAATCGCACTGCTCGGCGCGGGTGATAAATTCCTCGGCATTATCGGCATTGAAGAGCCCATTCCCGAACAGTTCGACGGCCAGATTGTACGCATGGTGGTGTTGAAAGACGACCACAGCAAAGCACAGTTTGCGGGGATTATCGAACATCTGCTCATTGGCGAAAACAGAGGGTTGATTTCCGGCTCATTAGTCAAAACCGCAGAGCCTAATATCGTACTTGCCGACCAAATGCCCTACTATAACCGACCGCTCCCCGAAATCACGCGAGAAGAGTTTGACTTCTTACGGGGCGAAATTAAACGCATTGCCGATTTACCCGGTGACAACTTCCGCAACTATTTAGCAAAAGACGTCAACTTTAAGTTGTTCGGATACGGCGGCTGTTGCCCGTTGTGCGACATTGAGAGCGAAACAATCAACAGTTTTAACGTGCGGGAGTTTACCGTGGAAGCCATCGCACCTGTAGGGCGCGGACTCAAGGAAAAGACGTTTAACTTCTCCTTATATATGTGCGCGAATGACGCTTGTGCGGCGGGCGGCTGGGTAATTGAAGACCTCAGCGTTGGGGGTATGAACCCGTTTGTGTGGCTTAAAGAGCTTGCGGCGGCTGAAACAATAGTGCCGGAATTCCTGCACTGCAGCGTGCGGCTGACTTCGCGCGTTACGCATGAAGTCCCCATTACCGCATCGGTACCGGCGCAGGGTAAAGCCTTCGCGACACCTCCGACAGTCATCGACTTTGTTCTCTCTCCCCTCCTTGCGGCAAAATGGGTTGAGGATAACACCAAGTAGGCATTTAACTATAAAACCCTTGTGTATATCACGAGGGTTTTTCTATATATTGTATGTTTTTTACATATCATGCCCATATAAATGTTGCTTTTTTACGCTTATTTATATTGACACAGCGGCTTACTTGTGTTATAATGTTTAGAAAGTGTATTAAAGTGTGCAAAAATATATGAAAGGCGGTAAAAAGTGTGGAAAACTATGTTGAAAATGTTGAAACATCAATAAAAGCACCTGTTTTGCGCGGGCATCAGAAGTCCACCCTTGACGACAAGGGGCGCATGAACATACCGTCTAAATTTCGCGACGCGTTAGGTGAAGGGTTCGTCATTGCGCGGCACATTGACAAAGACGCGCTGTGTCTCAAGATTTATACCGAGACGGCATGGGCTAAGTTCAACGCGAAACTTGCCGAAATTCCGCAAAAAGAAATGTCAGTTGTCAAGCGCAGTATTGACTCGCAGGACGTGGAAGTTAAGAGCGGGCGCGTACTTGTTCCGCTGTCTCATCGCAAGTATGCACACCTTGACGGCGAAGTCGTAATCATCGGTATGGAGGACACTGCCGAATTGTGGAGCAAGGAAGAATTCGACAAACACAACACCGAAAATATTGACAACGCTGCGGCGATTCTCGAAAAATATGGTATATAAACACACCACGGTACTACTCCGTGAAACGATTGACTATCTTGCAATCAAGCCCGACGGTCATTATGTTGACTGTACACTGGGCGGCGGCGGACACTCGGCGGCAATTGCGGACAAGCTCGACTTCGCCGACGGCGGCAAACTCACTTGTTTTGACATGGATATTGCCGCGATTAATGCGGCGCGCGCTAACCCTAAGTTATCTAAGTTATCGGGGGTGACGCTGATTCACGGAAACTTCAGTGAATTAGCAGGGCATGAATTGCAGGACTTGTCGGGCATTGTCATGGATTTGGGCGTATCGTCTCACCAGTTGGACACGCCCGAACGAGGTTTTTCGTTTCATGATGACGCGCCGTTAGATATGAGAATGGGGGATTCGGCAATACTCACCGCGTATGATGTGGTGAATGATTACAGCGAGGGCGAACTCACACGAATCTTGTACGAATACGGCGAAGAGAAATACGCGAAGTCTATAGCGCGCGGAATCGTACGCGCTCGCGGACACGCTCCGCTCAAAACCACAGGCGAGTTGGCGGAGGTGATAAAACAAAACGTGCCGCTGTCCTATCGCAACGCGAAAAACCCCTGTCGCAAAGCGTTTCAGGCGATTCGTATAGAAGTCAATGACGAATTGGGCAGTTTGACTGTGGGGTTACAGTCGGGGTTTGCCGCACTAAGCGCGGGCGGGCGATTCGCAGTGATTACTTTTCATTCGCTCGAGGACAGATTAGTTAAACGCACGTTCGCTGAATTCACGGCAGGGTGTGACTGCCCTAAATCGTTGCCGTTGTGCGTCTGCGGAAAGACGCCGCGCGCCATTCAAGTTACGCGAAAGCCTGTTGAACCGTCGGCGGCTGAAATTGAAGGCAATCGCCGCGCAAGAAGCGCGAAGTTACGAGTAATTGAGAAGCTAAAGAAGGGATAAGCCCAAAGGACGGGATTTGTTCGTCCGACGGGCGAATCTTGACACAAAAAGCTATAAGATAATATAAAAGGGGGAAGCTAAAATGTTACGATACCACGGAAATACAGAGCCGATTGATTTAAGCGCGTTAGACGCTTACGAGAATGACGAAACGGCGCGGGCAAAGAGTGCGCGCAGACACAGCGAACGTATTCATGAACATCGCGACCGTAATGACGGCGTATCTAAACGCGGTAGCTGGTTTGGGTTAATCATTTGCGGCGCAGGTGTCGTGGCGGCGTTTTTCATATATTTGCACGGCGACATCATGCTGCATGAAATCAACAAGGACATGGTGGCGGCAGATATGAATATCAGCGAATTGCAACGGGATAATGACAGGCTCATCACCGAATTAGAAAGCATCGCCACACCTTCACGCGTGGAGGAATTTGCAACGGAACGCGGTCTTGTTAAGGAGCAAGTGCTGAACGTGACGCACGTCGCGGTAAGCGTAGACCATACCGTGGAAGTCGCCATCGAAGAAGAACCGACATTCTGGGAACAAGTCGGCGAATTATTCGACGAATGGAAGTCATTTTTTGAATAAGTTCAGAATATAATTGGACAAGGCAAACAAGGGATAAGCCCCAAGGGCGAATCCTGACGAAAGCAAACAAGGGATAAGCCCCAAGGGCGAATCCTGACGAAAGCAAACAAGGGATAAGCCCAAAGGCAAGGAGAAGTCGTCATATGAAATCACCGTTATCGCAATCACCCGACCGCGCAATGAAACTCAAGCTGACGTATATCGTGACGCTTTTGTTACTCGCGTTCGTGTTGTTAATCGGGCGCAAGCTCTACGTTACGTCTGTGGTTGACGCTGACGATTTTCGCACAAGAGCCAACAGCCAGCAATTAGACAGTTTTACTATTAACGCCAACCGCGGCACAATCTATGACCGCAACGGCAAAATAATGGCGCAGAGCCGCACGGTATGGAACGTGATTCTGTCACCGTATGACGTGAAACTCAACGAAAACAACCCCGAGGAAATTGCCGAAATGCTGTCCGAAGTGTTGGGGTTAGACTATGACAAGATGATGAAACTGATGAATGAACCTGAGCGTCGGTACGAAGTTGTCGCCCGACGAATTGAGCGCAAAGAACACGATAAAATCGTTAAATGGAAAGCCGAAAAAGAAATCGCGTTGTACGCAGTATACCTCATGGAGGATACGTTGCGGCATTACCCCAACGACAAATCCGCATCGAACGTAATTGGGTTTACCAACTACGAGAATGACGGAATGTACGGCATTGAATCGTTTTATGATGACCAATTGCAAGGGCTTGACGGGCGATTAGTCATGTTGCGTGACGCAGTAGGGCGGACAATGGCGAACGAATACGAAAACCGATTCGACGCGACGGACGGCAACAACGTCTACATGACGGTGGACGTGTCACTGCAACATTATCTTGAGAAACACTTAGAAGCGGCAGTGCATCAGCACAATGTCGCCAATCGTGCAACGGGCATTATGATGAACCCCAATACAGGCGCGATTCTTGCAATGGCGACAACTCTCGGGTACAACCTGAACGAACCCACAGAGTTGACCGAGGCACAAGAACAACAACTCAAAGAGATTGAAGATAAGTTGACTAACGAAGCGAAATTGCAAGGCGAAATCACCAAGAAAGTCAAGAAAAGCATTGACGGCAAGGTCGCTAAAGAACGCTCGGCTATGTGGGAACAACAGTGGCGCAATAAAGCAATTACGGAGTTGTACTTCCCGGGGTCGGTGTTCAAAGTCGTCACAGCGGCAATGGCACTTGAGGAGAAAGAAATTACGCCGCAAACGTCTTACAGTTGCCATAACCAGTATGTTGAAGTCGCGGGTACGCGCATTCACTGTTGGGCATACGGCAGAAGCGGGCATGACCCTGCTAACTTGACGTTAGCTATGCGGCATTCCTGCAATCCTGCGTTTATAAACATCGGTTCACGCTTAGGAACACAGCGATTTTATGACTATCTCGACGCTTTCGGGTTGACCGACAAAACGGGCATTGACCTGCCCGCCGAAGCCGGTTCAATCGTGGCGAATCGGGAGCGTATGTCCTCGGTTGACCTTGCCATGTCCTCAATCGGGCAGACGAATAAAATCACACCGTTGCAAATGATTACGGCGTACGCCGCTTGCATCAACGGCGGGTATTTGGTACAGCCGCACATGGTTGACAGAATCACCGATAATGACGGTAACGTCATTCAAGATAACCTCGGTGGTGTTCGCAGACAGATTTTAAGCGCGGAGACGTCGGCGATTATGCGCGAAACACTTGAAGAAGTCGTCAAAGCTAACGGCGGTACGAATGCGTACATCTCGGGGTACAGAATCGGCGGTAAGAGCGGTACGAGTGAGAAAATCGACGAGTCAACACCCGGCAATATGCGTTATGTGTCCTCGTTCGCGGCGTTCGCACCTGCCGATAATCCGCAGGTGATTATGCTCGTGGTAGTAGACGATGCACGCGGCGAACAATACTACGGCAGCCAAGTTGCCGCGCCCGTTGTGTCGGCGGTATTCCGCGAGAGTTTCCCGCACTTAGAAATTTTTCCGCAGTATACGGCAGAAGAACAGGCGTTGCAAGATACACTCATGCCCAACCTCATCGGGCGTTCTGAGTTGGAGATGATAAGCGACCTCAACCGTGCAGGATTGCTCGAACCGCCCAATATTGAGGGAACGGGCAAGCGCGTAGTTCACACCGTTCCCGAAGCAGGCGCACCACTCGGGCGCGCGTCCACGGTGGTGGTATATTTTGATGATGATTCTTACCAAAACGCCATTGATGCAGTCGTGCCTGATGTGCATGGTATGAGCGTTACGCAGGCGAATAAAGCACTCACTGATGCAGGGTTGAACATTCGGTTCATGGGCGGCGCAGTCGCCAACGTCAACGCCCGCGCCATGAGCATGAGCGTCCAGCCGGGCGAAATGTTGCCTAAAGGGACTATCGTAGAAGTACATTTCATAGTAGACGAAGGCAGGGGTGGATAAGCAAAACAAGGGCTGAAATGAGGGAATTCATTTCCCTCATAAAGCCCGACGACGAAACGCGTCAATGGTGGTTATACGGAGGGGGACATACTGTGAACGTAATGGGATTAAACGTAACGAACGTCACCGACGATACACGCAAAGTCAAACAAGGGAGTCTTTACGTTGCTATCAAAGGCAGTGCGTTTGATGGGGAAGCGGCTGCAACGTCCGCACTGGGGAACGGCGCAGTCACAGTCCTCACACAGACGGACTTGGGGCTAAACGACAAGCAGATTCTCGTTGATAATGTTCGGTTGGCGTACGCGCAAGCCGCGTCGGAGTTCTACGGACACCCCACGACGAAAATGCGGCTCATCGCAGTCACGGGGACGAACGGTAAGAGCACAGTCGCCACGTTGATTAAAGCAATATTAGTTAGCAAAAACGCGAACAAATGCGGATTCATCGGCACGACGGGGGTTGACGTTTGTGACGGCAACGGAACGCGTGAATCGGCGTTGACTACGCCCAAGCAAGACGAGTTGTACAGACTTTTCGCCGAAATGGCGGCAAACGGCGCGCAGTTCTGCGTCATGGAAACGTCCTCGCAAGCCTTAGACCAATACCGCATTGCCAATGAGCGTTTCGCGGTAGGGATTTTCACAGGGCTGACTCAAGACCATCTTGATTGGCACGTTACCATGGAGAATTATTACAACGCAAAAAAACGTCTGTTTACCATGTGTGAATCGTCGTTAATCTGCACTGATTGTGATTGGGGGAAGCGGCTCGCGGGTGAGCTTGAGGGTCAAATAAATTGCAAAACTTACGGCGTAAACGGCGCGGACGTTGCCGATTATTACGCCACGAATATAAAACCTGCTGCTTCGGGCAGTACGTACTGGCTGTGCGATTCACGCGCGCAGAAGTCATGGCGCGTGGCGTTTAATATGCCGGGGCTGTTCAATATAGCCAACTCTATCGCGGCGATTGCCGCTTGCGAGCAAGTAGATGTTGACGTAACGGACAGCGTCGCCGCATTAGCCGAATTTGCGGGCGTTCGCGGACGGTGTGAGGTAATATATGACGCACAATACACGGTCATATGCGATTACGCGCACACAGCAGACGCGTTAGAGAAAATACTAAGCTGTACGAGACAGTTCGCGCCGTTTGGGGAGCGTCGGCTCATTTGTGTATTCGGTGCCGCGGGTGAGCGTGACGCGGAAAAACGCCCCTACATGGGTGAAGTTGTCTCGAAATACGCCGACTTAATGGTGGTGACTTCCGACAATCCGCGATTTGAAACCCCGTCGGCGATTATTGAAGACGTGGTTCGCGGAATCCCTGACGGTACGGAGTATGCGACGTTCACAGACAGACGCGAAGCAATCATCTACGCGCTGAGCGAGGCGTTACAGGGCGATATAGTCCTGTTAGCCGGAAAAGGTCACGAAACGACGCAGGTAATTGGTAGTGAAGAGCAGCCTTTTGACGAGAGAGTAATTGTTAAAGATTACTTCGGCAAGGAGTCAGAATGAACACATTCACACTTTCAATAGTGGCAGTCACCGCGTTAATCGTGGCATACATTATCGGGTTCCCGCTGATTCCCGCGCTTAGGCGGCTGAAATTCGGGCAGACGATTTTGGACATCGGCCCTAAGTGGCACGAGAAGAAACAGGGTACGCCGACAATGGGCGGGTTCATGTTCATCATCGGTATTACTGCGGCGTTTGCTGTTGGATTGTTCATGTTATGGCAACGCGAGTTAGTGCGGTTTGATGCAGTAGGCGGCATGAAATTCTTCAACGCTGTATCGGGGTTTATCATGGCGGCGTGTTTCGGATTCATGGGTTTTTTGGACGACTGGATTAAAGTCGCCAAAAAGCGCAACGAGGGACTGTCTGTCAATCAAAAACTGCTTATGCAAGCCTTGATTGTCTCGGCGTACTTCACCTCTCGCGTAATCGCGGGGGACGCGTCCACGGTAATTCACTTTCCGTTGCTCGGCTCGCTTGATTTGTGGTATTTCTACTACGTCGTAATGGGTTTAGGCATTATCTACATCGTCAACGCGGTAAACCTCACCGACGGCGTAGACGGATTGTGCGGCTCGGTGACAGTGGTGTTTTGTGCGGCGTTCATGGTGATTTGCGGAATGCTCGGTTATCATGAATTGTCCGTACTCGCGGCGGCGGCGGCAGGGGGGTGTATCGGGTTCTTGATATGGAACTTCAATCCTGCTAAAGTCTTTATGGGGGACACGGGTTCGCTATTTCTCGGAGGGTTGGTCTGTGCGCTCGGCGTGGGGGCGAAGTGTGAAGTTGTCATGATTCTCGCGGCGGCGGTATACATTTGGGAGGCACTTACCGTGCTAATCCAAACGACTTACTTTAAGATTAGCGGCGGTAAGCGGCTGTTCAAGATGACGCCCATTCACCACTCGTTCGAGATGAAGGGGTGGAAAGAGAACAAGATTGTGTTCGTGTTCTCGTTTCTCGCCGCAATAGCGGGGTTGACAGGCGTACTGCTCGTGTATTATGATACTCTATAACCTATTTAATACTTTTATAAGGGAGGTGGTTTGCATATGAATATGCCGTCAGCGAATACACGGTCGCATCGCGCTGTCAAGGCGACTGAACCCAAGCCGTCATCGCGGCATCGCAGACCGCCCGTCCGCAAACCCTCGACTGCGCCCGCGCAATCGGGGTGGCGGCTCACTAAGTTTGACATACCGCTGTTCTTAGTCACGATAGTATTAGCGGTATTCGGGCTCGGAATGCTCCTCTCGGCGAGTTGGGCATACGCCGCGCGCGAACACAGTGGCGACAGCTATTTCTATTTTCGCAACCAAATGATGTTCATGAGCGTGGGCATTGTGGTGATGGTTGTCATTTCATTTATAAACTATCGGTTGCTCTTGAACAAATGGGTTTTGTTTATTATGTGTGGCGTGACTGTCGCGATGATGCTCGCCGTATTATTCGGTGCAGGCGGTGTCACTCAAGGCGGAGCGGAGCGTTGGCTTAAAATCGGTCCGATTACGTTTCAGCCTTCCGAAATACTCAAGTTTGCTATGATTGTGGTGATTGCTTGGATGGCGCATCGCAACCCCGAACGAATCAAGACAACATTCGGCGCAATTCGCGTAGCGTTCGTGGTGGGGTTCTCCTGTATGCTCACAATCCTGCAACCTCACTTGTCCGGGACGGTGATTTTGTTCGTAATCGGTATATCCCTCATGAGCATCAGCGGTGTTCGCTGGCCTTACACGGTGCTTATTATCGTGGGCGTACTCGCGCTAATCCCGTTGATTCCTCCCATCATGGAGGCGGCGGGTTACAGCTACTCCGACGCGCGGATGCTGAGTTGGCGCGACCCGACTGCCGACGTACAGGGTGACACTTTTCAGACGTATCAGTCCTTAGTGGCAATCGGTTCGGGCGGGTGGTTCGGGTTAGGGTTAGGTGAAAGCCGTCAAAAGTTTTCCTACCTTCCTGCCAGCCATAACGATTTTATCTTTTCGGTTATCGCCGAGGAATTGGGGTTCGTGGGCGGAATGTTAGTCATTCTGTTGTTCGTGGTATTCATCTTGCGCGGGTTCTACATCGCCAAACGCGCGCCCGACCGTTTCGGTATGATGCTTGCCACAGGGGTTACTGTACAAATCGGGATTCAAGCGTTTTTGAACATCGCCGTGGCGACAAACACAATCCCTAACACAGGCGTGTCACTGCCATTCTTCAGCTACGGCGGAACCGCGCTGCTCATGCAAATGGCGCAAATCGGCGTACTGCTGAACATATCGCGCCAAGCGCGTATAGGCTAAACAAGGGCGATTCGGGGCGGCTCTGCCGCCACGATAGCCTGACGGCGAGCTAAACAAGGGCGATTCGGGGCGGCTCTGCCGCCACGATAGCCTGACGGCGAGCTAAACAAGGGCGATTCAAGACAAAGTATTAGGGGGATTCACACATGAACGTATTATTAGCCGCAGGCGGTTCAGCGGGGCACATCAACCCTGCGCTCGCCATTGCCGACAAGATTATAGAAGTTTTGCCCGAGAGCAACATCTTGTTCACGGGGACGCAAAAAGGCTTAGAAGCCAAGTTAGTCGCGCGCGCGGGATACGCGTTTCAGCCCATTAAGGCGGCGGGATTCCAACGAAAATTCTCCGCGCAAAACTTAGGGCGCAACGCCAAAGCCGCCTACTACTTCGTCACGGCGGGTATGGCATCAAAGCGCATTATCGGAGACTTCGCGCCTGACATTGTTGTCGGGACAGGCGGATATGTCACCGCGCCCGTACTGCGCCAAGCGGCAAAGATGGGGGTCAAGAACGTCTGTCACGAAAGCAACTCACTGCCCGGTATGGCGACGAAAATGCTCGCGAGGACTGCTGATAAAGTATTCGTTTCGAGTGAGGACACACTCAAGCGATTCCCTGACCATGCAGAATGCCCCGACAAGTATATGGTTACGGGCAATCCGTTGCGTTCGGGCAGTCATGACAATAACCGCAAAGCCGCCCTCGAATCGCTAAAACTGAACGGCGGCATGACGATTCTTTCGTTCGGAGGCAGCTTAGGCGCGAACAAAATCACCGAAGCAGTGGTGGATTTGTTAGCATGGGAGCGCGAACAAGGTGTGGACATCAACCACATTCACGCATACGGCGGCAACGGCAAGGGTGTGTTTGAGGAAATGTTGGCTCGCAATAACGTAAAGCCTATAGCAGGGCGAAACATATTCGCGGAATATATCCACAATATGTACACCTGCATCGCGGCGGCGGATTTAGTTATATGCCGCGCGGGTTCAATGTCACAAACTGAACTTAAAGCGTTCGGGCGCGCGTCGATTCAGATACCGTGGGCAGGTGCGGCAGAGAATCACCAGTATTACAACGCGCTGTCCATGGAAAAAGCGGGCGCGACAATACTCATCAAGGACAACGAAATCAGCGGTGCGAAACTAATCGACGTCGTGTCACAATTATATAAAGACAGGATTCGTCTGCGGCTCATGGAGGAGAATGCGGCAAAAATGTCCTCCCCCAACGCGGCAAGCATGATAGTGAGCGCAATGATTGACTTGACTGAGAATACAAGCTCTAAAAACGTGTAGCAAACTTACACCTCAAAGCATATAGTAATCAATACGATTGAATATGCAAAGGGGTGTTAAGATGAATAAACAACGTCTGATTATAGAGGGGGGGCGGCGATTGCAAGGAGAACTCGCCGTGCAGGGTGCAAAGAACTCTGTCCTGCCCCTGCTCGCCGCCACGGTTTTGTGTAAAGGAACGACGGTGTTGTACAATTGTCCTCGCCTGACCGACGCTGACGCGGCTTTTAGAATTCTCGATTGCTTAGGGTGCAAGTGTGAGCGTGAAAAATCTGTCATCACGGTGGACGCTGCACAGA
>WRJN01000022.1 GCA_009778605.1 Oscillospiraceae bacterium
ATACGAGACAGCGAGAACACCCCCACACTCGACAGTGCGCGCTTCATGTTGCGAACGAGTATATCCTCAAACGAACGCTTGTTTTGACCTTTCAGGGCAATTTCGCCGTACTTTGCCATGATTATTTGGTTGTTTACTTCCATCGTTTTATACCCATTTCCAAAACTTCTATGAATGTATCTATTTCGCGGAGCGTATTTTGCCACCCGAAACTCACGCGGATTGCCGTGTCAACGTCTTTATCCGACACGCCGTATATGGGCAGAATCGCAGAGCGTTTCCCCCGCGCACACGCCGAACCGCTCGAGACGTATATACCGTGTTCAGCTAAGAAATGCAGCATAACCTCGCTCTTGACACCGCAGGAAAAGTTGACGATATGCGGGACGTTGTTACGGCTGTGAACAGTCAAGCCTAAGCGCGCTAATTCGGCGACTAACTTGTTCTGCAACGGTTGTGCGTCAAACGTATGCGTTGCGGCTTCACCGAATGCGGCAATCAGTGCGACGGGTTCAGTCCCCGAACGCAGTTTATTTTGCTGACCGCCTCCGTGAATCATGGGTTTTACGTGAACGCCGTCTTTGATGTACAGCGCGCCGACTCCTGCAATGCCGCCGATTTTATGTGCGGAAAGGCTGATTAAATCACCCGCAAGCGGGACTTTCCCGAATCCTTGCGAACCGTCAACATGAACGATACAATCCGGATACTGTTCCTTGATTTCTCGACAGCATTTCGGTGCGTCGGTGATAAACCCTGTTTCGCCGCACACTGCGGTCATGCTGACAAATGCAACATCGTTATTGACTTCCTCCGTCAAATCGAACGGCAAAACAAAAGCAACCTCATACGGAAGCGTTCCGAATGTAGCCGACACGCTTGGGTGTTCGATTTCCGTAGTCATAAATATGTTTTTGCGGCGCGAAACAACCGAGTTCAAGATTGCCAAATTATTACTTTCGGTAGCCCCTGAAGTAAAAATCAAGTTACCTTTGGGCAGTTTCAACCGCGACAAAATCTGCTCCTTAGAGGCTTTTATGACTTTCTCCGCCTCAATTCCGCCTTTGTGGAGTGCGGAGGGGTTGGCGTAGTCATTCGTAACTACTGCGTTGAACGCGTCAATGGCGGCAGGGTGCGGTTTCGCGGACGCCGCGTTATCAAAATAAATTATGTTTTGTTTGCTCATATAACTATTGTAACACTTTTACAAGTAAAAATAAAGTATATTTCGCAAATTTTTTGAAAAAATATGTGCAGTAAATTAAAATGCCATAGGGAGGGATTTACCCGACCTGCGGAGTAAACAATCACGGAGGAATACAAACAATGCGTACAAATACAAAAACAATGTCAAGGAGAGGGCTTATTCGCCTCATTTCCCTCTTAACGGCGGGTCTGGTTGCTTTCGCAGTCATGACCGGCGTATATGCTTGGCGGAACACACAAGCAACACGACACATCGAATACAGCTATCAGCGTTCATTGGAGAACTTAGCCATGAGCGTCGAGAGCATAAAAACAACGCTCAACAAAGGAATGTACTCAAACTCGTCTCAAATGCTGGGCGATTTATCGGGGCGGTTATCGGGGGACGCGTCCGGCGCGAAAATGTCTCTCTCTCAGTTACCCGTCAACGAGCTGAATCTTGAGAACACCAATACGTTCCTGTCCCAAGTGGGCAACTATTCAAACAGCCTTGCGCGCAAATTCGCGCGCGGCGAAGAGTTGACCGAAGAAGACCGCGAGAATATCGCATCGTTGTTGGAGTATGCGGAGAACTTGTCTAACGAGTTGTGGGAAATCGAGAACTTAGTTTCGAGCGGGCACTTCATCTTCAAAGACCCCTACACCGACGGCGACAGCGAAACGTATCACATTCGTGACGGCTTTGCAGACGTAGAGGGGTTATTCGAGAACTACAAATCGTTGACTTATGACGGTCCGTTCTCCGAACACATCATGACAGGGGAACCGCGGTTAATCGAAAACGAACCGTTTGTGTTACCCGAGAGAATATTGACGGACGCCTGCCGTGTTTCAGCTTGTGAAACGATGGAGCATACAGGGCAAACCGAAGGGCGAATCCCCAAATACGTGTTTCGCGGCGACAATGCAACGGTGACATTCACGCGCAATGGCGGCGTATTCGCGAGTATGATTAAAAATCGTCAAGTAGGAGAAAAAGACATTTCGATGGAGCGCGCGATTGAGTTAGCCGAGAATTATCTCGACGACATCGGGGTCGCGAACATGACGCACACCTACTACAGCCACAACGGCGGTGTTTGTATCATCAACTTCGCAAGCGAACACGTTTTAGACATTGCGCGCCCTAACGACACCGAAATAACGGGCGATATTGTGCAGGAGCGTGTGCCTGTCGTCGTCTACCCCGATTTAATCAAAGTCGGCGTGGCGTTGGACAACGGCGAAATAGTCTCGTTTGACGCTACGCCGTATATCACTGCACATCATGAGCGAGAGATGACACAGCCTACACGTTCTGAAGCAGAGGCGCGTTCGGGATTATCCCCGCTGTTGGCAGTGCAGAACGTGCGGTTAGCGGTCATTCCGTCGTCGGGGAACAATGAAGTCTTGTGTTATGAGTTCCTGTGCCAGTCATCACGCGGCAATCAAGTGTTGGTATACGTCAACGCCAATACAGGCGCGGAAGAGCAGATTTCGCTTGTACGAATCAGCGAGAGCGGGACTTTGGTTGTATAAGCCAAGCTAAATCAAACAAAAACAGCGTATAGTCTAAGACTATACGCTGTTTTGAAGTTACATAAATGCAGTCGCATGAGTGTCAAGATTCGCCGTCGGTCAGGCAAAGCCTGCCCTCTTTGGGCTTATCCCTTCTTTTGCTTATCCTTTAGCCGCGAATTCGCCGCCGGACAATGCCGCTTGAGCCGCCGCCAATCGTGCAATAGGCACGCGGAACGGTGAGCAAGAAACGTAGTCTAACCCGATTTTGTGGCAGAACATGACCGTGAATGGGTCACCGCCGTGTTCGCCGCAGATGCCCAGTTTGATGTCAGGGCGGGTTTGTTTGCCCAGTTTCACTGCCAACTCCATGAGTTTACCCACGCCATTGATGTCAATACGCGCAAACGGGTCAAACTCGTAGATGTTTTTGCCGTAGTAATCGTCCAAGAAGTTGCCCGCATCGTCACGGGAGAACCCAAACGTCATTTGCGTGAGGTCATTCGTACCGAAGGAGAAAAACTCAGCCGATTGTGCCACTTCGTCAGCCGTCAACGCCGCGCGCGGAATTTCAATCATGGTACCCACCATGTATTTGAGGCTTGCGCCGGATTCGGCAATGAGCTTGTCAGCCGTTTCAACAACGACAGACTTCACGTAGTCAAGCTCTTTCTTTTCGCTAATCAGCGGAATCATTATTTCAGGAACCACGTTCATGCCTTTTTTGTTCACCGCAATCGCCGCTTTGATGACTGCGCGGGTTTGCATTGCCGCGATTTCAGGGTAAGTGACCGCCAAACGACAGCCTCTGTGACCCATCATCGGGTTGAACTCATGCAACGACGTGATAATCTCGTCGATTTTTTCGCGAGACTTGCCTGTATCTTTGGACAACTGCGCCAATCCCGCCTCGTCTTGCGGAATGAACTCGTGCAACGGCGGGTCAAGGAAACGGATTGTAACAGGTTTGCCGCCGAGTGCCTCGTAGATTTCCTCAAAGTCTTTTTGTTGCATCGGCTCAAGTTTCGCCAACGCTTTTTCGCGTTGTTCAACTGTTTCGGCGCAAATCATTTCGCGGATTGCCGCGATTCTGTCGCCCTCGAAGAACATATGCTCTGTACGAGTCAGACCGATACCCTCTGCCCCGAACTCAACCGCTTTCTTAGCATCTTTAGGAGTGTCGGCATTGGTGCGGACTTTGAGCGTTCTGAACTGGTCAGCCCACTTCATAACAGTGTCGAAGTCCCCTGTGATTTCCGCATCAACGGTGTCAATCGTACCGTCATAGATGTTGCCTGTTGAGCCGTCAAGCGAGATAAAGTCACCTTCTTTATAAGTGTTGCCGCCTAACTCAAACGAGTCATCACCTTTGAACTTGATTTCGCCGCAACCCGATACGCAACATTTACCCATTGCACGAGCCACAACCGCCGCGTGAGAGGTTTTACCGCCGCGCGCAGTGAGGATTCCTTTAGAGAAGTCCATACCCTCAATGTCCTCAGGCGAAGTTTCGAGCCTTGTCAAGATGACCGCTTTGCCTGCTTTGCCCCACTCTGCCGCTTTTTCAGCGGTGAGCGCGACCATTCCGCAAGCTGCTCCGGGAGACGCCGCCAAGCCTTTGCCGATTACTTTTGCCGCTTTAAGTGCCGCCGCGTCGAATTGCGGGTGCAAAAGCGCGTCAAGTTGGCTGGGGTCTAACAGTTTGCTGATTGCGGTTTTCTCGTCAACCATGCCCTCTTTTACGAGGTCAACGGCGATTTTGAGAGACGCCGCTGCAGTACGTTTGCCCGAGCGGGTTTGGAGCATATACAGTTTACGGTCTTCAATAGTGAACTCCATATCCTGCATATCTTTGTAGTGGTTCTCGAGTTTGTTGCAGATTGCCACGAACTCGTTGTATGCTTCGGGGAGGTCATTTTTGAGTTGGTCAATGGTGTTAGGCGTACGAATCCCTGCCACAACGTCTTCCCCTTGCGCGTTGATGAGGTATTCGCCCATGAGGACTTTTTCGCCGGTAGCGGGGTCACGCGTGAACGCAACGCCTGTGCCCGAAGTATCGCCGAGGTTGCCGAATACCATCGCTTGTACGTTGACGGCAGTTCCCCACGAACCGGGTATGTTGTGCATACGGCGATAGTAGATTGCGCGTTCATTGTTCCATGAACGGAACACGGCTTTGATTGCGCCCATGAGCTGTTCTTTAGGGTCGGTGGGGAAATCCGCGCCGAGTTTCGCTTTGTATTCGGCTTTGAATTGGTTCGCAAGCTCTTTGAGGTCGTCCGCAGACAGCTCAGTGTCTAACGCGACGCCTTTTTTCTCTTTCATTTCGTCAATCAGCTCTTCAAAGTATTTCTTGCCGACTTCCATAACAACGTCGGAATACATTTGAATGAAGCGTCTGTAACAGTCATACGCCCAACGGGGATTGCCGGATTTGTTGGCGATAACTTCCACAACTTGGTCGTTCAGACCGAGGTTGAGGACGGTATCCATCATGCCGGGCATTGACGCGCGCGAACCCGAACGAACAGAAACCAACAGCGGGTTTTCGTTGTCGCCGAATTTCTTGCCGGTGATTTCTTCCATCTTAACGACGTACTGCATAATTTCCGCTTGAATGCTGTCGTTGATTTTTTCGCCGTCGGTGTAATACTGTGTGCAAGCCTCGGTTGATACGGTGAAGCCTTGGGGAATAGGCAAACCGAGTTTGGTCATACCTGCCAAGTTCGCGCCTTTACCGCCGAGAAGCTCACGCATGGTTTCGTCGCCCTCAGAGAAAAGATAAACAAATTTTGCCATTATTGGGTGTCCTCCTGAAAAATTATTTTTACTTCCTAACCATTGTACCATAGTTTTTTCAAAAAATCCAGTCCTTTTTCAAAATTTTTCACATTCCCCCTGAATTTTCATATAATGCCAATGCCAAAGGTGCGCCTTTGCCGAACCTGCGGAGGGCTCGAAGACGCCCGGAGTCAGAATGTGGACATAATTGTCCACCATTTACAACAATGAGTGTGATATAGTTTTATGGAGGGCTACATAATGGTAACTAACGAAATGTACAATGAGTTTGAGACGAAGTTGCGGACGGCAATCGTGGACGCGGCGCGCGCGCTTAACAAGAGCGGAATGAAGTTCGCCGTATTCGCTGACACGCGCTGTAACACCCAATACTGGAACAGAACATCTAACGGAGGGTGGAAGTTAGCGTCGGGGACGGACGCTGCGACAGCAATTCGCGATATTTTCGACAACGGCTACAAGTATGCGACGGAATGTGCGACGGCTATGGGGATTGTGTACTACAAGGCAATTTCAGACGTGTACGGCGACGAACTGTTCAACCGAGTCTTCACGTCTGTATACCTCATGGATTGGGACGTGCGTGACCCACTGTTACGGCAAATCGGGCGATTGCGTTCTGTGACGAGCATTATCGCGGGGGACAGGGCATACTTCGCCAATCTTGACCATGCGGAAGATTTACCCCAGTGGCAGGGCGAAAACGTGATTGTGTTGGGCGACGGCAAGTATTACGGGCACGGAATCGGGATTGCAACCGCAGACAGCATCATCAATTCGCTGAATCGCCGCCGTAAGTCGGACAATCCGCGCCCCGCCTATCTCATGGACAGCGCGGCGCGCCCCGACTTCCACAAGTTAGCCGACGTGATGTATGGCGGCACAGTTGCCGTCTGGCGCGCATTCCCCCCCGCAGTCCCTGTAATGGCGATTCCGGGCAAACGAGGGTTTATTGTATAAAATAACGAAAATAACCAAATATTTGCGGATATTTTTGTCTGAATTGCCGCCCTTGACATATACGCGCGTTCTATGATATACTTATATTGTATCGTTTTAACATGGGGGAGTTTTCGCGTTACTTTGTTTAAGTCTAAGTTTTTATAATTTTGTAAGAACCTGTTTATGCCAGAGGGAGTGGTAATTTATGAAGAGAAAAGTAAAATCAAGAAAGCATTTGGTGAGCCGCGTTTTGTCCGTATTGATAGCGGCAATTGTGTTGCTGTCGGGGATTCCGCCGGTAGAAGTTTCAGCTTCAGGTGAGCGTTTCCCTACTCTCGCGCTTGTAATAACCGACGAGAACGGCGCGCGTCACGCGAGCAACTTTACTCCGCAAGGGAACGGGACATTTGAAGCAAACATCGTGTTCGGGACGGGGTTAGAGCTGAACCACATCAAACGTATTGACATAGCGGCAGTGTCAGAGATTCCGTCGGGTTGGCATTATGCGTCTATAGAAATCACGTACATACGTGTATATACGCGCATGAGCGGCACGTACGGCTACAACGCGGTGGGGTATAACAACTACCCCGACGAACCGCTCAAGCCCTACGTCCGCATGGAAGCCGACCACAACCGCATCTGGAGCGTCAACATCGAATATAAAGTCGAAAACTTTTACTGTGTTTACTGTTGGGAAGTGGACTGTACCTGTTGTAAAGAGTGTTGGGAAGCCGAATGTGTGTGTTGTGACGTATGTAATCTCGCGCCCGAGAAGTGCGTCTGCTGTAAGAAATGTATGTACGGCGGCACGATTGAGGGCGGATTGCTGGACTTCTCGCGCAACCCGATTAACGCCAACATGAAAGACGGAGCGAGCAACGGCGTCAGTGTTGACGTGCTTAAGCTGATAGACGGAACGGGGATTCAGCCGAGCAGCATTTACGGAATAGGCGCGGAGTTCACCAACATTATCGCGCCCGAAACGGACGAACTCATGTTCAGAGTGTTCACGCCGTCGGGTACGATTGAGTCGCCTAAGTTTAGGGCGGTTATGAACGCGGCAGGAAGCGGCAATGTCGCCGTTGAGCGCACGCAACCGCGTAACGCCAAATGGATGAACGGCGCGACAGGCACAGGAACTAAAGTATTGACTATGCCTGAAACGCTCACACCGTTCACGGGCGCGAAGCCGTCTGTGTTCGCGTTTGACGTTGTGAACGTCCGCGCTGAGGACGAGTCCCGCGCGTTGATTAACTCTGTCATGCTGTACGGCGAGGACGGCGAAGCGTTAGGCAGGGTTAAATATGACGCAGATGAAGAAGAGTGGGGGGACTTCATGTCTTTCAACTGCTACGCTTGCGAATACTGCGGCGCGTGTATCTGCGTGTGCCCTGTGTTGTACGATATGTGGACGGTTGAGGGAATCGATTTTGCTGAAATCGCTGACGAGCGTACTACCGTTACCGCGACAATCAACCTTGAAGAACCGTGGACAGGTTCAACGAACCGCCAACTGTGGCTGTGGACGGACTTGACGAAAACGCCCGAACAAATTAAAATGACAGGGCTGGACAATATCACTGACTGGGGAGTATCTACAGTGCGCGTGACCGGCGGCAGTGAGACTTTTGATGTTACTATTCCTAAGTCAATGCTGATTTTAGGAGGACGAACCGCTACAAAGCTGTTCATCACCTCCACTACGTTTAATCCTATAACTTCCGCCGACATAAGGTTTGACCTAATCGAGGGCAGTGAGTTCGGCGGCGGAATAAAAGATGTTTCGTTAGCCGTGAGCAAGGCAAAAATATGTGACGGTTGCAAGGAAGAACCTTGCCGTTGCTGTAAAGCCTGCGGTGGCGGTTCGCCTATGTGCAACCTTTGCTGTAATGCTTGTTTCTTGCCCATTGCCGAGTGTAAATGCCCTAAGTGTACGTTCAACCGCAACACTTGCCCGCTTATGCCGGGGTGTACGACTTGCCCGAACGCCGATGACGATAAATTCGGCGGGCGTGACATGGTACAGCTTGTAGCGTTAGGCACGAACGGCGATAACTTGTTGAGGGGTACTTCTGTCAAACTCAACAACTTTAATAATACTTATACTGCGAAACTTAACATTCCCGCGAACGCCAACGTCAAGGAAATTTTGCAATTCGGATTACTGTCCGAAGGCGGTATATTTGACTTTGATGAGGATTTGGGTATTTTGCCTTTCGGCAGTATCCGACCTGCCCCTGACGCGTGGGGGTTGTCTAATCTGAGAATCAACACCGTGCGAATTAACGGACAGACATTTACCACGACGTTTGGCAGTTCCATGTTCAGTTTAGTCGGGCAAACCAACGGCTGGTACGCTGAACGCGGTTATGTCAATTTCTTGATGTGGAACGCCTACTACACGCAACAAAACCGCCTTAGCGGTCTGAAAGTCGTTGACGTAGCCGCAGACGGCGTTGATGAGCTTGTGCCTGCGTTCGCTCTCCCGAACGGCGCGAACATCACGTCAATCGAGGTGGAGTTCACCACGTCCCGTATGCCGAACGGTACGCCGAGTTGCACCAACAATCCGCTGACTTGCCAAGTCAATGATTGTAAAAATTGTAAGTTGGGCAGTTTTGATGTTGACGCGACTGTTCGCGCAGTCATTGACGGATACACAGGCGTGATTTCCTATTACAACGATGATGCCATTTATGGTGACTTCTCTTATATGTTGCGTGTCAAAGGCGATGTTGAGGACGTTATAGCAGGGAAGTGGAGCCCGGGGTCACTGCCTTTCCTCATTCATGACCCTGTCACGGGTTCGACTATGATTGCAGGGGTTATGATGGCTAAGTGGGGCGAAAATAATGAAATAGCAACCCAACGATTCGACGGGTGTCCGCATGAAATCGAGATTACAGGGGCGCAGGTCTCCGAAGTTGTCGTATTGGGGGACTGTATCTGTGACATTATCACTGTATGCGACGTGTGCAACAAAGTGAAGTGTATTTGCTGTAACACTTGCGGCGGTAAACCTACGCTCGCTTGTTGTCCCGAGTGCGGCGCGGTGTGCGGTAACTGCCCGTTGTGTAATTCAACGGTGGGGTCAAGTACGTTGTATGTGGAGATTGACCGCGTTAAGGACGAAGTGCGTATCTATAACAACGCGCCTCTGTTTGAGGATTTCTACTTTAGTTTCAAAGTCACAGGCGTGGAAGTTTATAACATGATGCCGCGCCCCAATACACACGCGCAAGGTTTCAACTGGCCGCAAGGCACAGTTGGTACGGCGTTCTGGAACCCCGACACGGGTGAAATGCTGTACACGGGAATCATGGCGGGGGTTTGGCCCGCAGGGCGATTGCTGACTACGTTAGCATACGAAGGAAGTGCTTCTGACATTGAAATCGCTGTGGGCGGCGCGGTTAGCCGAGTCGTTATTATTGAGTGTACCAAGTGTGCCGCGCCAATCTGTATCTGTTGCAGCGTCTGTCAAGAAGTTGACTGTATCTGCGTCAAGTGTGAGGAATGCGGCGATGCGTTGGTGCGGTGCCGTTGCTGTGGTGAGTGTCGCAAAATCGAATGTGTGTGTTACGGATTGCGTGCGGTTATCGACCAAGTAGCAGGGGTGATTCGATTTGTGACTAATACGGATTTGCCGATGAATTCACAAAGCCCGTTCAGGGTCAACATTAAAGGAAACACGACAGGCGAAATTGCGTTCTCCAAAAACGTGGAGGGGTTGGTGACTTCCGCTCCGCCCTACGGTATTGTAATCAACGTGTTTGCAAAGAAAGAAATAAAATCGGGTGAAGTGATTGCGACACAACCGTTCAGCGGTTGCGGACGTGAAATACGCATTCCCGTTGCAACGGTCTACGACGTGACAAGCGTGGACGGCGTGTGCAATTGTGTCAAGTGTGTGGAGTTAGCCCCCGGCACGTTGTTTGACCCCGTTCCGTCGTTGAACGTGGAGATTTGTGCAGTTACCAAAACGATTCGGTATTACAACGACGCGAGAATCGTGAGCGACTTTGGGTTCGTGTTTGACATTATAGTGTCGAATAACGAAACAGTATTAGGCGACATCATGCGCCCCGACGGTGAATATCCGCAGTTGCCGCGCGGTTCGGCTGACTTCAATATGTATAACCCCGCTGAAAGCAGCGCAGCGATTGCAGGGATTATGGGTGAACCGATTGGTTCAGGGCAATTGATTGCCGTGCAATCGTTTGTAGGCACAGCGTATTCAATCGAAATTAAAGGAGACGCGATTAGCGTTGTGGTGATTATCTCCTGCGATGTCTGCTTGCGCGCCGAGTGCGTTTGCTGTCGCGATTGCGAGTTGGAGGTATGCGAATGTGTCAAGTTTGCGTTCAACCCGGGCAGCCTAAAAGGCGGAGATGAAATTACGATGAGGGATGCTTTGCAGATTCTGCGCTATTTGGTTAAGTTGAGCAGTGACATCGTGACTGCACCTTTCACCGCCGAGGACGACATGACCGCATTTAATGCTGCGCGCACGGTTACTTCGTTTGGTAACAAGCCCGAAATGGCAGACGCATTGCAAATCTTGCGTCACTTAGTCAAGTTAGAAAGCACGTTAGACGTTTGCCCGCCTAACTGTAACCGTTCGTTCTGTAAACGCGCAGACGGCACGAAAAAATGCCAAGACCGTCAGTGTCGCAACTACAAGTTAGACGGTACGATGTGCGGCGGCGTGGGCGACGCTTGCAAGTGCGAGGGCGTTATGCGTGTCGAGATTGATGCGCGCAACAACATCATGCGTTTCTTCCATGATAAGCCGCTCAAGCGTGACTTGGGGTATTCGTTCCTGATTAAAGGCGTGCAAATCGACTCAATCAAACATGAAACGATGAAGATGATTACCGACTCGAGCGGTAAAAGTGTACCAATGTTCGGTGCTGATGGCAAACTCCTCAATAGTCAATCTACTAACTCTCTCTATAACTTAGAAAACGTCGCGTTCGCCGTGATTCTCGAATACGGTGCGCCGACAGGGGCGTTGGTGGCGTTCGTTCCGTTCACCGGCGACCCCGAAGACGTTCGTTTCGCTGAGTATATAGGAGCAGAACACGATTTCCCGATTGGTAACGTGACGATTGTCAGGTAAATTTGTACTCTGATTTGCAGGTTTTGACTCGACAAGGAAAATTTAACAAAACGGTTGACAATCAATTGTATATGTGATACAATAGACCTGTCCGAGAATTCTGAGCGAGCGAGTTTGCACTCGGATTTTTCGGTAGACAAGGCGAGTTTTCTTGTAACGCTTTGTGCGTTACAAGAAAACTCAACGCAGTATATCAGAAAATCCGCGTATAAAATCGCCGTGAACGGATTTTCGGACAGGTCTAATGAAGAAAACAAACTGTAGGAGGGAAATATCATGTACGCCATCAATAATGAATGTATCGCTTGCGGAGCTTGTGCAGGGGAATGCCCTGTCAGCGCGATTGCGGAGAACGACGGCAAATACGTAATCACCGAGGAGTGTATCGGTTGCGGGGCTTGCGCGGGTGCGTGTCCTGTAGATGCGATTGCGCCGAAAGACTAAGAGCTTGTGTTCACAGCCGTTCAAGACGGCGTTTTGGCGAATTTCACTCGGCTCAGGCTATGAACACAAACTCCACGAAAACCAAATTAAAAAACCCTCTTGCGAGAGGGTTTTTTGTTGTATTCAGCAATTTGCCAACTTCACGCTGACGCAAAAGACTTCCATTGCCGCCTCCAACTCATTCATAGTAGGGAACGTGGGTGCAAGCCTTATGTTGGAATCGTCGGGGTCTTTTCCGTACGGAAACGTCGCGCCCGCCGCCGTCAAAATCACGCCTGCATCTTTGCAGAGCCGAACCGTCCGTTTCGCCGTGCCGTGATTGCCCGTGAACGAGATGAAATACCCGCCCTTAGGCGCGTGCCACTCACCGAGGTTTTGTCCGCCTAACTCACGCTCAAGAAATTCAAACACAATGTTAAACTTAGGGGCGAGTTTGCTTTGAATTGCTTTCATATGCGCGGTAATCCCGCTGAAATTCTTAAAAAACGCAAAGTGCCGCAACTGGTTGAGCTTATCCGAACCAATCGTCTGAACGCTCATATGTTTACAAATATAATCGACGTTTTTGCGGCTCGACGCCATGAGTGCCACGCCCGAACCGGGGAACGTCACCTTTGATGTTGACGCAAACATATACACACGGTCGGGGTTGCCGACTTGTTCACACTCGTCCAACACGTTCAGCAAACGGTCGGGTGTGTCGCTAAGAACGTGTACGCTGTAGGCACAATCCCACATTAAACGAAAATCTTTCGCCGCAGTTTTCATGCGCGCTAATCGCCGTACCACATCGTCCGAATAAGTCACACCTGTGGGATTAGAATAAATCGGTACGCACCACATTCCTTTGATTGCCGTGTCATTTGCAACTAACTCCTCCACCACGTCCATATCAACTCCATGCTCATTCACCGGAACAGGAATCATCACGATACCCAAACTCTCGCAAAGCGCGAAATGTCGGTCATACCCCGGAACAGGGCAGATAAATTTCACCGCGCCGCCTTTGCTCCAGCCCTCTGACTCTTCGTCAACTCCGAGTAACATCGCGCGGACAATCGTGTCATACATCATTTGCAAACTGGAGTTGCCGCCTATAATCACCTTGTCGGCACCCACGTCGAGCATGGGTGCGAGAAGCGTTTTCGCCTCGGGCAGCCCGTCTAACACGCCGTAATTGCGGCAATCCAAACCGCTCTGCGCCGTGTACGCCGTGGGTAGGTTTAACAGCGCATTGGAGAGGTCAAGTACGTCCCCACTCGGTTTTCCGCGGGACATATCTAAATGCAGATTTTTCGCCTTGATTTGCTCATACTGTTGTTCTAACTGTGCCTTGTCCATTTATTAAATTATCCCTCCAACAATTGCTCCAACACGGAGTAGTCTTCCGCCTCGAACGTGGTTTCAAGTCCGCCGAATTCGTTCACTGTAACCATAACGTGTATTTGCAAGACACATTCTTCCAACGCCGTCATCACGAGAGGTGTTTCAACGTCAACATTGTACACAAATTGCAACGTCAACATTCCTGTATTGCCCGTCATCACTATACGAAACGACGTTTGGTCAGTGATATTGACAGCCGCTTGTGTATCAGTGCTGATGAGCGGAAGAGGGTCTGCTCCTGCGCCCGGCGGTGCGAAAACTTCCACGCGCTTGAGTGCCAAATCACCCTGGGCGACCGCCTCAATGCTTGCCTCGCCTAACTTAAAACGCCCTTCAGTTTGCCCCTCGGCTACGTTAATGCGAACGTGCCCGTCTAACCAAACCTCAAGGTCGTCGTCCCCTTCAAGAGGTGATGGCATAGTGCTTGCAACAAGCTCAAACGATGGGAAGAACGCGGGTTTCCCTGCCGCAATCGCCGCTTGGAAACGCATTTCCTCATCATACTCGGTCAGAACGAGCATTTTCTCGAGTTCCGCCTCATACGCGTCGTGGTCAATTTCGGTGGCGTACAACCGTTCAACGCGGAACGAGTTTTCGCGCGCCGATATAGCGCGGTCTGTCACGAAGTTGATGTTGGGGACGCGAAACTCCCGCCAACCGAAGAATGCTACGATTCCTACCGCTACGACGGCGATAATGATAAATACAACTTTTCTCATAACTCCGCTAACTCCTATATTCCTGATTATTTATACACGACTAACTGAAACTCCCACCCGGGGAGACAGTGTGTTTTACGCAATGCGAATTTATACCCCGAGTGCCACGAATGCAACAACAGCGGCAACTCAAACATATCATCGCTTCGATGATATAGCGACACCAACATTTTCGGGCGGTGTTTGGTGATTGTGTTTTTCGCACCCTCGAGAACTGCGCGTTCCGCCCCCTCCACGTCAATCTTGATGAACGTGGGTTTCAGCTCGGGCGTAACTTCACATAACGTGTCGATTTTGACTCCTTTGACACTGCACGTCCGCCCTGCATACTCGTTTAATTGTTCGCCCGACAATACGTGCCCCGCTTTGCCGGACTTGAGCGAGAACGTCAACGATTCGTCCGCGCTCCATGCCGCGCCGTTGACCGGAACGAACAGTTCTTTGCCGTAGGGGTAGAATTTACGCCTCAACAAAGTGAAGTTCTTGATGTCGGGTTCAATAGCAATAATCCGTGCGAATTGCGCGGTCGGCGACGGTTTACCGCCGTTAGTTTGCCCCACCGCCGCGAGAAATTCCTCCACTGTGTCACCTTTGAACGCTCCTGCGTCAACGAAAAACTCCTGCCCGCTTTTGCCGTCCAACTTCAACAGCGAGATGACTTCTTGGCGCGGTGACGCTATGCGTTGCAGTACGTACAAGTCACCGCTCAAGCGATATTGCAACCACCCGTCAAACACCTCTAACGACTTAGCGTCTTTCTTGAACAGCTCTCGCGTCTGCGCGAATTTGTCGGCGTGTTCTTCTATATAGTCGGGCGTGTAGATATCATCGGCGATTGTGTGCAGTTCAGCCGCGACAGGCGCGTCAGGCGCGTACACGGCATAAACGCCGTCGGCGTTCGCTAAGGCGTACAGCCGCTCAAGTACGTCTGCATTATCCGAACCGAAACAGATGAGCAGTATAAAATCGCTGTAGCGTTTCTGCACTTCCTCAAAGGGTAGGACAGCGTACCCGCGAAAATCGGGTTTATTCGCGAAATCGCCGCTCATAGAAAAGCAAACGGGTCGTAAGCCGTATCGTTTCATGATAGCAAGGATTTTATCCGCGCCGTCGCCCGTTCCGTAGAGGATAATTGGCTTGCGTACCTCACGCAGATATTCCCAAAGGAACGGCGCGTTTATTTCAAGATTTTGCATACTTTTCTTTCAGGACTTTCTCGGCTTTTTTGCGGTGGATATTGAATCCGATGTCTTTTTGAGCCTCCGCGTCGGTGTCGTAAATGAACGTAGACCAATCCCACCAGAACACGCCTGCGAACCGTTTCTCTTTCCCGAACACGTCAAGGCAGGTCTCGTAGAATGCGGCTTGTTCGTCTTCTGCAGGTGAGCGGTCACGATGCGCGAAATCCCACGGCATAGCACTGCACCCCTCCGCTGAACGACAGCCGATTTCCATGAAGATATACTGTTTGCCGAGTTTATCGGCGATTCCGTTGACGCGCTCGCGTACTTTCTCCCATTCGGCAGTCATTGCCGCTTTATCTACGGGTTTATCGAAGTCCCCGCTACCATCAGGCGAACACGTTCCGCCTATGCGCTTTTGCCCAACGGGGTAATACGCAGACGTTCCGAGGTAGTCCAACTCGTCAAACCACGGTGTACCGTCTTCCTTGCCGTGATTAGTATTATACACCATTTTCCCGGTATAAATCTTGCGGATTGTCTTAATTAGTTCGCGCCAATGTGATTCTTTGCGCTCGGTTCCCAGCATTTCACAACCTATGCAAAGCATTTCCACACCCAAATCCTGTGCAATTTCGGCGTAATGAACCATGAACGCGGTGTAACTCGCGAACCACTCGTCCCAGTAGCCGTCTGTTTCACCCATATTCTTGTCGGGGAAGTCAATGTGAGCGCGCCACATATGGTCATCACAGTTGAGCATGGGTTTGAGGCAGACTTTCACGCCTTTGCTGTGCGCTTTCTCCACCGCGAACTCTACATCTTTATCGGTGGGCGTCCTCACGAAGTCAAAGCGAATTTGCGTGGAATAAAACTTATCTTGGTGATTCAACACGGACAAACACACCCAGTTATTGCCGAGTTCATACAATAAATCTTGTGACTTCACGCCCTCGGGACTGCGCCAGTCCCCCCGTTTCGCGTTATAGCCGTATGTGAAACCTTTAATCTCCATAGATGAAATGCCTCCTTGCAAATAATATACACCCTGACAGTATATCATGAAACATTCAAAATGTCAAGCGTTTTTTTGTAATACTTCCCTGCCTGTCCTCATATTATTGTACGGACAAGTAATTTTTTCTATAGAGGGGTTTTTACATATGAAAAACATACGCGGGCTTAGCGAAGCGGAGGCGCGCCGACGGCTGATTGCCGACGGCGAGAACACGCTCGTTCAGGCGAAGAAAATCAATACAGGGCGCATATTCGCGGGGCAGTTCAAAGACGCTATGGTGATTATCCTCTTAGCGGCAACTGCGGTTTCCGTCATTATGGGCGAATACTTAGACGCAGTGGCAATCGTTGTCGTGGTTGTTTTGAACGCCATTCTCGGGTTCGCGCAGGAGTATCGCGCCGAGAAAACGCTTGAGGCGTTAAAACGCCTGTCCGCGCCCACGGCGACTGTGTATCGTGACGGTAAACTGTCGCGGATTGAATCTTCCCAAATCGTAAAAGGCGACATTGTGCGGCTCGAGGCAGGCGGGCGAATCCCCGCCGACTGCCGACTTCTCACCGCTATGGCTTTCGAGGTTGATGAGGCTTTGCTCACGGGCGAAAGTCTGCCTGTCGGCAAAAGCACGGGCGGCGATATTTTCATGGGTACGTCCGTCCTGCGCGGTCACGCTGTCGCAGAGGTGACACACACAGGCGCGGACACGCAGATGGGTCAAATTTCGTCCATGCTGTCCGACGTTACGGAGGAACGCACGCCTTTGCAAAAACGGCTCGGCGAACTCGGCAAGACAATCGGCATAATCTGCATAATCGTCTGCCTTGGCGTCAGTCTTTTAGGCATAATTCGCGGGTATGACATTTTTGCGATGTTGCTCACAGGTATATCCCTTGCAGTAGCGGCGATTCCGGAGGGGCTACCCGCTGTGGTGACAATCTCTCTTGCGTTAGCCGTGCGGCGAATCTATAGGCAAAAAGCATTAGTGAATAAACTCCACTCAGTCGAGACGCTCGGATGCGCCAACGTCATCTGCACGGACAAGACAGGGACGCTCACTCTCAACAAGATGAAAGTCACCGAGGTGTGGACGCCTGATTCGTCCGCTACGTTGCAATCGCTGACGCGCTGTGCCGCGCTGTGCAACAACGCCACGCGACGGCATGACGGCAAGTATGACGGTGACCCTACGGAAGTCGCGCTCATGGAATATGCCGACAAGTGCGGCACTCAAGCGGATTGCCTGCGGACTGCCGAGATTCCCTTCGACTCGGCGGCGCAGTTCATGCAGGTGACAGTCAACGGGACGCACTACCTCAAAGGCAGCCTTGAGGCGATTCTTGCCAAGTGCGACACATTAAACGCAGCTAAGGCGGCGAAAATCCGCAAAGCGTATGACGCGATGACAAAAAAAGGCTTGCGATGTTTAGCGTTCGCGAATAAATCAGCGGGAAACAGCGCGTTTCTCGGCATTATGGGGTTGTCCGACCCGCTCCGCCCCGAAATAAAAGCGGCGGTCAAGAAGTGTAAGCGGGCGGGGATTCGCGTAATCATGCTCACGGGCGACCACAAGAATACCGCCGACGAAATTGCGCGGCAGGCAGGGATTGACGAAGTTCACGCGCGCATGACGCCCGGCGATAAACTCCGCATTGTTAAGGAGCTGAAGTCACAAGGCAACATTGTCGCCATGACCGGCGACGGCGTGAACGACGCGCCCGCAGTCAAAGAAGCGGCAATCGGCGTTGCAATGGGCATTCAAGGCACGGACGTGACGAAAGAAGCTGCCCAGTTAGTCCTGCTTGACGATAATTTCGCTACGCTTGTGTCGGCAATCGAGCAAGGGCGAACAATCTACAACAATATCCGTAAATCAATGCGGTATATGTTGTCGAGCAATATTGGCGAAGTGCTGACTATGTTTGCGGCAATGCTCCTCGGAATGCCGCTTGTGTTGATTCCCATACAAATTCTCCTCATCAACCTTGTAACGGACGGACTCCCCGCGATTGCGCTGTCCATGGAGCCGTCCACCGACAACATCATGAAACAGCCGCCGCGTAAAGCAAGCGCGAGCATATTCGAGGGCGGAATGCTTCAGCGCATTATCCTGCGCGGAATCGCCATAGCCGCCTGCACACTCGCCGCGTTTTGGCTTGCTCTCGAGTGTGGCAACGCCGCCGCACGGACTGCGGCAATGGCGACTCTCGGGTTGAGCCAGCTCATTTTCGTGTTCGAGTGTAAGGACAACGGCAGAGGAATTTTCAATGCGCGGTATCGTAACAATCCGCATCTCGTGCTTGCCGTACTCGCGTCAGCCGCGATTATCGCCGTAGCCGTGATGACGACGTGGCTGTCGCCGGTGTTACAGACAGTACCGCTGAATTACGGGACGCTCCTGACTGTGTTAGCGTTCGCGGCGGGGTTGCCCGTTGTGAACGGCGTTGCGCGAGTATTGACAAGAGAAAAGTGACGATTCACACAATAAAAACCCACCCCTTAAAGGGGCTGACGTAAGACAACTCGGAAAAACCCCATAAAACCAGTAATTTAATGGCTATGGGCAAACGGAATACGAAGAAGACCGATTCATTTAATGTGAGTCGGTCTTTTTTTATGCCT
>WRJN01000023.1 GCA_009778605.1 Oscillospiraceae bacterium
GACGAGGCAACTGAAGAAACTCACGAGACGACGATTCAAACTATTCCGATTCCACCCGAGCCGCCTCCGTTTGATTATGCTTTGTTGGGTAAAATCGTAGCAGTTGTGGGGGTTATCGCGTCGGCGATTGTCGCGATTGTCCTCATGCTTAGGCGGCTCAAGCGAGCGGAGGAGGACAAGTTCGCGCGTTGGCGCGGATTCGGGGAGGGCGCGGACATTGATGAAGGCACGAACCGTAAGCGCGCCGCAGAAATGTATCGCTTCATGTTCCGGCTGTTGAAGTCACAGGGTATTGACAGCGTTTCGGGAGAGCCGCCGTCCAAGTATGCCGAACGAGTGGATACGCGATTGTGCGCGAGTAACTCTCCCGACACTCCCGATTCAGGTGAAACACCGTTTACGGCGCGGTTGAGCGAAGTCATGCCTGCGTTTACCAAACTTGAGTTTGCGGACGAGAATCACACAACGCTGTCACAAGGCGAGTATGACAGCATTTTCGACTACGTCACCGCGCTGTACGACAAAACCGTCCGCGCGCGTAACGCGCTCGAACGGTTATCGGGTCGAATCAAGTTTAGGAAACTATGAAATAGCTTGGGGTTTGGGGCGGTAGCCCCACTTCTAAGAATTAGTAGAAGAATATCGCGCTAATGCGCCCGCGAGTGACTGTAAGTTTTTCGTTTGAATCAGCACAGAGCCAACGCCGTTGAACGTGTTGACAATGCCCTCGCCTGTCTTAACGCCGAATATGCCCGAGGCAAAACCTATTTTGTATTGCAACGAAGTCGTCCACGCGACTACGTGAGCATTATCCGCGACAAGCGGCTTGCTTCCGTCAAGCTGTATTTCAATGAGGTCTCCAAAACTGTCAATCAAGAGCGTGCCTTGACCCTGCGTTTCCATGACGAACAGCCCGCCTGTACCGAATACGGCTTTGCCTAATGACTGGCGTTGCATCGTCCATGCCACGCTTGCATCACACGCCAAGAAAACGCCGTCGCTCAATCGCCACTGGACGTTTCCGCCTATCTGCAACTCTTTGATACAGCCCGGCACAGGCGGCGCAATGGTGATTTTGGCATCAGATGTATTCGCGGTGACATGGGTAATCCACATACTTTCGCCGCTCACAGTCGAGCGCGCCATTGCTTTGATAGCACCGCCTACACCGCCTTTGCCGTCGGCTGTGTTGAGCTTGCCCTCTAACGTGACATCGCCTCTGTGATACACCATACCGCCGCGGCAAATCTTGATGTTTTCGCCCTGCGCCAACGTGATTTCTGCCATCGGAAACGCCGAGTTTGAAGTGATAATGTAATTCATAAGACCTCCTTCGTAAGTACCGAAATTTATACTATATATAATACCATATTTTTTATAATATGTAAAGGGAGATTAAGAATAATGACGATAAAAGAAGTTCAGGAGCGAATTATGCGGCTCAAGACCGAGCGTGACGTTTGCATTCTCGCGCACAGTTATCAATCGCGGGAAATCATCGAAATCGCCGACTTTTCGGGGGACTCGTATCAGCTCAGCGTTGCCGCATCGACTGTGCCTAACAAGACCGTTGTCATGTGTGGCGTGCGGTTCATGGCGGAGACGGTCAAGATTCTGTCGCCGCAAAAAACTGTGATTCTCGCTCACCCCAACGCAGGTTGCCCCATGGCTGAACAAATGAGTGTGGAGTACATTAACACAGTCAAGCGGGACTGCCCTGACCATGCCGTTGTCGCGTATATTAACACCACTGCCGCGCTTAAAACCGTGTGTGACGTGTGTGTCACGTCCTCCTCGGCGGTTAAGATTGTGGAGAAATTGCCCCAAAAAGACATACTGTTTATCCCCGACTGTAATCTTGGAGCGTACGTGGCGGCGCAATGCCCTGACAAGAATGTGAAACTTCTCGAGGGCGGCTGTCCCGTTCATGTGGCGGTTTATGTGGAAGACGTACGGCGCGCGCGGGCGGCTCACCCCGACGCGCTGTTGTTAGTGCACCCTGAGTGTACGCCACAAGTCTTGGCGCAAGCCGATTTTGTGGGTTCAACGTCGGCGATTATGGACTATGCAGGTGCGTCACACAATGATGAGTTTATCATAGGCACAGAAATGTCGATAGTGCAGAATCTACAGTATTCTCATTCTTATAAAAAGTTCTACCCGCTGTCACACAAGCTGATTTGCCCGGATATGCGAATTACTTCGTTAGTCCACGTCTTGCAAGCGGTACAGGGTACGGGTGGCGAAGCGATTGAGTTGGACAGTACGACAATCACGGAGGCGCGGGCGTGTATTGACCGCATGATTGAATATGGCGGATAGAGTTGCAATCGCCATGAGCGGTGGCGTGGACAGTTCCGTGGCGGCGTACCTCATGTTAGCGCAGGGGTATGACTGTTTGGGCGCGACTATGCGTCTGCTTGATAATCGCGGCAGTGATGAAATCGCGTCGGCGCGGGCGATTTGCGAACGGCTGGGCATTTCGTTTCACGAGTTCGACTTAGCCGAGGAGTTTCGTGCGGCGGTCATTGACAAGTTTGTCGCGGTGTATCAGGGCGGCGGTACGCCTAATCCTTGCATTGACTGCAATCGTCACTTGAAGTTCGGCGAGTTGTTGAAGCGTGCGAGTGCAATCGGCGCGGACAAAATCGCCACAGGGCATTATGTTCGCGTAACGTATGACGAGAATCGCGGACGGTACCTGCTCAAAAAAGCCATCGACGAAATGAAAGACCAGAGTTATTTTTTATACACCCTCACGCAAAGTCAGTTGTCGCGAGTTGCGTTTCCGTTGGGCGAGTATCGCAAGCCCGAGATTCGCACAATCGCGGCGGCGCAGGGGTTCGGTAACGCCGACAAGTCAGACAGTCAGGACATTTGTTTTATCCCCGACGGTGATTACGCTGCGTTCATCGAGGAGCACAGCGGCGTGACGTGTCCGCAGGGCGATTTCGTGGACACGCGCGGAAACGTCTTGGGGCGGCACAACGGAGTAATCCGCTACACCGTGGGTCAGCGACGCGGGCTCGGTTTAGCGTTACCTTATCCCATGTACGTTTCGGACAAAAACGCGCTCACGAATACCGTGACATTGTGTGATGATGTGTCGGCGTTATGTGTTGATTGCTTGACTGCCGACGAGTTCAACTGGATTGCTTTTGACGCGCCCGCAGTTGGGGTGAAAATACAAGTTAAGGCGAAGTTTCGCTATAATCAGCGTGAACAAAACGCAACCGCCGTCGTGACCGACAGCGGGCGTGTGAGTGTAGTGTTTGACGAGCCGCAAAGGGCTGTCGCGCGCGGACAGGCTGTCGTGTTGTATGATGATGACACCGTTGTGGGCGGCGGAGTTGTGGTGTGAATTGTACTTTTGCGCGTGCAAAAGTACCAAAACACGCCGCTCAAACGTAGCACTTGTACCGATGTTTGTGAGATGTTGATTTTGCACAGCAAATTAGGTTGTGTCAATGTAGTACTAATCCCCAAAACTCACGCCGATTCCGCGTGCGACTTTTACGATGTCACCGTTTGCGTCCACTAATTTCGCGATTCCTGCCATGTCCGCGAAACGATTCTCGGTGACTTTGCCGCCGACTACGGCGACGCTGTAGCCGTACTTCTCGGCGCAAATCAGCTCAGCCGCCCGCGCGCCGTACTGCGTGGACAAAACCCTGTCCGCAGCGCAGGGCGTACCGCCGCGTAACATATGTCCGGGGACGACTGCGCGGCTCTCGAAACCCGCGTCACTAATCGCTTTCACGACGGAGTACGTCGCGGTATTGCCTTGCCTCATTGCCGCACGTTCGGACTTTTTCATTTTAGATTCGCCCACAGTCAGCGCGCCCTCCGCAATGACTACCATGGAGTAGGGTTTGCACGCGTCTTTACGCGCCTGAATCGCTTGCAGAATTTTTGCAATGTCATACGGAATTTCGGGAATCAGAATCACGTCAGCCCCACCCGCTAATCCCGCGTACAACGCCAACCAGCCCGCTTTATTCCCCATGATTTCCACCACCATGACGCGTTCGTGTGAGAATGCCGTGGTGTGGATTCTGTCCAAGACTTCCGTGCCGATTTCCACGGCAGTATGAAACCCGAACGTGAAGTCCGTGCCGTATATATCGTTGTCGATTGTTTTGGGCAAGCCTACGATGTTTATGCCGTGCTGTGACAGCAGGTTGGCGTTTTTGTGTGTGCCTTTGCCGCCGAGTGCCAAAATCGCGTCCAGCCCGTGTTTCGCGTAGGTGGATTTCATCGCGGCGATTTTGTCCAACCCGTCTTCCTCGATTTTTTCCATCTTCTTGAACGGCGTTCGCTTGCTCCCAAGGAACGTGCCGCCGAGTGTCAGTAACCCCGTCAAGTCACTCGACGTCAAGACTTTGCACTTATCTTGAATCAGCCCTAAAAAGCCGTCATAAATGCCGACGATTTCCACGTTATCCGCGCCTAACGTGCCGTTCAATGTGCGGACTGCGCCGCGAATCGTCGCGTTCAGCCCCGGGCAATCCCCACCGCTTGTGAGGACACCTATTCTGCGTTTCGCCATTACGCCACCTCCGTTATTGTTTTTTATTTTTGCTTCTTATCGAAACTAATACTACCGCGCTAATTATCACGGCAACACTCAACGCGCCGACGATTATATATAAAACCGTCAAGTCTTCGGTTGGCGTGGGCTCAGGCGTTTCAGGGTTTTGGTTATTCGCGGGGGGTTGATACATTGCGAAAGGGTCGTCCGTTATGTCGGGGGCTGTGTTATCGGTGTCAGACTCGTTGAGCAGTGCGAAATAGACCCGCTCCTCCGCTTTAATAGGCGTGTGTGTCTGTGCTAACGCTTGCGGCGTGATGTCGAAGTATTTCCGCGGTGCGTTTTGCCGCACATCTCTGCCGTTTTCGTGGTAGTTCCAGCTATCCCACCCCGAGTCCAGCATGACCCAACGCTGTTCCTTTTCGTACCAGAACGCCGTCCACTCATGATGACGGCTTGCGTCGCCAATCATGTCATATTCGGCAATGTTGACTGCGTTACCGATAACAGTAATGGCGCGTATGCCCTGCGATTCTAACATAGCCGCCGTTAAGTTCGCATACCCCGAGCAAATTGTGCGTTTCGTGTTTAAGACGTTGCTTAGTGCGATTGTTTGCGTCAGCGTGTCGGTATTGTCGGCAGTCGTGCTGATGTCGCGGTTGTAGTAGACGTTCGCGGCAACCCACGCGCTGATGATTTTCGCTTTGTCATAGTCATTGTCGAGGCTTGCCGTCATTTCGTCTGCAATCTTTTTGATGTCCTCCAATGTTTGAGTGTTTTTTTCGCGTGACGCGTCATTGCCTGACAAGTATAGCGCAGTGGCAGACGAATCCACTTTGGTGACGTTTTCGGTCACAAAGTCAAACCGTTCAGCGCGTGACTTTGAGTCCCCCGACAGCTCCGAGGTAAAGTTCCAGCCGTTGTCGTAGTACACGCGATAAGTGAACGAGCCGCCTTTTTGCAAGATTATACGAATACGATACGCGCCCACCTCATCAGGTGAACCGACAAATTCGGCAGTGAATGAACCGTCCGTCTCGCTGTGAATGGTCGTGTCGCCGTGATTGGTCAGCGGAACGGCATTGTCATCAAACGAAAAAACTGCGATTGACGCTACAAAGTCGCTCTGATACCGCCCGCGCAACTCGATTTTGTCGCCGTCTGTGTGAAAATCGGAGTAGCGGATAGGGTCACGCGTGGTCTTGAACGAGTCCGCCGACGCAGTAGTCACCGTAATCGCGGCTATTGTTATTAGCAGGATTGTTGATAGAATTCTTTTCATTTTTACAAAAACTCCTTGGGATTAGTTTTACACGTTTGTCAACGCTCCCATGAAAATCGGCGTGTTCGTCGCGTTGTCAACGATTGCGAACACAAATGGGCGGTCGAGGATTACGGTTTTGTATTCTTCATAATACGCCTCTCCTCCGTCATCCAACGCAACAACCGTTGCCGCGCCTGCGCGTGTGCCGTCTTCGGCGACTTCGATGAACGCCTTGTGCAGGACTCTGCCGATGTGTATGTTACCATGCGTCGATTTGCCCAGCCGTGCGAAATCGGCGTTTCCATCGTCAAAAGCAGTAGGCATACCCATATCGGTGAGAACGTCGCTCATTTCAATGTCATAGTCAAACGAGAATTTTGGTAGTGCGGATTTTACATACTCGTCTTGCGGCTCCAACGATTTTCGGAGATTTTCACCTGTCAAACCCGCCACAAAGTCACCGAAAGCAACGTCTTCATTAGGCAACAGCGCGGCGAACGAATAACCGCTCTTGTACGGTTTCATGAAACCCGTAGCGTTGTCCGTTTCTAAGTAGCGCGTTTCGTCCGAGTACATGAGTTCGGTCTTTTGTTTACTGCCGTCTAACGCCGTGAATGTCCGCTCACACACTTGGCTTTCTTTATATTGTTCACGCCACTGTGCGTCGAACATGACTGTGTTGATAAGGTACATAATCGCCTCGGGCGGAATTTCGTCAAGAATATGTTCAATCATGCCGTCGGTATTGTCTTTGACCCAGCCGTTGATTTCGTTAAGCGTAGTCTTGTCAAAGGGCGATTTCGCGATTTGCGCGCCGTAGTAATGGCGGTTAATGGTTAAGAATGATTCTTCTACTGTCAGACGTTCCTCATCATCGCGGAACCAAATCGAGTTGGCTAATTTAAGTTTCGCGTTGTTACTGCTCGGCAGGTTAGCCGTGTACGACGCCAACAAGGCAGTCAACACGTCAATAGGCACCACCTTGCCGAGAACCGCCTCCATTTCCGTGAGCGTTTCACCGTTAGCACCGTTGGCAGTCATGGCTAACGCAAGCAGGATTGACAGCGGCGAAATGAGTGTGTTGTCGCCGTTACTTTCCGCGTACGCACGCCGAAACACCTCTGCGGTGAAGTCCGTCGCGGTAAGCGAGAAAAGCTCTGTCGTAGATTCGTCGAGCGGCGCGGCAGTGATTTTCGTATGCTCTGCGAGTATTTCAGATGTACCCGATTCACTGCACGCCGTCAGCGCGGTCAGCGTGATTGCCGCCGCGAGGAACATGGCTATGCTTGATTTGATTCGTTTCATGATGTAGCCTCCTACTCACACTACTTACTAATGTTTTAATAGAGTATATCACAGTTTTTTCCGTTTGTCAAGGTATGTATAAATACTCGCCCTGATTAAGAGCGAGTATTTATACATACCGTCGCGCCGGGTATGACATATAAAACCCGCACGTGTGCAGGGTGGGTAAAATTCGCCTGCGGTTTCGCGCTCCCTTCGTCCGCGACCCGAAAGCCGCGGGAGGTCTGCAATCCGCCAACAGAGCAGAAATCCCAAGTTCAATGTGTTGGATTATATTGAACCATACGTTGTCGCACGCGACAGTACAGGCATTGCCTGTTTTAAATCACAGGCACTTGCCTGTTTTTGAATCACCGAAAGTAGGTTGAGCTGTGAACGATGTAGGTTTTCGTTCGTAGGTTGCAGAGTGTTGTGGTGATTATGGTTTAGTCTTGAGTTAATTCGTCGAACCGCCTCTCGAACATTGCGCCGAGTTCGTCCAACAAGTCATCGTCGTCAATGTCCTCAAGCATATACTCGCCGTTTTCCTCAATACGCTTGAGTATGCCAAACTCCACGATGAGTTCTTCATCAGTTTCGTCCTCGTCTTCGTCATACTCTATATAAGGAGCTAACGCGAAATATACTTCCCCCTTATGTTCAAGCTCGTCAAACTTCTCATACAGACGTCCTTCAATCTCAACTACGTCTACCTCTTCCTCGCTGTCAAAATCACCGCCAATTTTATTTGTATCAGTCATTGTAAAAACGTCCTTTACTTCTTCATTACGTTATTGTACCCGATTATTTTTCATGATACACTATATTAACCGAAATGTCAATAGGTAAAAACAGTAAACTTCAAAATATTGCCCAATATTCACCTTTCTTGCATAATTTATACATATTGCACAAAAGAATGTTGAAAATTTTGTGCAGTTTTTCACAAAGAAATTTGCCAAAAGGGGTTGACAATACGAAAATGATGTGGTAAACTATAGTTACAGTCAAGAGAGAACACTTGAAGGAGTTCAGAAAGGCTGAGGCAAGGTGAACAGATTGTGCGGTGAACGTCATTGTTTACAAGTGAGCAAAATCGGCGGGCGAGTGAGTCACCAAACTGCGCGGGGGGTGTTGTAACGCCTTCGAGACAGACCGAATCTGTCAGCGTAAATCTTAACCGGAAAGGCGGGCGATTCCAATGGACACAGGAGTTATTGAACAAAGCGTCGGGCAGAATACGAGTGTTGCGGCATTGGGTTGCTGCGGTCTGCGAGTTAAGTTTGAATAGGTATTGCGTTGGGGTTTCGACCCGATAACGAATACAAAGTACGGTCTTTAACCGAGTTACACTTTTCTTGAGGGCTTATGAATCCGAGTGTCGCGCATCGTAAAAGACGCGCAGACTAATCATATCGCAACGGTTTCTGCCACGGAATGCGTTATATATACAAGTTTTGTTTATATAAAAGGATTTCCAAAGTTTAGGAAAGGCGGTACGGTGCTATGAAGTAGTTAATTTTGTCTTAACCATTATTACGAAAGAGGTACAGTCCGATGAAGTAGTCAATGAATTAACAACCATTACTATGAAAGAGGTATGGGCCAATGAAGTAGTCAATAATTCTTAAACGATTACTACGAAAGAGGTACAGACCAATGTACTAATCAATATATACACGCCCCTGCGGTGTCAATCGCAGGGGTGTTTACTTTAGGAGTTCTTATGTATACATTTGACCTCGGGGTGTTCGGCGGCGTATTCGCCGTGCCTAACGCGATTGTTGACGAGCATATCAAAATCGCCACGTCGAATCATCTGAAAGTCTTGCTGTATTGTTTGCGGCACTCCGGCAACGCGCTGTCGGCGGGTGAAATTTCGCGCGCTACCGGCGTCGCACCTGATGACGTTACGGCAGCTATGGCGTTTTGGGAACAGCGCAGTGTAACCGACACAAACACAAGCGCGCCCCCGCCTATAGTCGCAGATGTTCCTGTTACGAATACTGCGAGCGAAGTCAAAAAAGCCAATAAAGTTTTGTCAGGTGATTATGTTTTTTCGCCCAAGGAAATCGCAGAGTTGTTAGAGAATGACAAAGACGTGAAGTTTTTGTTTGAGCGCGCCGAAGTGTTGTTTGGCAGACCGCTCACGCGACCTGAGCATGGTGCGTTGGCGGTGATTGTCGCAGACGTGGGTATGAAACCCGAAGTCGCCCTTGTGTTGGTGGGGTATTGTGCAGATGCAAAGAAAACATCACCGAGTTACATAAAAACCGTTGCTAAAGACTGGTTTAATCGCGGGATTGACTCCTACGAGAAAGCCGAGTTGATTGCGCGGGAACTGAAAGCGGGTGTCGGGCTCACCAATCCTGCGGGTAAAGCCGCTGTCGGTGGTGCGAAAGTCGCGAACGTAAAGAAAAATAAAGCGTTAGACACCGCTACTCCTGCCACGTATGATTTAGACAAGCTGAAAGAACAAATCCGTGACCGCCGTGAAAAACGAATCAAAAGCCGAGAGGGTTCCAATGAGCTTTAATGTAAAATATCATGTCCAAGCCGAGCAGGAGTTGCTGCGGCGTAAGGCAGCCAACGACAAAAAGCGCAAGGTGCGTCGCGCCGAGATGGACGCACGATTCCCCGAGTTTGTGCAGTTGCGCGCCTTAATGGCGACTGCGGGTGCGAAAATCGCAGGCGTTGTACTTGACGGCGGCGACCCTGAAACGGCGAGCGCGAAGATTGAGGAAATCCGACAAGAAAACGTCGCCGCTGTTGTGCGAATGAAAGAGCTGCTCATGAATGCGGGTAAGCCTCATGATTATTTAGACCCCATTTATTCCTGCCCGATGTGTCAAGACACGGGCGTGACCCAATACGCGCGATGTGAATGTTACAACAATGCGGTGAAACGGTTCGCGTCAGCAGAAATCAACGCCTCAACGCATTTAACGCTGACGGGGTTTGACACGTTTAACGTGACTTATCAACCTGATGAAGTGCGTATAGACATAGGCAACGTCCGCGAAATTACGCAGGATAATTTTCACTTTTGCGAGAAATATGCCGAAGATTTCCACCTCCCTAACCCCGGAATTTTAATGACCGGGGGAACGGGGTTGGGCAAGACGCATCTCTCGTTGGCGATTGCGGGAAAAGTCCTCTCCAAAGGCTATAACGTCGTGTACGGTTCCGCGCCGGATTTTTTTGCGAAGGTTCATGACGAGCATTACGGGCGCGAAGTCGGGCATACGATGAAACTTTTGCAAGCCGCCGAGCTGCTCATTATGGACGATATTGGCACGGAATATGACACCAGCTTTTATGTGTTGACGTTCTATAACATACTCAACTCGCGCATGAACGCGGGAAAACCTACGATTATCAGCACTAACTTAAACACGAACGAACAAGAATTGAGGTACGGCAACCGCATTACGTCGCGCTTTATCATGATGGAGATTCTTGAGTTTCATGGCGACGATATTCGCCAGAAAAACTGGTCAACATGAAGTACATTCATGTAGCGGGGACGAACGGCAAGGGCAGTACGTGTACGTACATTGCGCGGTCATTGACTGCGTCAGGGTTCAAGGTGGGGTTGTTTACTTCGCCGCACCTGCACGAAGTCAGTGAGAGAATCACCATTGACGGTACGCCCATTGACTGTCGCCGCATTCCCACGTTACCGCCCGATTGTTTTTTTCAGACGTTGTGGAAGACTGCGCGGGAGTATTTCGCTCAACAAGGCGTGGATTACGCAGTGGTTGAAACGGGAATCGGCGGCTTGCTGGACTGCACCAACGAAATCACCCCTGTGGTGAGCGTGATTACTAAAATCGGCGTTGACCATACCGCGCTTCTCGGCGACACCATAGAAGAAATCGTGCGGCATAAAGCCGGGATTATCAAGACGGGTGTTCCGGTAGTCGCCGACCCCACACAGCCGTCGGGCGCGCTGAATGTCATTCGTGAGACGGCGCGGCGCGTGAACGCACAGGTGGTGATTCCGCAGGTGACAACGCCTATGACGTGGATGGAATGTAACCGCTTGACGGCGACTGCGGCGTTGGGCGTACTCGGCGTCGCGCCCTGTGACCTGTCGGCAGTGACGCTTCCTGCAAGATTCCAGACTGTACGTCATAACCCGACTGTCATTGTTGACGGCGCGCACAACCCCGACGCAATTAAGGCGATTGTTGACATGATTATGTTGTCGCCGCTATCGGTTAAACGCAAGATTGTTGTTTTCGGTACGCAGAAGTCTAAAGACCGTGCAGGGTGCTTGAGCGAGTTGCGGCGTATGGGAGTTGCAAACTTGATTGAAGTTGAAGACGTGTCGTGCGCGCGTGAAACCGCCGCCGCGATTAGTCGGGCATTGCAAGATTCACGCGAGGCAGACATGGTTTTGATATGCGGCTCGTTGTATTTGGCGGGCGGTGCGTTGAGGTATTTGGAGGCGTATAATGAAGATTAGAAACATTGCATTGACGTTACTGTTTGCGTTGTTGTTGGCAGTATTAGCCGAGAGCACAGTTCAGCCGCGCGCACAGTCTGTAACGCCCGATTCGCCCGCTCCGCTTGAGGTGGTATTCTCTCACCTGTCGGGGTTTTATGACGCGGCGTTCAGCTTAACGCTCACCACGCCCGATGACGCTCAAGTCTTTTACACGCTCAACGGCAACCCCACTACAAAGTGCGTGCGCGATACCGAGTATTTCAAAGCAGTAAGCGAGAGCCCTGCCGTTGACATACGCTACACCACGCCAATCCCCGTGACTGTCGGCGCGAACGCGGACACGTTCAGCGTGCGTGCGTACGCAGTGCGCGGCGGTGAGGTTTCGCCTGTTGTTACACATACGTTTGTCAAGGGTTTGGGCATACATACACGGTTCAGCGAAAGCACACTCGTGTTCGTCCTTAACGGCGACCCTCACGGATTGTACAACCACCATGACGGTGTTATGGTGGCAGGGGTGGACAGGCAAAACTGGATTGACGACTTCACGCGCCGCAACGGCAGACCGCCGCGTCCGGGACCGTCGTGGGAAATCTTTCCCCCGGGAGAGTGGGGGGCGGGAGGACCGGGCGAAATCGAGCCTAATCGCCCTGCCAACTTTAATCGAAACGGCAGAGAGTCCGAGCGGGAAGTATTTTTTCAATTGTTCGAGCATGACGGCACAATGCGGCTGTCGCAACGGGCAGGCGTCCGCGTAAAAGGTGGGTATTCGCGCGCGCACAACCAAAAAAGCCTTGAGTTGTATGCGCGGGAGGAAGACTACGGAGTTCAGCGGTTTGATTACCCGTTCTTTGGTGAGAACGCACAGGACGGCAACATCATGAACAGCTATCGTCGTGTGCGGTTGCGTAACGGCGGTTCAGACAGAAGCGAGGCGTTCCTGCGTGATGAGTTCAGCCAGACCATGTTGCGGCAAGCGGGTATTCCCTCTACGCAGACACATACACCTGCGGCGGTGTTCATCAATGGCGAGTATTACGGTGTGTCGTGGTTGAAATCCCCGCGGACTGAGAATCACCTGCGGCGTATGTACGGCGGCGAAACGGAGCGGTTCCGCGCAATCGGTGGCTCTGAAAACGGCTACGGCAATCATTTTTGGGAGGGCGAATCCGACGCAACGGCTGACTGGTCAGAAGTGTTCAGGTTAGCGAACGGTATGAACTTGACTAATGAAACGCGTTGGGCGGAATTTACGTCGCGCGTGTGTATTGACAGTATGATGTTGTATTATGCGTACAACGTCTACATTCAGAATTTGGACTGGCCCAATCATAACATGGAAATGTGGCGATATTTCCCCACCGATGAAGAACGCGCTGACACTGAACTGCACGAGCATCTCCGCGACGGCAAGTGGCGGTGGATGCCTCATGACATTGAGGCAGCGTGGAACATTTACAACAGCGCGCCCGCCAACATCAACACCATTCACAACATTTTACGCGGTGGCGGCGGAGTCAGCAATCCGCAATGGCAGGGAACGTCGGCAATGCTGAACGCCGTTTTGGAGCGCGAGGATATGCGCGGGCGGTTCGCCAACACGCTTATTGACTTAATAGAGGGTGTGCTCACGCCCGATAACGCCGAAAAAGAATTAGACACGTTAATCGCGCGGATTCGCCCCGAGCATGAGTATGCCCTGCGCGCTAAAACATTCGGGGACGGCTGGCCTCACTCTGAATCGGTGCATGACAGCCGCGAACTCATGAGGGCGTACATCAATGAACGCCCCGCGCAAATGCTGTCCATGATTGGGCGGCAATGGAAAGCTGTGAGTAATAGCGGGTTAGGGTTGTCGGCGGCGAATCGGAGTGGGTTGACCCTCAAGACTACAGCGGGGGGCGGCGCAGTCATGAACGCGCGGATTGTGGGTGAGCAAAGCCAAGCCATCGGCAATTATTACAACGGAACGTCCGTTGACATTACCGCGAAACCCTACCCGGGGTATGAGGTGAGCCACTGGTTCATAGGCGGAACGCGGCGCGACGCGACCGACAAAGTCACAATCACCATTAACGGCGCGCAAACGGTGGAGATATATTATAAAAAGAGCGCGAACGTCAATCTTCGTGTAACGGCAATCCGCGCAGCGGGGGACAGGGACAGTTGGCTCGAGGTGTTCAACCCCACCGACAAAGCCCTCTCAACAAAAGGGTTGTACCTCACTGACGGCAGTGATAAACACAAGTGGCGTTGCCCTGCGGTGATTGTCCGCGCGGGCGAAACGGTGCGTATTGCGGCGAATCGCAACGAAACCGACGTGACGCTCAAAAATATGCGTATGAACTTCAACCTGTCTTTCCGTGAAACGCTGCAGGTGAGTAATTCGCGTAAGACTGTCTTGCAATCGGCAGACGTTACGTTAATGAAAGACTGGCAGATTCAGGCGTTATCGCGAGAGGGTGTGTGGCGCGTCGTGAACGACAGCGAGCCGCCGCAAAAGCCTCAACTCAGCGCGCCGATACGACTTATGGCGCAGGACTCGATTAGTTGGACGAAGCGTGAGGGTGATGTCGTAAACATCACGGGCAACGGCACGTATACGGCGACTTTGAACCTACCGCCTTCCGAACACATCGCGAGCCTCGCGCTCATGAGCGATACCGCGACATTCCGCTACCCCAACGGTTTTGCCCACGTTCCCGTTCTTCCTGCCGCATGGGGGGACGTTCAAGTGAACGTGACTTCAGTGAGAATCAACGGCGCGAGCGCGAACAGCGGTGTGAACTTCACCGAGCGGTTAGTCAAACGCGGTGACGAGGCGGGCGGCGGCGGACGCGTCAACATTGAGATTTGGACAGCGTGGTGGGAACCGAACCAACGTCTTGTCGGCGTGAATAAACTGCCGATTGACAGCGAGGGCGCGCACGCGTTCACGCTCTCGGGCGGTGAGCCGCTCACGTCATTCACCGTTGAGTTTACCGTGTCGGGGATTCCAGAGTAAATTTGTGGTATCATACAACCCTCTCGTAGCATACACTTGTTACGGGAGGGTATTACTTATGAATAATATTATATCGGGATTTTGCAGAAATGGCACATTTGAGTTTACGCAGGGTGAGCGATTCACGCTGCATAAAAAGTTTAGTATCGCTTACACAGGGCGATTATACAACGCCGCGCAAATTAAAGCGGAGTTAAACGCGGAGTGTTCGGGGGACGCGCAAGTTCTGCTCAATGCTTATGTTCAGTGGGGCGCGGATTTTGTGAACAAACTCAACGGCGCGTTTGCGTTCGCGATTCACGACAGCCACGCACAAAAGCTGTACTTATTCCGCGACCATGCAGGTATCAAACCGCTTTTATACGCCATTCGCGGTGATACTCTTGTGTTCGCGTCGGATTATGACACGCTGTTCAAGCTTGATTACATAACGCCGGAAATCGACCTACAGTCATTGCGGGAGGTGTTTGGGATTGGTCCTGCGCGTAAACCTGACAGCGGTGTATTCAAAGGCGTACATCAACTTCGCCCGGCGCATTGCGGCGTGTTTGAGGGAGGCAAGCTCACCGCGAAACGGTACCGGACGCTCACGAGCCGCCCGCATACCGACAATTACGAACAAACAGTGGAAACGGTGTATAACTTAGTCACTGACGCCGTGCATATTCGCGTCGCGAACAGCCGACGGTTGTGCAGTATGTTGTCGGGCGGAGTAGATTCGAGCATTGTCACGGCTGTGGCGTCGCGCTACCTGTCCGAGCGTGGCGACACGATAAACACGTTCTCGTTGGATTTCGCGGGCAATGACCAACACTTTGCCGCGAACGACTTCCAGCCCGAGCGCGATCGCCCGTTCGTGGACGAAATGCTTCGCAAATACCCGCTCAATCACACTTATACCGAGTGCGGGCAGGAGGCGTTGGCAGACCTGCTTCACGCGGCGACGGACGCGCGCGGCGTTCCCGGTATGGCGGATATTGACACGTCATTGCTTTACTTTTGCGGCGTAATCAACCCCCACGGCGACGCTGTGTTGACGGGGGAGTGCGCCGACGAAACGGGATGCATAAGATGGGGGTCGCAGGTAGGAGTTACGTTGGTTGGCGGGATTGATGGGATTATATCAATACATCACTTTAAGCTCAGTTCCTTGAGTAATTCAACATTTTCAGTATAATCAGTTTCTTGGAGTAGATTGTATTTTTGATTATCAAGTTCAATCACTTTATCGAACTCAACACATTCAATCTTCTTGTTAGCGTACCCAATCCCAGACACAATAAGTTGATTCTCAGAAATATTTTCACAAATATATTGGTATACTTGATTCTTTTTTTCTTGGTCTGTTTCTGCATTATTCGGACTGTCGAGTCTGTAGTCAATAACATTTTTGGTTTTGCTGACCTCAGCAAAACCTATTTCTTCTTGATTTTTGCGGGGTTTTGACGGCATTTCGACTGCTTTAGCAGTTTCAAAAAAATGTTCCGAAATTGCATTATCGCTGTTTTTGCAAGCGAGCATAGCTCTGTCAATGACTTTTGAGAAATTTCGCCATTGAGTGTATTCTAACGCTGTTTGTAAATCCCGTGCAGACCAGTATTCATTGCCATTTTCATCAATTTGCTTGATGTTTTCAAAAGATTCATATTCTTTTGCTATAAGTTTAGCCATTCAACAACCCCTCCAAATCTCGCAAGCCGCCTTGAATTTCCGACTCAATCTCGTTAATCTCAGCGAGAATCTCACGCGGCATGGGGTAAACTTCCTCAACATACGCACTTTTCTTGTACTTGTTAATTGACAAATCGTAGCCGTTATCCACTATTTCAGACTTAGGAACAAGAAAAGACTGCTCTGTCCGCTCACGGTCGGTTTCGGCGGCGAGATTTTTGAAAAGTGCGATTATATCGGGAATGTCGTTCTGCTCAACTTGAACACGCTTGTCATCAAGGCTGTATCCGTCTGACTGCATATCGTAAAACCACACATTGTCAGTGCCACCCGCCCCTGTCTTGGTAAAGACGATGACAGCGGTGGAAACACCCGCATATGGCTTGAACACGCCCGATGGCATGGAAATAATCGCCTCAAGCCTATGATTTTCAACAATTTCCTTGCGAATATCCACATGAGCCTTACTCGAACCGAACAAAACACCGTCAGGAACTATAGATGCACAACGACCACCATTCTTCAACATTCGCAGAAACAAAGCAAGAAACAATAGTTCTGTTTTTTTAGTTTTCGCTACTTTTATAAGATTAGTTGAAACAACATCATAGTCAAGACTGCCCTTGAACGGCGGATTCGCTAAGATTTTCGTGTATACGCCATTGTCGGGGTTTTGGTCAGAAAGCGAGTCGCGGTAGAGAATATGCGGATTTCCGATTCCGTGGGTCATCATGTTCATCGCACCAATTCGCAACATATGTAATCTGCTCAATTACATCGAGCGGATTCGTAATCCCGCCTGTCCAGAACATTTCCCAAAGCCTGTCGACTTTGCTTTTTATTTCGCCTGTTATCATATATGTTAATTCCTATTCTTTATATCGTGCAATCGGTTTAATCTTACTAATTATAGCATATATCGAGTGAAAATACAATGACTTTCTCGAAAAAAGGCGAAAAATCTTAGAACTTCTACTACCCGCCTCCCCTGCATATCCTTGAACAAGGACAACCAGTCCCAAGGAGGATATGCAATGTACAAAGAGCAAGGCAGATTCCACGAAATCGAAAAGGAACTTCATGCCAATAACGAGCGTGGTCGCGGAATATTCTTTGCTGTTAATCACGGCGGTCATGATGATGTTTCGATTACCCGCATAAACGCTCAGTTTGTGGAAATGGACGATATGTCACTTGAAGAGCAGTTGGAGCGGATTAAGCGATTTCCGCTCCCGCCTTCGCTGATTGTGAAAACCCGCAAATCCCTGCATTGCTATTGGCTGATGGACGAAAAAGCACAAGTCAGCGAATTTCGGCATATTCAGCGACAATTGGTGAAACAGTTTAACGGTGACCCCGCTTGTATAAACGAGTCGCGGGTGTTCCGATTGCCTAACTTCTATCACCATAAAGAAGAACCTATTATGGTTGAGTGCATCAAGTTTAATCCCGAATTGAGGTACAGTCAGCGGGAATTATCCGAGCAACTCCCCGATGTTCCTGTTGAGGTGAATCCCGATGCACCGAGACAAACTACCGAGAGTGTAACGCAAAAAGGACTTGTAATCACAGGAACGCGATGTTGC